>JBKPSK010000138.1:0-9266 GCA_046734995.1 Pseudomonadota bacterium
AAGCGGGTGCGATCGCAACCCTCCTCAATGGCTGGTGGGAACCGCACGAGCTCGCTCATGCGCTGCAGCTGACTGAGCCCGCGCTGGTCCTCGCCGATATTCCTCGAGCGAAACGGATTTGGGATGCCGGCGAATGGCAAACCGTCACCCTCGAAATCGAAAAGCCGCTCAACCACGCGCTGGCGCCCCTGCTGGACGGCGCCGATGAGAAAGTCGAGCTGCCGGCGATCGTACCCGAGGACGATGCCACAATTTTGTTCACCTCTGGCTCAACCGGTGAGTCCAAGGGCGCGCTGTCGACCCATCGGGCAGTGACTACGGGAATCTATACCTATGCCACCGGGCTGATGACCCTGCTCGGCATCCTGTCCGCCGAAGGGCGCCCGCCGCCCAATCCACCCCGCACCTTGCTTAGCGTCCCACTGTTCCACGTCACCGGCGAAGTCCCGGTCCTTCTTAATAGCTTCGTCATCGGGCGCGGCATGGTAATCATGCCCAAATGGGACGCGGGCGAGGCGCTCCGGCTGATCGAAAAGGAGAAGATTACCTATTTCGTCGGCGTGCCGACCATGAGCCTGGAGCTAATGAACCACCCCGAGCGCGAGAAATATGATTTGTCGTCGCTGACCGACATTACCGGCGGCGGGGCGCCGCGGCCGGTCGCGCATGTCGAGCGGCTGCACAAGAGTTTTCCAAATTCGCAGCCCGCCCTCGGTTATGGCCTGACTGAGACCAACGCTGTCGGCTGCGCGAACTACTGGACTAATTATGCGGCCAAGCCGGCGTCTACCGGAAGGCCGCAAGTGCCTTTCGTCGAGCTGGCCATTATCGGCGCTGGCGACGTGCATTTGCCGGTGAACGAGCGCGGCGAGATCGGCATCAGGACGGCCGCCAACATCAAATGCTACTGGCGCAATCCGGAGGCAACCGAGGCCGCCTTTACCGAGGACGGCTACGTTCGCACCGGCGACATCGGCTACCTCGATGAAGATGGCTATCTGTTCATCGTCGATCGCAAGAAGGATATCATCATCCGCGGCGGCGAGAACATCAGCGCGGCAGAGGTCGAAGCCGCGCTTTATTCCAACCCCGAGGTCGCCGAGGCGTCGGTGTTCGGAGTGCCCGACGAGCGGCTTGGTGAAGTGCCCGTTGCAGTTCTGCACACGCGAAAGGGCAGCGCACTCGACGAATCCGAGCTGCGCGATTTCCTCCGCGGCAAGCTGGCCGCCTACAAAATCCCGGCGCGGATGATCTTCTCTGCCGACCCCCTGCCACGACTCGGCACCGGCAAGATCGATCGCATTGAACTGAAACAAAAGCACGCCCATTGATTAGTCTCGACCGCCGCACTTTGCTGATCGGAGGCGGCGCCGGCGTTGGCTTGATCGTCGCTTTTTCGCTGTGGCCGAGGACGTTCGGCAGCGCCCTCACCGCCGAAAAAGGCGAATATGTCTTCGGCCATTATCTGAAGGTCGATCTCGACGGCCAGATCATCGTTGCAGTCCCCCAGGCTGAGACCGGCCAGGGCATATGGACCGGTCTCGCCCAGCTGGTCGCCGACGAGCTGGGCTCGGCATGGGAGAATGTCGCCGTCGTCCCCGCACCGGATTCGCCCGTCTATGCCAATTCATTGCTCAAGCGGCGGGTGACCGCCGCAGCAACGTCGGTGCGCGCTTTCGAAGAACCGCTGCGCCGGGCCGGTGCGACCGCGAGAGATTTGCTCGTTCGCGCTGCTTCGGCTCGTTGGAAGGTCGAGGCGGCAGAATGCGACACTGGTGGCGGTTTCGTCACGCATGAAGGCAAGCGGCTGGGCTTCGGCGCACTTGCCGCTGAGGCCGCCGGGCTTGAGCCGAGGGACGATGTTCAGTTGCGGCGCTGGGGAAGCGGAGGACTTGCCGGCCAGCCCTTGCCGCGCCTCGACTTGCCGCCCAAATCGGATGGCTCGATACGCTTCGCCGGCGACGTCCGCTTGCCCGGCATGCTGTTCGCGGCAGCGCGGCTTGCTCCTCCCGGTGGCGAGTTGAAGGGCTTTTCACGCGCTGCCGCTAAAACCTCATCTGATCTGAAACAGCTCGTCGTAACCAGGGATTGGCTGGCGGCCATCGCTGAGACCGGCTGGGCGGCGGAACGCGCGCTGTCGGCCGCAAGGCCCCGCTTCAGCGGACCGGCAAACGCGGACAATGCCGCTATTCAAGCCGCCCTCGACGAGGCGCTGGCCAGTGGAGGCGCCAGGCGCTTGTTCAACCAAGGTGATTTCGACGCCGCGGTCGGCTCGGCGCGCGCGCTTGGCGCCACTTATCGGATTGCCGCCGCCGAGCATTTTTCGCTCGAGCCGCTGGTGGCGACCGCGCGGCTGTCGAACGGCCGGTTGGAGGTTTGGGCGCCCGTCCAGGATTACGATTCCGCGCGCCGCGGATTATCCCGGGGCGCCGGCCTCAAGCGCTCTGCGCTCGTTCTCTATCCGATGCCGATCGGTGACGGCGGGGGTCGGGCTATTCAGGCGGATGCCATTCCGATTGCCGTCAACTTAGCGCGCCGGACGGGCAAGCCGATCCAGCTGGCCATCTCCGCCAGCGTCTCGCAGAACCACGATCAACTCCGGCCGCCGCTGGTCGCACGCATGGCGGCCCTGCCGTCCGCCGCGGGGGCAATCGAGGCCTGGAAGGCGCGACTGGTCACCGATGCGGCCGAGCTTGAAGGCGCGGTGCCGCCTTATTCCATCCCCTCGATCCGGATCGATTCGGTGCGCCCCGAATTGCCTTTCGCCAGCGGCTATATGCGCGGCGGCAGCGAGGCGCTCACAGGTTTTGCCACGGAAAGCTTCGTCGACGAAATGGCGCGGGCGCTCAACGCCGACCCCTTCACCTTCCGCATGGGCATGCTCGGCAGCAATCTCCCCCTGGCGAAGGTGCTGACGGCGGCGACAGCCATCGGCGGCTGGGACGGCGGCGGGCCGGGAAGCACGATGGGCATCGCCGCCGCCTCGGCATTCGGCTCCCACATTGCCTTGCTCGTCCAGGCGGGCGTTGGCGCAAACCAGCGGGTGACCGTCGAGCGCATGGTTGTAGCCATCGACTGCGGACGGATCGTCAATCCGAACCTGGTCCGCCAGCAGATCGAAGGCTCACTGCTGCACGCGCTCGATCTGGCGACCACGCCAGCGCCGGAATTCCTTGCCGGCATGCCGGTCGCGCGGCCGCTCGGCGCGCTCGGCTTGAGGCGGCTGGGCCCCATGCCGAAAATCGAGATCGAACTGGTTGCCAGCCGCGAAGCACCAGGCGGGGTTAGCGGACTTGGCCATGTCGTTTGCGCTGCCGCCGTGGCGAATGCGTTGGCCTCCGGGATCGGACGCCGCTTGCGTGACCTGCCGTTTGACTTGATGGCGGCCTGATGCAGCGCCCGGACGACCATCCCGATATCCCAGGCCCACAGATCGGTGTGCTGCTGATCAACCTGGGCACGCCGGACGCGCCGAATCCGAAGGCGGTCCGCACTTATCTCGCCGAGTTCCTTTCCGACCGTCGTGTGATTGAGATCCCGGCGATCGCCTGGCAGCCTATCCTGCGCGGCGTCATCCTGCGTACGCGGCCGAAGAAATCCGCTCACGCCTACTCCCAAGTTTGGACGGAACATGGTTCGCCGCTAGCCGCCATCACTCGCCGCAAGGCGGCTGCGCTGCAGATGCGGCTTGGCGATGCATGCCTCGTCCGCCACGCCATGCGTTACGGTCGGCCAGCCATTTCAACCGAGCTGCACCAAATGAAGGCAGAGGGGTGTGAGCGCATCCTGCTAGCGCCGCTCTACCCGCAATATTGCGCCGCGACCACCGCGACCGCGAACGACCGCGCCTTCGAAGTGCTGGCCCGCATGCGCTGGCAGCCGGCGATTCGCACGCTCCCGCCTTATTATGATGACCCCGCCTATACCGGCGCGCTGAAGGCGAAGATGGAGCGCCAGATGGCTGCGCTGCGATTCAAGCCGGATCGGCTGCTGTTGAGCTTCCACGGCATGCCGCAGCGGACGCTCGAGCTCGGCGATCCCTATCACTGCCATTGCCAAAAAACCGCGCGGTTGCTTGCCGAGCAGTTGTCGCTGCCCGTCGACGTCGCATTCCAGTCACGCTTCGGCCGGGCGAAATGGCTCGAGCCTTATACGGATGCAACCTTGGCGGCTTATCCCACGCAAGGCGTGAAGCGCATCGCGGTCGCCGCGCCCGGCTTTTCGGCCGACTGCCTGGAGACGCTCGAAGAATTGGGTATCCGCGGCAAGGAGACGTTCCTTGCCTCCGGCGGCGAGCAATTTGCCTTGCTCGAATGCCTGAATGACAGCCTCGAAGGCATGGACATGATAACCAAATTGATCCGTCGCGAGCTTGCCGGTTGGATTAACGGGGAATAAGCCCGATTCAAAACAACAGGAGAGGCTTCATGGGACGAGTGGCAATCGTCACGGGCGGCACGCGTGGCATCGGCGAAGCGATCAGCATCGCCCTGAAGCAGATGGGGCTGACCGTCGCCGCCAACTATGCCGGCAATGACGAGCGCGCGCGCGAATTCAGCGAGCGCACCGGCATTAAGACCTACAAATGGGACGTCGCCGACTGTGAGGCCTGCCAGGCCGGCGTGGCGCAGGTCCAAGATGAGCTTGGGCTGGTCGACGTGCTGGTCAACAATGCCGGAATCACCCGCGACAGCACGATGAAGCGGATGGACCACGCGAAGTGGCAGGAGGTGATCGACACCAACCTTGGCGGCTGCTTCAACATGGCCAAGGCGGTGTTCGAGGGCATGACCTCGCGCGGTTATGGTCGCATCGTCAATATCGGCTCGATCAACGGCCAGGCCGGCCAGTACGGCCAGGTCAATTACGCGGCTGCCAAGTCGGGCATCCACGGCTTCACCAAGGCGTTGGCTCAGGAGGGGGCGAGGAGCAACGTCACGGTCAACGCCATCGCGCCGGGCTATATCGACACCGACATGGTCGCCGCTGTGCCCGAGGACGTGCTCGCCAAGATCGTCGCCAAGATCCCGGTCAACCGCCTCGGCAAGGCCGAGGAAATTGCACGTGGGGTTGCCTTCCTGGTCGATGAGAATGCCGGCTTCATCACCGGCTCGACACTGTCGATCAACGGCGGCCAGCACATGTATTGAGCCTTGGAGCTCAATCGCTTCCAAGGACCCATCAAGAGGTCTGTGACCATTGCCGGCCACGAGACGTCGATCAGCCTTGAACCCTTGTTCTGGCACGCGCTGGATCGAGCGGCGAGAGAGCTCGGCGTCCCCGTCAATGCCCTGGTCGCACGGATCGACGCCCTGCGAATCGAGGCTGAACGGCCGCCGAACCTGACCTCGGCGATCCGCTTATGGCTGTTCGATCGCGCGACGAACGGCTGAGGCGAAGCCGGCGCCGGCATCCGGTGCGTGCTGCAGCCACAAGGACGGCTCGATCAGTTCCAGCTCCATGATCCGATAATCGCCAGCTTCATCCGCGACCATGTCGACACGAGCATAGACCGCCTCCTCCGGCGCGGCGGCCAGTGCAGCGCGGGCCAATGCTTCCCCTTCGGCCGGAGGCGAGGAGGAACGTTCCGTACCGCCGAGGTGCTGTTGCACTCGGAAATCGCCGCTCTTGGGGGTCTTGAGCATCGCATGACTGAAGCGACCGTTGAACAGTATCAGTGAATATTCGCCTTCGCGCGCAATCGATTCCATGAACGGCTGAACCAGCATTCGCTGCCCGGCAATTTCCGTTGGGATCATATCGCCCGGCCGCAACAGGAAAGTGCCGGTAGCATAAGCGGAGACCGGCGGCTTAACCACTAACTGCTCACAGGCAAAACGAGCGCGGGCTTCGGCCAGCGAATGCTCGTCCAACACCTCAACCGCGAACGTATGGACGGTTGGAACGCCCTTTGCTTCCAGCTCGGCAAGGTAGACCTTGTCGCTGTTCCAGCGCAGCAAAGCGGGCGGGTTGATGCATCTTGGTCCGACCGATTCCAACCGGTCGAGCAGCGCCAGCCAATCGTCATGACGTTCGTGTTAGCCCCAGGCGACCAACGGCATCACTGCATCGAAGTCAGCGAGATCCCCTGGTTCGGTCCAGGGTACCGGCGTCACCGCAAAGCCGGCTGCTTCCAGGACATTTGCTTCGACGTCGTAGGCCCAATGCCAAGGCTCCGTATATTCCGGACCCGGCGCGAGAATTGCAATCCGCAACCGGTTACCGCCCCAACAATATCCGCGCCTGATTGGCGATCTGCGCGAGCATCGGCGCCGTGACCGCACCGGCGGTGCGTGCCTGGATGACGAAGCGGCGGAATTGCTCGATGCGCGAGGAGTGCCGCTCGATCCAACGCTCGGTCGCTGAAACCACGTCCGGATCGCGCAGGCGGCCAAGGAAATCGAGCCGCAGCTGCTCGAAGTCGCGCTCCAGCCCGGCGATCAGCAGGCGTTCCCACGGGTCGGCGGGAATGAAGCGCGCGATCTGCTGCTGCGCCCAGTCGAGACCGAGAGCCTCGCCCATGGTCGTATAGGCCTTGGTCAGTTCCAGTTCGTCGGCCTGCTTGCGCGCGGCCAGGGCAGCGATGCCGAACACGCCGTCAAGCTCGAACAACCGCACCAGCCCGTCAACGATATCCACGTCCGTGCCGAGCCCGATCAGACGCTCGCGGCGGGCCGCCGCCTCGTTGCGCACTTCGGAGCGTATCAGGCGGGTGGCGGCAGCCGAGACCTTCTTGACGCTAGCGCCGAGTTGCTCGACGAGCTCGCTGACCGTCGTTTCGCAGCCCGTTGATCGAAGGATGTCCGAGACGTGGCTGCGTACGGACCGAGCCGCGACTTGGAACAGCTCGATGCGCAGGGCCTCGGGAATCTCGGTCTCCTCGATCCGCTCCCACAGCTTCGGCAGGCCAAGCAGGTGTTCGGCGATCAGGAAGGCAGTCGCCACCTGACCCAATGACACGCCCTCTTCCTCTGACAGGCCGATGGCGATCGCCGGGCCAAGCCGGTTGACGATGCGATTGGCGATCTTGGTCGCCAGGATCTCGTGCCGCAGCCGATGAGCGCGAATGGCATCGCCATGCTCCTTGTGCATCGGCTTAGGGAAGGCATCGAACAATTGCGGCTCGAGCAAAGGATCGTTCGCCGGCGCGATCTTCTCAATCGCGTCCTGCAGCTCCATTTTCGCCATCGACAGCACGACCGCCAGCTCGGGCCGGGTCAGGCCCCGACCTTCGAGCCCGCGCCTCAACAGGACTTCGCTGGTCGCCAGCCCCTCAACCCGGCGGTCGAGCCGGCCATTGGCTTCGAGAACTTCGATCGTGCGCACCAGGCCCGGCAGCGCGCTTGCACTCCCGGCCTCGGCGATAGACAGTGCCAGGCTTTGCAGGCGATTGTCCTCGAGGACAAGGTCGGCCACCTCGTCGGTCATCTTCGCTAACAGGGCGTTGCGCTTGCCTTCGCTTAGCCGCCCCTCACGCATCTCGCGATTGAGCGGGATCTTGATGTTCACCTCATTGTCCGAACAATCGACGCCCGCCGAATTGTCGATGAAATCGGTGTTGATGCGGCCGCCAAGCTCAGCGAATTCGATGCGCGCAGCCTGTGTGATCGCAAGATTGGCGCCTTCGCCGATCGCTTTCGCCCGAAGCTCATTGGCATCGACTCGCAGCCCGTCGTTCGCCGGGTCGCCGACATCCGAGTGCGACTGGAGCGAGGACTTTACATAGGTGCCGATGCCGCCGAACCAGATGAGATCCACCCTGCCCTTGAGGATAGCGCTGATCAGCGCGGCCGGATCGATCTCCGCCACGTCGATCCCCAGAGCCTGACGGGCCTCAGCAGTCAGCGGAATCGATTTCTGCGACCGCGGGACGATCATCCCGCCCTTGGACAGCACGGTACGATCATAATCTTCCCAGCTGGAGCGCGGCAGATGGAACATCCGGCTGCGCTCGGCCCAGCTCGCCGCCGGGTCGGGATCGGGATCGATGAAGATGTGGCGATGGTCAAAGGCTGCGATCAGCTTGATCGACTTCGACAGCAGCATGCCGTTGCCGAAGACGTCTCCCGACATATCGCCGCAGCCGACGACGCGGATCGGATCGGTCTGCACGTCGATCCCCATTTCCAGGAAATGGCGCTGGACGGACACCCAGGCGCCGCGGGCGGTAATGGCCATCGCCTTATGATCATAACCGTTCGAACCGCCACTGGCGAAGGCGTCGCCAAGCCAGAAATTGTGGCTGATGGCGATAGCGTTGGCGACGTCGGAGAACGTCGCCGTTCCCTTGTCGGCGGCGACGACGAAATAGGGATCCTCGCCGTCATGGATAACAACGCCGTCCGGGTGCACCACCTTGTCGTCGATGATGTTGTCGGTCACTGACAGCAGGGATCGAATGAAAATCTGATAGCTTTCAGTACCCTCGGTCAGCCAGGCGTCCCGGTTCGACGGATTCGGCAATTGCTTCGGATAGAAGCCGCCCTTGGCGCCGGTCGGGACGATGACGGCATTCTTGACCACCTGCGCCTTCATCAAGCCCAGGATTTCGGTGCGGAAATCGTCGCGCCGGTCGGACCAGCGCAAGCCGCCGCGGGCAATCGGGCCGTACCGCAAATGGATGCCCTCCATCCGCGGGCTGTACACCCAGATCTCTCGCCACGGCACCGGGGCGGGAAGGCCCGGGATGAGCGAAGAATTGATCTTCAGAGCCAGCGCGACACTGCTCATCGGCGCAAACGCATTGGTCCTCACGGTCGCATCGACGACGGCTCGCATCAGCCGCAGGATGCGGTCGTCGTCGATTGCGCTGACGGCGCGCAGGGCATCGTCAAAGGCTTCCCTCGCCCGACTCACCTCGCCGTCGCGGCCACCCTTGAGTTCCGGGTCATGCGAAGCGGTGAAGATGTCGACCAGGGCACTGGTCGCTGCCGGCGCGCGGCCCAGGGCATCGACGACTGTCGCCAGGCCGTAGGTGACGCCGGTCTGGCGCAAGTAGCGGAACCAGGCGCGGAGCCAGACCACCGGCTGCGTATCGAGGCCGGCGAACAGGACGAGCTGGTTGAATTCGTCGTCCTCCGCCGAGCGGGTGAGGACGCAGGAGATGGCCAGCTCGATCGTCCGTGCGCGGGCGAGGATCGAATCGATGTCGGTCCCGGGGGGAAGTTCCAGCTGGAAGTCGCTGATGTAGCCAAGGCTTCCGCCGCCGACGACGGAGGGCACCTCCTCCAGCACTCGGAAACCGAAATTCTCGAGCACCGGAACCG
>JBKPSK010000139.1:0-16437 GCA_046734995.1 Pseudomonadota bacterium
GGGGATCGACGGTGTTCGGTCACGGCCGAGGCGATCGGTCCAGGTCGAGGGCCACGTCAACTCAGTCCCGACGAATCCCGAAGCATGAACTTGAACGACGACGTCGTTTATCGCAGCCTGCGGTGCGGGCCGCTCCACCAGCTTCATCCCGGCCGTTCCCGCTGCCTGGTCCGTGACCACAATCGCCTTCATGACGGTGTTGTCCGGGGCTCCGAGAATAGTGGTGTCCTTGGGCGTGGATACTTGGGAGGGTTGCGTCGGTGTGAGGGTATCCGCATCGCCATAAGACGGTGTCGTTTCGGCCATAATCCTTCTCCAAGTATGGGGGTTCGGAGAAATGCGTTACGGAACGCGGGTAATCGGCCGTGGAGAATGCTGGCGAGAAGCCGGAACAGGCGGACCGACACGGCCACTAAGCCCTAGAGACGATCAACGCAGTGGACGCGAGTTAGTTTCGCTGCCGACAGCAACGCTGTGGTCAAAAGGTGCCAATGTCCGCAATGGGTGGACGCCCAGCAGATCTGCGAGATCCGCTTCGTTCACGAGTGCCGCAGAAATCGCGGATAGAAAGCGGCAAAGGGCTCATGTCTGCAATGGGTCGAAAGCGGACATAAGCGCAGTCGCCCGAGATTAACCCGCCAGCCCCGGCAAACTCCGTTCCAGCCCGTCGAGCACGAACTGCGCGGCGAGCGCGGCGAGGATGACGCCGAGGATGCGGGTGATCATCGCTTCCAGCTTGGCCCCGATCAGCTTCATCAGCGGCCCGGCCATCAAAAGAGAGATCAAAGTCAGCAGGATCACCGCAGTCATCGCCGCCAGCACGATCAGGTCCTCGACGGTGCCGTCGGCCCGTGCCGTCAGCAGCATGATCGAGGCGATCGATCCCGGCCCGGCGATCATCGGGATGGCCATCGGGAAGACGCTGATGTCCTCGGCCTCGGGCGTGCCCTCAATCTCCTTGGCGCGCTCCTCGCGGCGCTCGGTGCGGCGCTCGAACACCATGTCGAGGGCGATCATGAACAGCATGATTCCGCCGGCCAGGCGGAAGGCGCTCAGGGAAATGCCGAGCGTCCGCAGCAAAGGCTCGCCGAGAAGCGCGAAGAACATCAAGATACCCCAGGCGACGCCGGCCGAGCGGATCGCCATCCGGCGGCGCTCGGCCGCAGGCGATCCGCGCGTCAGCGACGCGAAGATCGGCGCGCAGCCGGGCGGGTCGATGATCACCGCCAGGGTGATGAAGGCGGTGGTGAACAGCTCGATCATAGATCCGCCGGCGGGGCTAGCCCCTCGCGGCGGTGCGCGGCGACCAATGTATTGCGCAGCAGGCAGGCGATGGTCATCGGCCCGACCCCGCCCGGCACCGGGGTGATGGCGCCGGCGACCTGCAGCGCCTCGTCGAAGGCGACGTCGCCGAGCAATTTGCGGGTGCCGTCGGGCTGCTCGACCCGCTCCTGGCCGACGTCAATGACGGTGGCACCGGGCTGCAGCCAGCCGCCGCGGATCAGTTCGGGCCGCCCGACGGCGGCGACGACGATGTCTGCCCGGCGGACGACCTGCGGCAGTTCGCGCGTCCGCGAATGGGCGACCGTCACCGTGCAATTCGCCCGGAGCAAAAGCTGCGCCATCGGCTTGCCGACAATGTTCGACCTTCCGACGACCACGGCTTCCTTGCCGCTCAAGTCGCCGAGCTCGCGCTGGAGGAGCATCAGGCAGCCGAGCGGCGTGCAGGGAATGAGCGCATCGAGCCCGATCGACAGCCGACCGACATTGACGGGGTGAAAGCCATCGACGTCCTTGTCGGGATCGACGCGGGTGAGCACGGCCTGCTCATCGACATGGGCGGATAGCGGCAGCTGGATGAGGATCCCGTCAACCTTTGCGTCAGCGTTCAGCTGGTCGACCAGGGCAATGAGCTCCGCCTCGCTGGTGTCCGCCGGAATGCGATATTCGAAGCTCTCCATGCCCGCTTCCCGCATCGCCTTGACCTTGGACCGGACGTAAGCGGCGCTCGGGGGGTGGTCGCCGACCAGGACGACGGCAAGGCCCGGCGCCCGGCCGATTGCGGCCCGGAAGGGCGCGACGGCTTCGGCGATCCGGGAACGAAGCTCCAGGGCGGCGGCGCGCCCGTCGATCAGGCGGGCCGCCATCGCCTTAGTAGGGCGGAATTTCGGCCGCCAGCCCGCCCAGGAGCCGGCTGACGATGGCGATGGCGAGCAGCAGAACCAAAGGCGAAAAATCGATCCCGCCAAAATCCGGCAAAACCTTGCGGATCGGCCGGTAGAGCGGCGCGGTGATGCGGTCTAGCGCCTCGACCACTGCCCGCATGAAGCCCGACGATGGGTTGATGACGTTGAAGGCGAACAGCCAGCTGAGGATGACCTGGCCGATGACGATCCAGCTCAGGATCCAGAGCAGCATCTGCAGGATGTCGATCAAAGCGAGTGCCATGCGCGGGGCTTAGCCGCCGCTTGCTGGGCGGGCAACTCCCGTTCAAGGCGCGAAGCGGTTGCGCTGGGCCTCCGCCAGGATCAGCGCGAAATCACCGGCCTCGTCGTTCCATTCGACAAGCGGAGTCCAGCCGCCGGATAGCAGCAGCACCCGGCCGCCACGTGGGCCGTACTTGTGGCTATTCTCCGTATGAATGCTGGTGCCTGCCGCAAACTCGTAGCGATGGCCGTCAATCTTGAAGGCGACGTTGCGCGTGGCCACCAGATGCATTTCGATCCGCGACAAGATGTCGTTCCAACGCGCCTCATGGCGGAAGGCATCGATCGGGATGTCGGCGCCAAGTTCGCGGCTGATCCGATGGAGCAGGTTCAAATTGAATTCGGCGGTGATTCCTTCCGGCTCGTCATAGGCGGCGAGCAGCCGCTCGACCGGCTTCACCCGATCCATGCCGATCAGCAGCCGTGCGCTGGTACCGAGAATGTCGCGAAAATGCCTCAGCAGATCGGTGGCGCTGCGCGGCACGAAATTGCCGATGGTCGAGCCTGGGAAGAATCCCAGCTTGGGCAGGTCCGCCACCTCCTCCGGCAGGGCGAAGGGCTTGGTGAAGTCAGCTTCGACAGGAAACACATGGATGCCAGGGAATTCCTCATCCACTCTCGCCGCGCTCTCGCGCAAATAGTCCCCGGAAATGTCGACCGGCACATAGGCTTCCGGATGGACGCCGCGCAGCAGCAGCGGCGTCTTGGTCGAAGAGCCCGAGCCCAGTTCGACGATCGCGCAATTGTCCGCCGCCATCGCCTCGATTTCCGGCATCACCCGCGTCAGCAGCGCGGTCTCGGTGCGTGTCGGATAATAGCTTGGCAGGCGGGTGATTTCGTCGAACAGCTCTGAGCCGCGGCGGTCATAGAGCCAGCGCGCCGGCACTGCTGGTATCGGCTCGGCCAGGCCGGCGACGACGTCGGCGCGGAAGGCGGGGTCGACGTCGTCAGGCGTCGCGAGCAAGACGCACCCCCGTGAATTGCCAGCGCGCCGAGGGTGGGAAGAAATTGCGATAGGAAGCGCGGCTGTGCCCGCGCGGCGTCGCACAGCTGGCGCCCTTGAGAACCATCTGCCCGCTCATGAACTTGCCATTATATTCGCCGACCGCGCCTTCTGCGGTTTTGAAGCCGGGGTAGGGCAGATAGGCGCTGGCGGTCCACTGCCAGACGTCGCCGAACAGCTTGCCGCCAGAGCGTGGAATAATTGGACCGGCCTCGTCGAGCTGGTGGCCGAGCCACGGGTCGGCGCCGCCGGCAAAATTCTCCCATTCGGCTTCAGTCGGCAGCCGCGCCCCGGCCCAGCGGGCGAAGGCGTCGGCCTCATAGAAAGAAATATGCGCGACCGGCGCAGCTTCGTCGATTTCGCGCCTGCCGCCGAGCGTGAACATGGTGCCGTCGGCACGCCAGTAGAGGGGCGCTGAGATCTGCTCGCCTTGCACCCAGTCCCAGCCATCGCTCAGCCACAAGGTCGCGCTGCGATAGCCGCCGTCGGCGATGAACTCCGTCCATTCCCCGTTGGTGACCAGTCGGGAAGCAATCTCGTGAGGGATAAGCAGCACATCATGCCGCGGCCGCTCATTATCGAAGGCAAAGCCGTTGGCAGCGCCAATTGTCGCGCGGCCCTCGCGGCCCGGAATCCAGGCCGGAGGCTCAACAGTAGAACCGGTTGGTGGCGGCAATTCGCCATAGGCTGGCTCCAGCGGGTTTTCCGCCAGGCCAGCGAGCAAATCGGTCAGCAGCAATTCCTGATGCTGCTGCTCATGGTTGATGCCGAGCTCGATCAGCTCGATCGCTGCCGGCGACAATGATGGCAAGGCGCGTATCAGGGCCTCGTCGACATAGGCCCGCCAGTCGCGGACCTCGCTCAGCGACGGACGGCTGAGCATCCCGCGTTTCGGCCGCGCGTGCCGCTCGCCCTCTCCCTCGTAATAGCTGTTGAAGAGATAATGGAAGCGCTCGTCGAACGGCCGATAGCCGGGCGCATGGTCGCGCAGGACAAAGGTCTCGAAGAACCAGGTCGTATGCGCCAGGTGCCATTTGGCCGGCGAAGCATCGGCGAATGGCTGGAGGTTGGCATCGGCCTCGCTGAGCGGCGCGGCGAGACCGAGCGTCAGCGCGCGGGTGTCGGCAAGTCGCTTGCCGAGATGTTCGCCTAGCCCTGTCGTGTTGCGCCGGGTTGCCAGAGTATGTCCCCTCCGCTGCTTTGCGCGACATGCCGCGCAAGAACAAACAGATGATCGGACAGACGGTTCAAATACGCGAGCGCCTGCGGGTTGACCGGTTCGGATTCATGGAGCGCAACTGCCGCGCGCTCGGCCCGGCGGACGACACCGCGGGCATGGTGGAGAGCCGCCGCCGCCTGTGAGCCGCCGGGCAGGATGAAGCTGGTCAAGGGATCGAGATCGGCGTTGAGCGCATCGATCTCCTGCTCCAGCCTTTCGACCTGATCGGCGGTAATGCGCAGCGCCCCCTCGACTTCCCCGGGTGTCGCCAGGTCGGCGCCGAGGTCGAACAACTCGTTCTGAACCTGCCGCAATCGGGCGCCGGTATGTTCGCCGAGCAGCGGGATGGCGATGCCGATCACGCAGTTCGCCTCGTCGACTTCGCCGATCGCCGTCATGCGCGCGGAGGATTTCGAAACGCGCGAGCCGTCGACCAGGCCCGCCGTGCCATGGTCCCCCGTCCGGGTGTAGATTTTGTTCAGCTTCACCATGGTCGGGAGATCCGGGCTCAGCTCCGCGACGTGCCGGCGGCAAGCAGGATGATGATGACGATGATGATCGCCAGCGCCTGAAACATGACGCGGCGCCGCATCCACTGCTGCTGTTTCTCGCTCGACAGTTCCTTGCCTTGCGCCATGGTCATCACACCACGGACCAGGACATAGACGGTCGCCGCCATCGCCGCGGCCAGAAGCAGCACTAGGAAGATGCTCATCGGCTGGCCTCTAGCCCTCGGAGAAGGTGAAACCAAGCGGAAGCTTGCCGTCGATCAGATCGGCCGCCAGCGCGGGCCCATCGGCACCCGCTTCCCGGATCATCGCCAATGTCGGGGCGAGGTCACGCTTCGCCAGCCGCCGTCCATCAGCATGCAGGACCAGGGGGTGATGCAGATATGTTGGCTCGGGCAGGGCGAGGGCGGAATGCAGCAATCGCTGAACTGGCGTCGACGGCCTGAGGTCAGAACCGCGCACCACCAGATCGACGCCGCTCGCCGCATCGTCGACAACGCAGGCGAGATGGTAGGAAGAAGGCGCGTCCTTGCGCGCCAGGATAGCGTCACCGATGTCCGCCGGCCTGGCCGCGAAGCCAGTCCCGTCGGCTTCCGTCCATGTCGGCAAGCCGGCAAGCGCGATCGCCTTGGCGGAATCCAGGCGCCAGCTATGCGGGGTCATGGCGCGCCGCCCGGGGTCGTCGGGCAGGCCGCGGCAAGTTCCCGGATAGGCTGCGCCGGCGTCGCCGTGGGGCGCGGTGAGCGATTGCGCGATGTCCGCGCGAGTGCAGAAACAGGCATAGACCAGCCCCTGTTCGCGAAGCCGGTCGAGCGCTTCGGCATAAAGCCGCGTCCGCTCGGACTGGACCAGCGCCTCGCCGTCCCAGCTCAGGCCCAGCCAGCGCAAATCCTCGAAAATACCGTCGACGAACTCGGACCGGCAGCGGCCGGAATCGAGATCCTCGATGCGCAGCCGGAACCTTCCGGCCGCTTTGCGCGCGGCGGCATGGCCGATAGCGGCGGAGAAGGCATGACCCAGATGCAGGCGGCCCGATGGTGATGGTGCGAAGCGGGTTGTGGTCACGGGTAAGTGAGTCTCCGATGCCACAGCCGCGGACATTGCGCATGGCGCAGGCGAATATGCTTCTTCGAGCGGGCTTGACGGCGAATTTGCAATATCCGATTCATGGGCCTGTCACGCCGGGTTGGCATCCGGCTGGTCACAAGGGAAGCGGGCCCGATGCGGACCCACTCCTCCTTGCGTGCGACAGGGCCGGAGTCGGTGTTCGAAGCGGGCGGACACGGAAAGGCCATTGCCCGCGTCATGTATCATCCTGACCTGATCCGTCACCCCGACAGCTGTCCGGCGCTCGTGCTCAACGCCGACTACACGCCGCTCAGCTATTATCCGCTCTCGCTCTGGCCCTGGCAGACGGCGGTGAAGGCGATGTTCCTGGAGCGCGTCGACGTCGTCGCCCACTACGATCGCGAGGTGCACAGCCCGAGCCAAGCGCTGAAGCTGCCTTCGGTGATCGCGCTCCGCCAATTCGTGAAGCCCAACGAATATCCGGCCTTCACCCGATTCAACCTGTTCCTGCGCGACCGCTTCCGCTGCGTCTATTGCGGCAGCCATCGCGAGCTGACCTTCGATCATGTCGTGCCGCGCGCCCAGGGCGGGCGCACAACTTGGGAGAACGTTGCCACCGCCTGCGCGCCCTGCAATCTGAAGAAGGGCGGGCGGACTCCCCGCCAGGCGCAGATGCAGATCCATCGCGAGCCAATCCGGCCCACCAGCTGGCAGCTTCAAGACCATGGGCGGAGCTTCCCGCCCAATTATCTGCACCAGAGCTGGCGCGACTATCTCTATTGGGACGTCGAACTGGAAGCTTAGATCCGGCTGAGGAAATCTCTGATTTTCGGCCCGACATCGGGGTCGTCCAGCCCCAGGGCGAGGTTCGCAAGGACGAAGCCAACCTTGTCGCCGCAATCGTGGCGAACGGCATCGACCGTCACCGCGTGGAACGGCTGCTCGCCGATGAGCTTCGCCATCGCGTCGGTCAGCTGGATCTCCCCGCCGGCGCCTTTTTCCTGCGCGTCCAGGACCGTCATGATATCGGGCTGCAAAATATAGCGCCCGATGACGCCCAGGTTCGACGTCGCGTCCTTGGGCTTTGGCTTCTCAACCAGGCCCCTGACCTCCACGGCCCGGCCGCGCTGTTCGCCCGGCGTGATGATGCCATAGCTCGCGGTGCGCGCCGGCGCGACTTCCTCGGTGCACAGGATATTGCCGCCTAGCTCTTCGTACGTCTCGACCATCTGGCGAAGCGCTCCCGGCTTCCCGAACATCAGGTCATCGGGCAGCAGCACCGCGAAAGGCTCGTCGCCGACCACCGATTTTGCGCACCAGACCGCGTGTCCGAGGCCCAAGGGCTGCTGCTGGCGGACCGAGACAATTTCGCCGAACCCACTGCGCGACGGCCCAAGCGCATCCAGGCTCTTGCCGCGCTCCCGCATGGTCGCTTCGATCTCGAAACCAATGTCGAAATAATCATCGAGCGCTGCCTTGCCCCGGCCGGTGACAAAGATCAGCTGCTCGATCCCCGCCTCGCGCGCCTCGTCGACCGCATATTGGATCAAGGGCCGGTCAACGATCGTCAGCATTTCCTTGGGGATCGACTTGGTGGCCGGCAGCAGGCGCGTGCCGAGCCCGGCCACGGGGAAAACCGCCTTGCGAACCGGCTTCCAGCTCATTTGGGAGTCGCCGGCCCGGCTTCTTCGGAAGAATTCTCCTCCTGCGTTTCAGGCAGCACCGGCGCTTCGCCGCTTGGCGGCGGCAGGTCAAAACGGTCGGCGCGGCGGGTCTGCGAACGCTTCATCAGTTCGTCGATGCGCTCGGGCTTGGCGTAGGATGGCGGTGTCAGCAAATCCTCGGCATCGGGCGTCTTGCTCGCCAGTGCCGGCTTGACGGGCAGCGACTGGCCCTCGGCCGGGTGGAGCGGCGCCACCTTGCCGCAGCCGGCAAGGCCGGCCAGCGCGGCGATCAGGGCAAATCGGGCAAGCCTCATTGGCGACTCCGGCGCGCGGCGCGCGCGGCCGCGATGGCCTCTGCTACCCTGTCAGGCGCCGTCCCGCCAGCGGATCGCCGGGCTGCGACGGCGGACTCGACCGAAAGCTGCTCCAGCACTGCCTTGCCGATGCGCTGGTCGATGGCCTGCAATTCGTCGATGCTCAGCTCATCGAGCGCCTTGCCTTGTTCCTCGGCTGCCGCGACTGCCCGCCCGGCAATGTGGTGGGCCTCGCGGAACGGAACGCCCTCAGCCGCCAGCCAGTCGGCAAGCTCGGTCGCCGTGGCATGGCCCGCGGCGGCGGCGGCGCGCATCTTCTCCGGCACGAACTCCAGATCGCCAATCATTCCGGCCATGGCGGCGAGGCCCAGTAACAGCAGGTCGTGCGCGTCGAACAGCGGCGGCTTGTCGTCCTGAAGATCCTTCGCATAAGCGAGCGGCAGGCCTTTCAGCAGTACCAACAGCGCAACCAGATCGCCGACGATCCGCGCGCTGTGGCCGCGCACCAACTCGGCTGCATCGGGATTGCGCTTGTTGGGCATGATCGACGAGCCGGTCGACCAGGCATCCGGCAATTTCACGAAGCCGAACGGCTGCGAGGCCCAGAGGATGATCTCCTCGGCCAGTCTCGACAGATGAACGGAGCAGAGCGCCGCCGCATGCAAATAATCGACAGCGAAGTCGCGGTCGGACACCGCGTCGAGACTGTTCGAGCTCGGCCGGTCGAAGCCGAGCGCGGCCGCTGTCGCCTCGCGGTCGATGGCGAAGCCAGTCCCGGCCAAAGCCGCCGATCCAAGCGGGCTCTCGTTCATCCTGGCCCGCGCATCGATGAACCGGCTACGGTCGCGCCCCAGCATGGCGACATAGGCCATCAGATGATGGCCGAGCGTCACCGGCTGGCCCGACTGCAAATGGGTGAAACCGGGCATCACGGTCGCAGCATGCTCCTCGGCACGCGCCAACAGCGCATCTTCCAGCGCATCGATCCCCGCCGCCGCGTCCTCGATGCATTTGCGGACGAACAATTTGAAGTCGGTCGCAACCTGGTCGTTGCGCGAGCGCGCAGTGTGAAGCTTGCCGGCGACAGGCCCGATGAGTTCGCTGAGCCGCTGCTCGACATGCATGTGGATGTCCTCGAGCACCGCATCCTCGACCAGCCCGCCGGCGGCATATTCCTCGGCGATCCGGTCGAGCCCCCCTGTAATCGCCGCAGCCTCCTCGCTTGAGATGATGCCCTGCGCGCCGAGCATCGCCGCATGGGCCTTTGACGCGGCAATGTCCTCGCGCCATAGCCTTTTGTCGACCGCGATGGAGGCGTTGATCTCACGCATCACCGCGGCCGGGCCGCCCGCAAAGCGCCCGCCCCACATCTGGTTAGTGGAGTTGTCCTTGCGGCTGATCCTCCTGCTCCTCCTGCTCTTCCTAGTCGGTTGCGATAGGCAAAAGCCCGAAGCGCCACAAGCGGAGGAGGCGGCGGCGCCAGCTGAGGTGGAGAAGGGCGTCGATCACGGCCACAAGGGCAAACCGGCTCCAGAATCCAGCTTCAAAGATCCCGACGGCGGCGAAATCAGCATTACCGATTTCAACGGCGTACCCGTGCTCGTCAACCTGTGGGCGACCTGGTGCGCGCCTTGCGTCAAGGAATTGCCGACGCTCGACAGACTGGCGGAAAGTCACGCCATTGACGGCGAGCTCGGTGTCATCGCCGTCAGCCAGGACACGGCGCCGCAGGGATCAGTGAAGGCCTTCCTCGACAAGCTCGGCATCAAGGATCTCGGCGCCTATCACGACGAAAAGATGGCTTTATCCGGCGCGCTCGGCGTCGAGGTCATGCCGACAACGATCCTGTTCGATGCAAACGGCCGCGAGGTCTGGCGCTATGTCGGCGACCTCGACTGGAGCAGCAAGGAGGCTTCTAGGCTGCTTGCGGAGGCCGGCGCGCCAAAACCTTGATCAGTCGCCCATCGATCGCGGCGAGCCCCAAGGCAATCAGCGCAAGGCCGATGAAGTCGCGCGGATCCAGAGCTTCGCTGAGGAACAGGCTGCCGAGCAGGATCGCGACCGGCGGCACCAGCAGGGTGACCAGCAAGGCGTTGGTCGCCCCGGCGCGGTCGATCAGCCGGAAATAAAGGATGTAGGCGAATGCACTGCACACGACGGCGAGCGCGGTGATCGCGCCCAGCGCTTTCAGCGAAGGAAATGAGTCGAGCCACGGACGGTCGATGATCATCGCCAGCGGCAGCATTACGATCGCGCCGGCGGTGAGCTGTCCGGTGGTGACCGTGATCGGCGGCAGCCCCATCGCCCGAAACCGGCGCGCCCAGACGCCGGCAAAAGCGTAGCACAGCGACGCGGTGACGCAGGCAAGCTGGGCAAGGACATTGTTTCCGAGCGATCCCAGAATCGCAGGGCCGATCATTACGGTTACGCCGGCAAAGCCGAGCAGAACGCCGGCAAGCTTGCGGCCACTGAGCTTCTCGTCGTGTGTCAGGAGGTGGGCGACGACCACTCCCCAGATCGGCGTCGTTGAGTTGAGAATTGCGGCAAGGCCGCTGGCGATGTGCGTCTGACCCCACCCGAACAGGATGAACGGAATGACATTGTTGAACAGCGCGAGGACGATCATCGAGCCCCAGACTGCGCGCGGCAGACCGGCGGATTCTCCCCGCCACCACAGGAACAGCCACATCGCGGCGGTGGCGATCGTGAGCCGGAGCCAGACATAAGTGAGGGGCGCCACCTCGTGCACGGCGACGCTGATGAACATGAAGGCCGAACCCCAGATGATGGCGAGCGCGAGCAGGGTCAGCCAGTCGGAGCGGTTCATGACCGTGCGGATCATCGGGCGATCTTGGCCGGTCCCGCTCGGCGCAGCACCCCGGCGGTTGCGCTCAAACAGCCTGGTCGTGCGCGTTGCCATGCCGCTGACTTAAGCGGCAGCGGCATTGGCGGCCAACAAAACGGTCGGCTCGGCCGATAAGCTTGGCTTGTCGATTGAGGGGCTAATCCCTCAGCAGTTCATTGATGCTGGTTTTCGACCGCGTTCGCTCGTCAACGCGCTTGACGATCACGGCGCAGGCCAGCGATGGTCCGCCGTCCTTGGCCGGCATTGTCCCCGGCACCACCACCGAATAGGCCGGCACCCGGCCGAAAAGCACCTGGCCGCTCGCCCGGTCGACGATCTTGGTCGAAGCGCCGATGAAAACGCCCATCGACAGCACCGCGCCCTGTTCGACGATCACCCCTTCGGCAACTTCCGACCGCGCCCCAATGAAGCAGTCGTCCTCGATGATCACCGGCCCGGCCTGCAGTGGCTCGAGCACGCCGCCGATGCCGGCGCCGCCGGAGATGTGGACGTTGCGGCCGATCTGCGCGCAGCTGCCGACTGTCGCCCAGGTGTCGACCATCGCCCCTTCACCTACCCGCGCGCCGATATTGACGAAGCTCGGCATCAGCACTGCGCCGGGAGCGATGTAAGCGCCGCGACGGACAATGCATCCGGGCACGGCGCGGAAGGCGCATTCCGTAAATTCCTTCTCGCCCCAGCCGGCGAATTTGGACGGCACCTTGTCCCACCAGTGCGAACCGCCCGGCCCACCCGCGATCGCTTCCATTGGATTGAGCCGGAACGACAGCAGCACCGCCTTCTTCAGCGACTGGTTGACCCGCCACGCGCCATCGGCCTTCGCGGCGATGCGCGCCTCGCCACGGTCCAGCGCGGCGATGGCGGAATCGACCGCCAGCCGCACCTCGCCTCTGGTCTCCGGTCCGATGCTGTCCCGTTGCTCCCATGCGGCATCGATCACGCCCTCAAGGTTCATCGCAAGTCCCCAATATGGTTTCTAGCCATTCGCCAACGTCGGCGATGACGAAATCGACATGGCCTTCTTCGGCCAGATGCGCGCCGCGTTCCGAACCGTTGTCGACCCAGACGGTGGTCATTCCCAGTGCCTTCGCCGGCTTCAAATTCTGCGCCATGTCCTCGACAAGTACGGCGGAAGACGGATCAACCCCGAAGCGCTCGCATAGCAGGGCATATCCATGCGGATCGGGTTTGGGCCTTAGCTCGCTGGCATGGATGTCGTGGAGCTCGTCGAATTGGTCGTGGACGCCGATCGCCCGAAGCACGAGTCGCGCATAGGGCTCGTCGCCATTCGTGAAGACGAACTTGCGGCCGGGCAGCCTGGCAAGGCCGGTGGCGAGGCGCGGGTTGGGCGTCACGCGATCGAGCGGAATTGAATGGACGTCCTGCAGGAAATCGTGCGGGTCGATGTCGCACTCTTTCATCAAACCGGCTAGTGTCGTGCCGTGGGCATGGAAATGCGCCTTCTGGATGCGCTTCGCTTCAATCGCATCGCAGTTCATCAGCCGCTGGATATAGGCGCCCATGCGCTCGTCGATCAGCGCGAACAGGCCGGTCGACGCAGGATACAGGCAATTGTCGAGGTCGAAGATCCAGTCGCAGATATGGGCGAAGCGGGGGTCCATGGGCGTGTCAGCGCCTAGCCCCAAATCGCCGTTTCATCAAAATGAAAGCTTCTGTTAAGCATAATACTCATAAGAAAGATGATATTTTCCAATAGTTTGGGCGGGGACTACAATGTCGAAACAGCTTCTGGCGAGCAGCGGGTGCGCGCTTATCCTGATGCTGTCGGCTTGTGGAGGCGGCGGCGGCGGTGGCGCCGGCGGCGCGCCGATCAGCTCGACACCGACGCCAACTCCGACTCCGGTGCCAACGCCGACTCCGACTCCCACACCCACCCCCACGCCCACGCCGACGCCGAGCACGTTCAACACGGCCGAGTACCAGCGCTCGAACGGGACGAACGCGCATGGCGCAATCACCGCATACGACGCCGGCGCGACCGGTGCGGGCGTCAAGATCGGCATCGTCGACACCGGTATTAATCCAAATCTCGTGGAATTCGCTGGGCGTATCGACCCGGCGTCGACCGACGTCGCCGGCGGTGGGCGGGGCGTCGGTGATTCAGACGGCCACGGTACCGCAGTCACCGCCGTCGCCGCCGCCGCCCGAAACGGAATCGACACGATGGGCGTGGCCTTCAATGCCACCATCGTTTCCTTGAGGACCGACGATCCCGGCAGCTGCGCCAGCGCCGACGATTGCGCATTCCTGGACTCGGCGATCGCCGCTGGCGTCAATGCTGCCCGGATCGCCGGCGCCAAGGTGATTAACCTGTCGCTCGGCGGCTCCCCGCCCAACGCGACCTTGTCAACCGCCATCCAGCAGGCGGTCAATACCGGGATCATCCTGGTGATCTCGGCCGGCAATGAGGGTGAGACGGCGCAAGGTGTGAACCCGGATCCATTCGCCCTGATCCCCGCCCAGAACTTTCCGGGCAATGTCATCATCGCCGGCGCCGTGGGCGTCAATGCTGGCGGCGGCACGGATTTGAACCAGCTTTCGACCTTCTCGAACAGGGCCGGGACCGGTGCGCAAAATTACCTGGCGGCGATCGGCTATCGAGTCATCGCGCCGGATCAGACGGGCGCCCAGTTTCTCTGGTCGGGAACCAGCTTTTCGGCGCCAGTCATTACCGGCGCGGTCGCTTTGCTCGCCCAGGCCTTTCCGAACCTGACCGCAAGCCAGATCCTGCAAATTCTGTTCAATTCGGCCGATGACCTCGGAGCGGCCGGCACGGACGCCATCTATGGCCGCGGCCGGCTCAATATTAGCAGGGCGTTCCAGCCGCAGGGGACGACCACTCTTGCGGACAGCCAGATCGCCGTCGGCGCGGGTACGAGCGGCGATCTGCCGGAAGCTGCGGGCGACGGCGACCTCGTCAATGGCAAGATGGGTGTCATCATCCTCGACGGCTATTCGCGCGCTTTCGCCATGGACCTTGCCAAATCGTTGCGTAGCGCGGAGGTGAACAGGCCTCTGCATCGCGCCCTCGATGGCGGTTCCACCGTGCGCAGCTCGGCCGTTTCCGCCGGTCCGCTGAGCATCGCCATGACCGTCGCCGAGCGCGCCCAGGCCAAAGGCGTGTTCGAGGCTGAGCGCTTCGGCATCGGGCCGGAAGACGCCCGCAAGGCGCGGCTGGTTGCCGGCGCGGCCGTCGCCCGCCTCGACAGCAAGACTGCGGCGGCCTTCGGTTTCTCAGAAGGCGCTAAGGCGCTGGAGCGCCGCCTGTCGGGCGCGGAGGCCGGCGCCTTCCTCATCGCCCGCGACATCAGCGGCGATCCGGGCTTTGCCGCCAGGCGCGACATGAGCATCGCGCTGCGCCGCAACCTGGGGCCGGTCGGCATGACCTTGTCGTCAGAAGGTGGCGAGGTGTGGCATGACGTCGAGACCACCGCGAGCTCGCCCTATCGCTGGACGAGCGTCGCCATCGACCGCAATTTCGGCAAGACTTGGCTGTCGGCCGGGATCTCGAAGCTCGATGAAAAGCGCACTTTGCTCGGCGGACGCCTCGGCGAGGCATTCGGCGCGGGCGGCTCGCAGAGCACGTTCTTCGATCTCGAAGTGCGCCGCCAGCTCGGCACGGGCCTGGCTGCGAGCCTGAGCGCCCGGCGCGGCTGGACCGATTTTGCCGGCGGCAGCTTCCAGAGCGCGGCTTATGCCTTCGACCTCCAGAAATGGGACCTGCTTCGCGCCGGCGACCGCATCGGCCTGCGCATTGCCCAGCCGCTTCGGATCGAGAAGGGCGGGCTCGGTCTGATGCTGCCGACGGCGTATAGCTACGACACACAAAGCGCGACCAGGAGCTGGTCGACTCTGTCGCTGAGCCCGAGCGGGCGCGAGCTAGACGCCGAGCTAAGCTACTCGACGCCGGTCGCCGGCGGCTGGCTGGGCGGCAATCTGTTCGCCCGCCGCCAGCCGGGACATATCGAGTCCGCCGATCCCGATATCGGCGGCGCTGTCCGCTTCACGCTCGGTTTCTAGCCGGCGCGCCGTCCGAACCGCGGGAAAATCATGCCGACGCCCTTGCGGTAGCTTGTGTAGCCCTCGCCGTAGTAATTCGTCAGGTCGCGCTCTTCATATTGGATGGCGATCAGCATGTAGATCGACATGCCGGCGCTAAGCAGCAAATGCCCGGCGCTCATCTGCGGTGTCGCCCAGAAGGCGAGGAAGAAACCCGCATAGAGCGGGTGCGCGACCCATTTGTACAGCAAAGGCTGACGCAGCTCGTGCGGCTCCGCCTGCTTGCCGCGCAAATGGAACCAGGCCTGCTGCAGTCCGAACAGTTCGAAATGGTTGAGCAGGAAGGTGCTAAGCAGCACAATTCCCCAACCGAGCCCGAACAACGCCCAGAGCACGGTCTCGCCAAGCGGATTGGTGACCGACCAGATGGTGCCCTCGATCGGCCGCCAGAGGCTCATCAGGATGATCAGCGCCGCGCTGGCCATCAGCACGTAGACGCTGCGCTCGGCGGGCGGCGGGATGACGCGAGTCCACCAGGCCTTGAAGCCCTGGCGCGCCATCACGCTGTGCTGCAGGCCGAACAAGGCGATCAGCCCGAGATCGACCGCGAGCGCCGTCGCTGGCGTCGCCGCCGGACCGATGTCCACGGTGCGCGGAACGGCCGCGATATTGCCGATGAAGGCGATCAGATAAAGGAAAGTGGCGAAGAAAATTGCGTAGGCAATCAACGCGAACAGCATGGTCAGGCTGCGTTGCATGGTCCATTCCCCCGTTCCAGCGAACGGACCACATTATCATGGTTACGGGATTATTTAAGCGCCTTGCCGAACACCACCAGCCGCTCCGTTTCCCGGAAACCGGCCGCCCGATGCCAGCTGTGGCTTTCGGTATTGCCGAGCTGGGCGTCGGAGCCGAGCCACTTGAAGCCCTTGGCTTTCGCCCATTCCTCGGCCTTGGCGAGTAGCGACGTCGCAACGCCGCCTCGCCGATGCCCGGGCTCGACCCACAGGCCCTCGACATAGGCGGCCGGCTCGGGCGGGCCGCCCTCGGCATAGCTGCGCACCCAAAGCTCGATGAACCCGACCTGCTTGTCGTCCTCTTCGGCGATATAGATGGTGTAGGGCGGATCTAGCGCGAACAGCCCGGCCAGCTCGCTCTCCAGTTCCTTGGGATCGGCGTCAGGCCATAATTTCGTGCGCATCGCCGACCAGGCCGGATGGTCGGCATCGGTGACGGCCCGGACGATCAAATCGTGAAGCTTTCGCCGCAGCCGCACGCCCCCTTCGCG
>JBKPSK010000140.1:0-24770 GCA_046734995.1 Pseudomonadota bacterium
GCGCTTGCGTCGCATTTCGCTATAGGACGCCCCGTTCGCGACGATCCGGCCGCCGCCGCGGGACTTCCCGCTGGAACTTGGCGAGGAGCGTCGCCAATTTTTTTGAACAATTGACAAGACAGGTGCCGCAATGGCCGTCCCAAAGAGAAAAACATCGCCGTCCAAGCGGAACATTCGGCGCAGCCATCATGCGCTGAAGGCCGCCAGCTTCCAGGAATGCCCTAACTGCGGCGAACTGAAGCTGCCCCACAACCTCTGTTCTGCCTGCGGCTATTACAATGGCCGCGAAATCACCTCGACCGAGGCCTGAGCGGAGCGATAGGCGCTTGGCCGTGGACGCCAGCCCGCGCATCGCCGTCGACGCTATGGGGGGAGACACCGGCCCGGCGGCCGTGGTCGCCGGGATGGCGCGCGCGCGGCGCAAGCAGCCGGGCATCAGCTTCGAGCTGTTCGGCGACGAAGCGCTGATCGCGCCCGAGCTCGGTCGCCACCCGGGCCTCAAGGGCGCCGTCATCGTTCATCACACTACCGATGCCATCGCCGCCTCGGAAAAGCCGAGCCAGGCGATCCGCCGCGCCAGGACCACGTCGATGGGAATGGCGATCAACGCCGTGAAGGACGGTCAGGCGGACGCCGCTCTTTCCGGCGGCAATACCGGCGCGCTGATGGCGATGGCCAAACTGGCCTTGCGGACGATGCCGGGAATTGACCGGCCGGCGCTGGCCGCCTTGCTGCCGACGCTCGGCGATCAGGATTGCGTCATGCTCGACCTAGGCGCCAACACCGAATGCGATGCTCAAAATCTCGTTCAGTTCGCCGTTATGGGCTCGGCCTATGCCCGCACCGTGCTGGGCATCAAGAAGCCGCGCGTTAAGCTACTCAACATTGGCACCGAGGAGCTGAAGGGTACCGATGAGTTGAAGGAAGCCGCCGCCTTACTGCGCGAAGCCGACTATCTGCCGATGACCTTTTCCGGCTTCACCGAGGGCGATCAATTGTCGCGCGGGAATATCGACGTTGTGGTCACCGACGGCTTTTCCGGAAATATCGCGCTGAAGACCGCCGAGGGCACCGCCCGGTTCGTCACCGATCTGCTGCGCCGCGCTTTTACCAGCTCGCTGCGATCGAAGGCCGGCTTTGCCTTGTCGAAGCCGGCGCTGCACACCTTGAAGGTCCATCTCGACCCCAACAATCACAATGGTGCGGTCTTTCTCGGCCTCAACGGCCTGGTCGTAAAAAGCCACGGCAGCGCCAACCCCAAGGGCGTCGCCAACGCCATCGGCGTCGCGGCGCGGATGGTCGGCAACGACATCACCCGCAAGATCGGTGAGGATCTCGACGAGTTCCGGGCGCATGCCTTCAATCATGAGGCGGCGGAGTGACCCGCCGCTCGGTCATTGCCGGCGTCGGCTCGGCTTTGCCAAAGCGTCAGGTCAGCAACGCCGAGCTGGCGATCCAGGTCGATACGTCCGACGAATGGATTGTCGAGCGCACGGGAATCCGCAACCGCTACATCGCCGATGCCGGCGAGACGACCGCGACCCTTGCCCATGGCGCCGCGCTGAACGCGCTCGAACATGCCGGGATCAACGCAACCGACATCGATCTCATCGTCCTCGCCACCGCCACCCCCGACCAGACCTTTCCGTCGTCGGCGACCAAGGTCCAGGCGATGCTCGGGATTCCCGACTGCATCGCCTTCGACGTCCATGCCGTCTGCACGGGCTTCCTCTATGCCCTGACCGTCGCCGACTCGATGATCCGATCAGGCTCGGCCAAGACCGCTTTGGTCATCGGCTCGGAGACGTTCAGCCGGATTCTCGACTGGGAAGACCGCGCGACCTGCGTACTGTTCGGCGACGGCGCCGGCGCACTCGTGCTGAAGGCCGAAGAAGGCGAGCGCGGCATCTTGTCGACCAAGCTGCATGCCGACGGCCGCCACAATGAACTGTTGTTCGTCGACGGCGGCCCTTCCACGACTCAGACTGTCGGCAAGTTGCGCATGAAAGGCCGCGAGGTCTTTCGCCACGCGGTCGTCAATCTCGCGGACGTCCTCAATGAAGTTCTGGCCGACGCCGGCCTCGACTCGAGCGATATCGACTGGGTCGTGCCGCACCAGGCGAACGCCAGGATCCTCGATGCCACCGCTCGAAAGTTGGGCTTGCCGGCGGAAAAAATCGTTGTGACGGTCGACCGCCATGCCAACACATCTGCGGCATCGGTTCCACTTGCACTCGACACCGCAGTCCGCGATGGCAGGATCAAGCGCGGCGACCTTGTCGTGCTTGAGGCGATGGGCGGCGGTTTCACCTGGGGCGCCGCCGCGCTTCGTTATTAACAGACTTCACGCCGTGTCGGATTGCCGACTGGCATGTTTTTGGTTAGGCTCTAAAAATTGCTGTTACCAGCGAGCGGGGCAAAGGGGTTCACTATGGCAGATGCGGGGGTCGCCCGGTCTCATGACACTCTTCATTCGGGCACGCTAACGAGGGCCGATTTGTCGGACACCGTCCATCGCAAGCTCGGCCTGTCGCGGGCCGAAAGCGCGAATCTGGTCGAGCGCATGCTTCATCACATGTGCCAGGCGCTGGCCGAAGGGCACAACGTGAAGATTTCCGGCTTTGGAAGCTTCATCCTGCGCGACAAGGGCCGGCGCATCGGCCGCAACCCCAAGACCGGAGTCGAAGTGCCGATTGCCCCCCGACGGGTAATGACCTTCCGCGCCAGCCAGATCATGCGCGACAGGGTCGCGAAATAGGCGTGTAAGTGGCCGCGACGGACAAGGATCCGGAGGCTTTCCGCACCATCGGCGAACTCTCCGAAGAGCTTGGGGTCGCCCAGCACATCCTGCGCTACTGGGAAACCAAGTTCCCGCAGCTGCGTCCGCTGCAACGGGCCGGTAACCGCCGATATTATCGCCCGGCAGACGTCGCACTGGCACGGCGGATTCATCATCTGCTGTCGAACGAGGGCTATACCGTCCGCGGCGTCCAGAAATTGCTCCGCGACCAGCCCAAGCCGGTTACACCCGCTGTTCGCGCCGAGTCGCCACCCGGCGCCCCGGAAACGCCAATGTTCGGATCTCAGCTGGCGACCAAGCCGGACATCAATGTCGACCGACTCGTGCGGTTGCGCGACCGGTTGCGCGACGCGCTGGCCGACTAGGTACCGCCCAGCGATCTCGGAGCGGTAAACTCCACAAACCGGCCGCATTGCGGACCAACCTGAACCCAGCGATCCACGTCCAGTTCGATCTCGGCGAGCGCGCCAGTCGGATATTTCTGGGAAACAGAAGCGCGCAGCCCTTTCTCGTCATCCTCAGTCAATTGCATAGCCAGCGTGCCCATCGCCGGATTATGCCCGACCAGCATCAGTCGCTCGATGTTCGCGGGGGTCGACCGAACGAGCTCGACCAGGTCGTGCGACGAGGAGTCATAGATCGCGCGATCGAATCGCACGGGACCGTCCTTCCAGCCTCCTGCCTTCAGAGCTTCGATGGTCTCGACGACACGCTGCGCCGGGCTGGCAAGGATTAGGTCGAAGCGCGCGCCGGCCTTGGCCAAATGCCTGCCCATCGCCTTTGCGGCCTTGCGCCCGCGCTCGTTCAGCGGTCGGTCGAAATCGTCGAGCGAATCGTCGTCCCAGCTCGACTTGGCGTGGCGCAGCAATGTCAGGCTTCGCATCGCACTATCTCCTCCGTCTCCGTCCCCAACCGTTGCCGGATCCGCTCGATAGCTGCTTCCAGCGGTACCCGCGAAACCCGTACTTCGGGCGGAAACGCCGACAGCAGCCGCGACGGCATCGCGGCCGACAGGATGACGAACACGCCGCGGTCGCCTTGCCGGCGGATCAGCCGGCCGAAAGCCTGGGCAAGCCGCGCCTTGATGACGCTGTCGTCATAGGCGCTGCCGCCGTAGGCCAGGCGACGCGCCGCGTGCAGCACCGTCGGCCGTGGCCAGGGCACCCGCTCCATTACCACCAGCCGCAGCGATTCGCCCGGGACATCGACTCCGTCCCGCAGCGCGTCGGTGCCGAGCAAGGAGGCGTGGGGGTCGTCGCGGAACATATCGACGAGCGTGCCGGCGTCGATCGAGTCCACGTGCTGGGCGAACAAGGGTAGGCCGGCGCGCGCCAGCCGATCGGCGATGCGGGCATGCACCGCTTTTAAGCGCTGGATTGCCGTGAACAGGCCGAGCGTCCCGCCGCCCGCCGCCTCGATCAGCCGGGCATAAGCGCCGGCCAGCGCCGCCAGGTCGTTGCGGCCGATGTCGGTAACGATCAGCACTTCGGTCGCCTCTCCGTAATCGAACGGACTCGGGGTCTCGAAATGCTGGACCGGGCCGGGCAAATGAACAGCGCCCGTTCGCCTGTCCGCCGTCACCCAATCCTCGGCTCCTCGCAAGGTTGCCGAGGTCACCAGCACGCCGTGCGCCGGAGCCAGCACGGTCTGCGCCAGGGGCCGGGTCGGGTCGAGCCAGCGGCGGTGGATGGCGACGTCATATTCGCGGCCTTCGACGCGCTCGATCGCCAGCCAATCGACGAAATCCGGGTCGGCGCTGCCGCCGATCCGCCCGAGCAAGGCGATCCATGCCGACAGCGCCTCGCGCCGCCAGCTCAGCCCGTTGATCGCGCCTTCGACTCGGGCGCGGGCGGCTGTGTCGAGCCAGTCGGGCGCGTCCTCGAGTACTGCCTCCAATCGGCGGCCGAGCGCGGCAAGAGGTTTCTGTAACGCCTCCAGGGCCCCTAGGGCGGCGGCGCTGGCCTCGACGAGGGCGCCGTCGGGCTCGGCCAGCTCGGTCTCCAGCCCATAGCCGGCTTCCTGCGCCTTGGCCCGCGCATAGACAGTGCCCCGCACCTGGGCGAGCAAACCCTCGATCGGCCCGAACGGCGCGCCTTCCGCCAGCCGCTGCAGCCAGCCCTCCGACGGCATCGCCTTGGCGGCTTCGACGGCAGCGTTCAGCGCCCGCGCGCCCTCCTCGTCATAGCTGGCGACGTCCATCAGCCGCGCGGCCAGGCCGCGGCGGCGGCCGCGCGATCGGCCTTCCGGCCCGACGATCCAGCGCCTGAGCTCGATCGATTCCTGCCCACCCAACGCCACCGCGAAAGTCGAATCGGCGGCATCGAACAGATGATGGCCCTCGTCGAACAGGATGCGGGCCGGCGCGTCGGGCCGCCCGCGTGCGGCATTGACCATCACCAGGGCATGGTTGGCGATGACCAAATCGGCCTCGCGGCCCGCCCTCTCGGCACGTTCGATGAAGCAGCGGCGGTAATGCGGGCAGCCAGCATAGACGCATTCGCCCCGCCGGTCGGTCAGCGCGGTCGCGCCGGCGCGGCGGAACAGGCTCGGAAGCCAGCCGGGCAAATCGCCGCCGACCATGTCGCCATCGCGCGTGTAGGCCGCCCAGCGGCCCGCAAGGTGAGCAAGGATTGCCGCGCGCCCTGAGAAAGCCCCTTGCATCGCATCTTCGAGGTTCAGCAGGCAGAGATAATTCTCGCGGCCCTTGCGGACGACGATCCGCCGCGCGCGCTCCTTGGCCTCGGGCACGATTCGCGATCCTTCGGCGTCCAATTGCCGCTGCAGCGCCTTGGTGAAGGTCGAGACCCAGACCGTGCCGCCGGCGCGCTCCGCCCACAGCGACGCCGGCGCCAGATAGGCCAGCGTCTTGCCGATGCCGGTGCCCGCCTCTGCCAGAAGCATGTTCGGAATCCCGCTCTTGGGCCGCGGCGCGAACACCTGCGTCACCGCCGCCGCCATTTGCTTCTGCCCCTCGCGGGGCTCGGCCCCCGGGCCCGTCAGTTCCGCCAGCCGCTCTCGCGCCTCGCCATCCGATACTGAAATGGTCCGCGGCGGCGGCCGGTCCGCCGTTTCCTCCCATTGCGGCAGCCGCGCGAAAAGCATCCGCTCGCCCTTCTCCGGCCGCTCCAGCCGCGCCGCGATCAGCCCTGCCCAGCCCCAGCCCAGCCGCTGCAGCGTGGCATTGGCGGTCCAAGCGCCTTCGCGTTCCTGCCAGTCGGGATCCGTCAGCCGCTCCAACAAGTTCGCCGCCATGCGAGCGAGCGACGAGGCCGCCTCCGGCTCGCTTGCGGGCGGCTCAAGCCCCAGTGCCCGGCTCAGCCCCGCCGGCGTCGGCACCGCGAAACGCGCCGGATGGATGAAGGCGAACAACTCCAGCAGGTCGAGGCCGCTGATCTCGGGATAGCCAAGCCGCTGCCCAACCAAAGGCGCATTCAGGAGAATGTGCGGCGTCTCGGCGGCCCGGGCAATGGCTTCGCCGCGGCTCGCCTCCCGCGCCTCGCCGTCGCCTCCAGCGACCCAAATCCCCGCATGGGTTGCGTGCAGCGCCGGAAGGGGCAAAGGAGCGGCCATTGCCCCGACATTGGGTTCTCAAGAACAAAAGAGCAACGACAATTGGACGCTGAATCCCTTCGCACCGCCGCTTTGCAATCCAAGGCTTGGCCCTATGAGGAGGCACGCAAATTATTGAAGCGCTGGCCGGACGGAAAGCCGCACGGCGAGCCGATGGTGTTCGAGACCGGTTACGGCCCGTCGGGCCTGCCACACATCGGCACGTTCAACGAGGTGCTGCGTACGACTTTCGTCCGCCACGCCTATGAGGAACTGACCGGCGGCGCCCGGACCCGGCTCATCGCCTTCTCCGACGACATGGACGGCCTGAGGAAGGTGCCGGACAACGTCCCCAACCAGGCGATGCTGGCGGAGCACCTTGGAAAGCCACTGACTCAGATACCGGACCCGTTCGGCACCCACGAGAGCTTCGCGCATCACAATAATGCGATGCTGCGGCATTTCCTCGACCGCTTCGGCTTCGATTATGAGTTCGTGTCAGCGACCGACTGCTACGCATCCGGCCGCTTTGACGAAACGGTCCGCCAGGTGCTGCGCAAATGGGACGAGATCCTCGGCGTCATGTTGCCGACGCTGCGCGAGGAGCGACGCCAGACCTACTCACCGGTCCTGCCCGTCTCACCTTCGACCGGCCGAGTCCTGCAGGTTCCTGTCGAAGTGCTCGACAGGGAACTGGGGCTGATAGCTTTCAACGACGAGGATGGCACCCGCATCGAGCAATCGGCGCTTGGCGGCCTGGCCAAGCTGCAATGGAAGGTCGACTGGGCGATGCGCTGGGTCGCGCTCGGCGTCGATTATGAAATGGCCGGCAAGGATTTGATCGACAGCGTCGTCCATTCCGGCAGGATCGCGCGGATCCTCGGCACCCGCCCGCCCGAGGGCTTCAACTATGAGATGTTCCTCGACGAAAACGGCGAGAAGATCTCCAAGTCGAAGGGCAATGGCCTTAGCCTCGAGGAATGGCTGAGCTACGGCAGCGAGGAGAGCCTGGCCTTTTTCGCTTACCGCGAGCCGCGCAAGGCCAAGAGCCTGCACCTCGGCGTCATCCCGCGCGCGGTCGACGAATATTGGCAGTTCCGTGGTAATTATCCCGACCAGCCGATCGAACAGAAGCTCGGCAATCCGGTGCACCACATCCATGGCGGCAAGGTGCCGGAAGGCGACCTGCCGCTGACCTATGGCTTGCTGCTCAACCTCGCCAGCCTGCCCGGGTGCGCGGACAAGGACACCGCCTGGCGGTTCGTCCAGCGCTATGCGCCGGACTGTTCGCCGGAGGCCAATCCCGAACTCGACGAGCTGATCGGCCTGGCGGTCAATTATGCGCGGGATTTCGTCGCGCCGTCATTGCAGCGCCGCGCTCCGCAAGGTGACGAGATTGCGGCGCTCAAGGAGCTCGACGCCGAACTGGCCGCATTGCCGGCAGGCGCCGATGCCGACCAGATCCAGCACCTCGTCTTCGAGGTCGGCAAGCATTACCCGTTCGAGAGCCTGCGGCACTGGTTCCAGGCTCTCTACGAAACCTTGCTCGGCTCGCCCCAGGGCCCGCGCATGGGCAGCTTCATCGCCCTCTACGGCATCGACAACAGCCGCCGCCTGATCGCCGAGGCGCTGGCGGCAGCGGGTACTTAACGTCGCATAAGGTCGCAAAAGTCTCGTGAAGAAGCGCCATTCGGCGTGACTCTATGTGACGCTAAGCATTCATCGGATTTGATCGACGATTCAAACAGCCAGCACCCGCGCGCGAACGCGGACGCTCGCATATTCGGGTGTCTGTAGGTCAGAGAATTCCGCTTCGCTTGTGGCAGCTTTCGACCCTAACTTGCCACGTCAGCAATCGACCCGTTGGGCCAGCGATGTGGGTCAGTCGATACGAACACGTAGACAAAGGCGCGACATCATCCCGAGCACATTCTCCGACGACCTCTGAAGCGCTTCGGCAATGTCCCCAGCTGACTCACCGATCGCCAATCGGCTGCGCAGCTCGGTGATGTCGGTCTGGGTCCAGCGCTTTGGTGTGATCATGGGGTGCCCATAACACGGCGCGGCTCAATCAAGCCATGTATCTTCCGATGGATCGTCACTCACGCAATCGCCGTCGCCGGTTCGGCAATTAGGTTCCGAACGCAAAAAGGCCTATGCTTGCAACATGAAATTGCATGGCAGCACCGAAGGCAACCTGATCGCGGCTGTTCGCAGCGCCAACCGTTTGCGAGACCATCCGGTCCATGCTGATACGATCAAGCATTGGGCCGATCTGCTGCATCATGCACGGCAGGAAATTTCATCCAGCTTCGCCCTCCCAGCAGAGCCTCTGGTGCGGCTGGTGGCGGAGTTGGAAGTCGCAATGGCCAAGCGCCCGAAATAACGAACTCATCGGACGCCGGAAGCGTCCCTAACCAATGCCTGCTTTTACTCGCTCATTTCCAGCGCTGATGCCAGCAGGAGGACTCGAAACGATGGCGTCATTTAAGGATCCGTCCTTCCAAGACCGTGCTGGCCAAGCTGCGGAAGCCAAGAAGAAGGTGCTCGAGCAATTTCACTCGAAGCCGCCAATTGATGCAGCGGTACTGGCTGAACGCGTTGCAGCGAGTTTGAAGCGGGAGACGGCGAACGCCGAAAAAGCAGCGGCGAAGAAGGCGGCAAAGCAGGCAGTGACCGAGGCGGCGGCGGCTGAAACTGCAGCTAAAGCCGCGGTATCGGCCCCCCGGACCGAAGCCGAGCGCAAGGCGGGGCGCGACGCTCGCTATGCGGCGCGCAAGAATCGCAAGTAAGCGGCCGCTATCCTCCGCCGGGCAGCGTATGCTTAGCGCAATGAATGGAGGCTGTTGTGAGCGCGGAGAATTGGCATGAGGAGCGGGATAGACTCGTCCAGCTCCTCGAAGGAATTGAATCCGGCAAGATCACGCACATTGACGAGGATCATCTAAGGCAGCTCCAGGCGACGAACCCCAAGAATGTTGCCGGGCTGAAAGACCGACTTGCGAAGCTAAACGCCCGCCTTGGAGAGAACAAAGCCTAAAGACTTTAGGAGCCGAGTCTGCTTTCGACCCATTCCGGACATTGCCGCACCTGCCTCATCAGTGCTCGCCGCCGCTCCGGCACTTAGTGCCGAGCAAGGGCTCGAACGCATATTGAAGGATCTGCAGCTTCCGTTCTCGACTCGTTGCGGCCGTACGGTTGCTGCCCACTCTCTTGATGCGTCCGCCGAACCGACGCTAACTGCGGGCATGCCAGCGCATATTCAGCAAGAACGACGCATTGTCTGGGCGGCTATAGCCGTGAGTATCCTCGTTGGCCTCGCACTCTGGTATGCACTGCTGCGCTTCCTGCCTGTCCCGGAAGCACTTCAACCTTTGCAGACCGCAATGGGATGCATCGCGGTCGCGGCGCTCTTGACGCTGCTTGCAGGAATCCAGGCAGTTGCACACGAGCGGATGGTCACGGCAGCAATCGATCCGTTTGCAGGAATTGAGTCACGTTGGATGCGCGTGAACTTTCGATACCTGTCCAACACCGTCGAGCAGTTCATTGTCTTTGCGGCGGGGCTGCTGGGCGTCGCCGCCTACACGTCGCCCAAGGTGCTAATCATCATAACTACTGTGTGGGTGCTTGCGCGCTGGGCGTTCTGGATCGGATATCAAAAGAACTCGCTGCTGCGCGCTATTGGCGCACCCGGAATGCTGCAGAGTCTGCTCGTGCTGCTCTACACCGCCTACCGCTTCGGCACGGACGCTTATGGATGGGCGCTTGGGATCGCGCTGTTGGCTACCTTTGCTATCATCGAAGCGATCCTATTTTGGGCCGCATTGAGAGGGCAATAAGAACGCGCTTATACGAAGGTATAAAAGGACAAATGTCCGCTTTCCACCCAAAGCTGACATCAGGTCCCTTTGCGCTACCGCTCCTCCCCCTTGGGGGAAGGTGGCAGCCGAAGGCTGACGGACGGGTCTGGTCGAAGCAGTTTCCGTGACCAAGTCGACGACTCCTTGCAGGTTCGCCAGCACCTCCCGTGCCGGAACGCGCAGGGTGAGGATGTCCCAACGGGCAAGGTAGCGGTCACGCGCCTGGTCGTGAGCGGTCGTCAGCTCATGCGACGATCCGTCCACTTCCACGCAAAGCCGCGCGCGTTCGCAATAGAAGCCCAGCACATAAGGGCCGGCCGCATGCTGCCTGCGGAAGTGAAAACCGGTCTTGTTGGCTTTGAGAGCCCACCATAGCAGGCGCTCGGGTTTCGTCATTTCGCGACGGAGCTTGCGAGCGCGCTGGAACGCCTCATGGGTTCCGCTGACTTCCATTCTTACCCCTCCGTCAGCCTCTGGCTGACACCTCCACCAAGGGGGAGGAGCAATCTTTGCCCACTGGTGAATCCGCGCCGGCGTTGCGCATAGAAGGCTCACGCCTTTTTCTTTTCAGCAATCCAGGCGTCGATCTTCCGCTCCAGGATGGCCATCGGCAGGGCGCCCGTCATCAGCACCTGGGCGTGGAATTCGCGGATGTCGAACTTGGGTCCAAGCTCGGCTTCCGCCTTCTTGCGCAGCCGCTGGATGGTGAGCGCGCCAACCTTGTAGGCCAGGGCCTGGGTCGGAATGGCGATGTAGCGCTCGACCTCGGCGGTGGCTTCGGTCTTCCCCATATCGGAATGGGCCATCATGTAGGTGATCGCCTGATCGCGGGTCCAATTCTTGGAGTGGATGCCGGTATCGACCACCAGCCGCATGGCGCGCAGCATCTCGTCCGACAAAGTCCCGAAGCGCTGGTAGGGGTCCTTGTAGAAGCCCATGTCATAGCCGAGCGTCTCTGAATAGAGCGCCCAGCCCTCGACATAAGCGGTATTGCCACCGAAGCGCATGAACGGCGGCAGGGCATCGTTCTCCTGTGCCAGGCTGATCTGGAAGTGATGGCCCGGCGAGCCTTCATGCAGATAGAGCGTCGTCATGCCCGACGTCGTCCGCGACGGCAGGTCATAGGCGTTGAAATAAAAGACGCCCGGCCGCGACCCGTCCGGCGTGCCCTGCTCATAGCTGCCGCCGGCCTGGAATTTCTCGATCACCGGGTCGTACGGCCGGATCTCCAGCTTCGCCTTCGGAACCGTCGAGAAGAACTGCGGGACCTTGGCGTCCACCGCCTTGCCGATCGCATAATAGCCCTCGGTCAGGGCTTCGCGGCTCTTCGGCTTGAACTTGGGATCGGTGCGTAGATATTCGAAGAATTCCGGCAGCGTGCCCTTGAAGCCGACTTCCTTGCGGACCTTCTCCATCTCGGAGGTGATGCGCGCGACTTCCTTGAGGCCGAGCTCATGCACTTCGTTCGCGGTCAGCGGCAAGGTCGTCGTGTCGCGGATCATCTTGTCGTAGAGCGCGGCGCCGCCCTTCATCTGGGACAAGCCGACCTGGTCGCGGGCGAGCGGCAGATATTCGTTCTTCAGGAAGTCGCGCAGCCGGGTCATCGCCGGGTAGATCTCATCGGTGATGGCGGCGCGGGTCGCCGCTGTCAGCCTTGCGCGGTCGGCGGCGCTGATCGATTCCGGGAAGTTCTTCACCGGGGCGTAGAGCTGCGACTCCTCCGGCGGCTGCTTCAGCTGCGCATCGAGCTGGTCGATGACGTTGCGGATCGTCAGCTTCGTCTCGAAGACGCCGCTCTTCATGCCCTGGCGGAAACGGCCGATCGAACGGTCGAGCAGCTGCGCGTAGCCGGCGTGGCGCTTGATGTTGTTTTCATAGTCGACGACCGTCTTGAACGGCGCCGCCCCCTTCCCACTGGCAAAGGTCGGGTAAAAAGTATGGAAGCCCGAGAAATGGTTGATCGGACGGACGACGGTGACGTCGAAATATTTGGGATCGAAGCCTTCGAGGCCCTGCTGGTTTGAATATTCGAAGACATCGTAGGCGATCTGGTCGGTCGGATTGAGCTGGCTGCGATCGATCTTGTGCAGTTCGGCAAGCTCCGCGACCGCCGCTGCCTTCTCCTTGGCGTAATATTCGTCGGTGATGTAGTCGCCGAACTGGTCCGCGTAGCGCAGGTCGCCGCGGAACAGGCCAGAGATCGGGTTGCGGCGGAGGTTGTCCTCATCGCTTTCCTTGAAGAGCTGGAACAGCCGGTCGTGAGCGCTCTGATCCGGGACCGGCTCGATCTTCGCTGCTTCCGCGGGGGTCAGCTCCTGGGCCTGGGTTAGCTTCGGCTCCCAGGGAGGCGCGGCCGTCTGGGCCATGCCGGCGGCGCCCAGTGCCGCAAGCGAGACGGTGAGAATCAGGGAGCGGGCAAGCATTGTCATCGGCGGATCACCTGTGAAGGAGGAGGTGTGTTAGGATGGTAAAGCAGAAGGGGCCCACGGCAAATTCCGCAACGCCCCTTCGACCAATGGTCCTAGGCGATCTACCAGAAGAAGCTATGGATCTCGTCGACTACTTCACCGGTGTAGATGTTCACCAGCAAGGCGTCGTTCCAGTAGCGGACCCAGCGGTAGGGTCCATAGGCCGGCGGCAGGCGATACTGCCACGGATCGCCCAGCCAATAATTGGATCCATAGAAGCTGGGATAAAGGAAGGATCCGATCGACCAGCGGCGGTAATTCCACCCGAACGGGTCATAATAGAAACCGAGGTGGAATGTGGATCGGTGATGATGGCGCCAGCTGGTCCAGTCGTAGCGATGGTCGTTGCGCCAGTTATGCGACCAGCGGGAGTAATTGCCGTCGCGATAGTCGCGGTGATTGCGGCCATGGAACCCGCTGCTCTCGGTCGAGGTGGATTGGGTAGTCGTCGCCTGGGTGTCCGGAATGGTCCGGACATGCCGTTCCCGCTGGCGCCAGCCTGATCGGGTCTCCGGGGCGCCGGTCCCCTGGTGATCGCCGACGCTTCCGTTTTGCACAGTTTCATCGAGGTTCGACTGTATCGTGCTCGACTCTGTCGTGCTCGACTGCTGACTCGTCGTTTGCTGGTGCTGCTGGTAATGCTCACGGAGGCGCTCGATCCCGCTCTGGTGGCCGCTATTATCCTGTGTCTGCTGGACGGTGACGGAACGTCGCGGATGGTCGCCGGCATGACTCTCGCTTGGTCGCTGCGGCGGTGTTTCCGATTGATCGGAGTCGCCGCTGTCATGGTGGCGTCCACCGTGGTCCCGCTCCTGTGCGGCAAAGGCCGGCGCGGCGGCGGTGGCGAGAAGGAGGAAGAATGCCAAATTGCGCATAGATGGCTCCGTCAAGTCGCCCCTTTCAGGTGGGCGGCATTTGCTCCTGACCACCTGAGCCGTTGCTGAACCGTTCCGAATTGACCGGTTCCCGATTCTGAGCACCGCCGGACATGGCCATCGAAGCTCGGGCGATGGCCCTCAGGATCCTCGGCCCAGCGCCGCAGCGGCAGATGTTGGGCAAGGCCGCGATTTCCGCCTCGGTCGGTCGCGGGCTGGCTTTGAGCAGCGCGGCGATGGCCATGATCATGCCGGGGTCGCAATAGCCGCATTGACTGACCTGCTCGGCGGCCCAGGCCTGCTGGACCGGATGAGCGCGGCCGCTCGACAGGCCCTCGATCGTGACCACGTCGGCGCCCTCGAGCGCGCCGATGGAAATGGCGCAGCTGAGCACCGCCCGGTCGTCGACGATGACGGTGCAGGCGCCGCAGTCGCGGCTGTCGCAGCCATATTTGGCGCCGGTCAGATTGGCGGCGTCCCGCAGCGCCCAGAGCAGGGGCGTAGCGGGATCAAGACGGAAGCGCACCGCTTCGCCGTTCACGGTCATGCTGGTCACACGAGGCAAGCTAGTCGCACCCCCGGCACTTGCAAAGACTCGCCGTCAGGCCATCATGCGCGCGGGATGGGGGCAGTCAGCACCAGTTTTGGCGCCATCGGCGTCGAGGAAAAGGGCGGCGGCGACGCCGTGCCTATCGTCTTCCTGCACGGCGTGGGTTCCGACAAACGGGTCTGGCGCCCGCAACTGGAGCATTTCGGCCGGTCGCGGCGAGCCGTGGCCTTCGATTATCCCGGCTATGGCGAAAGCGATTCCGTGGCCGCCGCGAGCCGCGATGTTTTCGCCGCTGCGATGCTGGCGGCAATGGAGGCGCTGGGCGTGGCGCGCGCCCATGTCTGCGGCCTGTCGCTCGGCGGCGTTATCGCCATCGCCATGGATGCGGCGGCGCCCGACCGCTGTGCATCGCTGATCCTCGCCGATAGCTTTGCCGTCCATCCTGACGGGCCCGGCATCTTCGACCGCTCAGTCACCGCCAGCCGGACAATGGGCATGCGCGCGCTCGCCGAAGCGCGGGTCGACGCGCTGCTTGGTCCCGACGCGACCGCCGATCTCCGTGCCGAAACCATCGAGACCATGGCGGCGATCGATCCGGACGCCTATCGCATAGGCGCCCAAGCTGTCTGGCTCGCCGACCAGCGCGATCGGGTCGCCGCCATTCGCGTGCCGGCCCTGGTTCTGTGCGGGACCGAAGACCGGATTACGCCTCCAATTCTTTCCGAGGAGCTGGCCGCATCAATTCAGGGCGCGCGCTTCGAGCCGATCGCGGACTCGGGCCATCTTGCCAATGCCGAGCAGCCCGCGGCATTCAATGCCGCGATCGACCGGTTCCTGGCCGATGTGGAGCGAAAATTTCCTTAGTTAAAAGCGCTTTAACCATCCGCTTAAAGCATATCTTGGCCTTGTTTTGCGAAAAGCTGGGCGATGTCCAGGCTCGCCCTCGCTTCTGCCGCTGCGCTCGCGCTTGCCGCCACTCCGGCCGCGGCGCAGACCATGCCCTATTTCAGCGCCAGCAAAACGCAGGCAATCCTTGGCGGCGAAAGCCGCCTCGCCGCGATCATGGCGCAGCAATCCGGCCAGGCGGTGGCGCCGCAGCCGGCGGCCTATCACTCGAGCTTTGACGCCCCGGCGATGCAGGCGCGGATGGCGTTCTATCGCCCAGCAATTTCCATGGACCGGCCGGACGTCTTCAACTCGGTGGCCCTGCCGATCACCCATTCGTCGCTCGACCGGCGCTGGCGCAAGGTCGCCAACGGCCCGGTCGGAATTGCCTCGGGCGCTTATGCGTCCGGCCTTTCCGGACGTCCGGCGATCGCCAAGCTCGAGGCGGTCAATCATTACGTGAATGCGCGCGTCAGCTTCGTCGACGACATCCGCCAATATGGCGTATCCGATTACTGGACCTCCGCCGCCGACACGCTCCGCCGTGGACATGGCGATTGCGAAGATTATGCGATCGCCAAGCTGCAGCTGCTCCGCCGCGCCGGCTTTGCCGAAAAGGACCTATACCTGGTGATCCTGCGCGATGCGCTCCGCCGCGCCGACCATGCGGTGCTGGTCGCCCGCGCCGAGGGACGCCTGCTGGTGCTCGACAACGGCACTGACCGGCTGATCGATTCATACGAGATGCCGGACTATCGCCCGATCGTCACCTTTTCCGGCAACAAGGTGTGGACGCACGGCTATCGCCGCGAACTGCCGCCGATGGTCATCGCGTCGAACCAGACCCCAGCTCCGACGGTGACTTTGGCGGCCGTGAGCCTGGTGCCGGTGGCACCGTCGGCCCTCGCCAACTAACGCTCGCGCAGCGCCTCGCTGCGTGCCTTCAGCACCGGCTTCAGCAGATAGCTTAGGATGCTCTTGCGGCCGGTGATGATTTGCGTGTCGGTCATCATGCCAGGCGTAATCGGCAGTCGAAGGGTGCCTGACTGCAGGTAGCTTTTCTGGGTTTCGACGATGACCGTGAAATAGGGTTGCTTGTCGACCTCGTCGAAGATCGAATCCGCCGACACCTGGACGACCTTGCCCTCCAGTCCACCGTAAGTGGAGAAGTCATAGGCGGTGACCTTGACCAGCGCCTTGTCGCCAACCTTGATGAACGCGATGTCCTTCGGCTTCACGCGTGTTTCGACGAGCAGCTTTTCGCCGGGCGGAACGACCTCCATCACCTTCTCGCCGGCCTGCACGAACCCGCCGATCGTTGTCACCTTGACGTCGTTGACGACGCCATCGACGGGCGAGCGCAGTTCGCGACGGCCGAGCGGGCCCTGGCCGCCAAGCGACTGTTCGTTGACGGCGATCTTCTGCTGGACCTCGCTGCGCTCGGTGAGCGCTTCTTGCCGGAACTGGAAATTGGCCTCGCTCGCCTGGCTCAGCGCTTCGCTGACCGCGGCATTGGCCCGGCCCTGCTGCTCCCGCGCGCCGGCAATCCGGCCTTGCAAATCGACTACTTCCCGTTGTGCCGTGGCAAGCTCGGTCTTCGGTACGATGTTCTTGACCGCGAGCGGTGCCAGCCGATCTACGTTTTCCTGCGCAAGTGCCAGGCTGCGCGTAAGCGAACTGATCGTCGCCGCCGCCTCCGCTGCCTCGCGGCGGCGCTGCTCAGCTGACGACTGCAGTGCGGCCACTCGGCTCGACAGGGCCTGACGGCGGACGGCGCTCAAGGTCGCCTCCTCGCCTTCCAGAGGCTTCGACGATGCGCCGAGACCCTCCGACTGCAGCCGCTGCGAACGCGCCTCCAGCGCCTCGGTCTCGGCCTGGATCTGGCGGCTCTGCGGGTTATCAAGCCGCGCCAGCAGCTGGCCCTTCTTCACCTGCTGGCCGGAGCGGACCAGAAGCTCGGACACCGTCGCCGGCTCGGTCGCCTGGATCAGCTGTACCTTGCTTGAAGGGATGACCTTGCCCTGCCCCGCCGTAACCTCGTCGACGTGCGCCAGCATCGCCCAAACGAGGAACAGGAAGAAGCCAACCGCCGAGACGACGATCACTCGCCGCGAGCCCGTCAGCGGCTGGCGGTGCTTCGGGAAGGCCGGGAGGAAAGGAATCGACGCCATGGTTGGGTACGGTTTCTAGTCGATCAGCGCGATGCAATCACGCGCGTTTGCGCGGCTGCGTCATTTTGGGGCGCTGCGGAGGGCGCCGACTGCGTCGCGGCGATCCGCTGAGTTGCCGACCCGCTTTCGGTCGGCATTGGAATATTGAGGGTCCAGCCCTTGGACGTGTCGAGCAGCCCGCCGACATCGTTCGGCGCGCGTTGAAGCTGGGTGCCGTCGGTAATCGGTCCCGTGATGACCGGTTCGCCCGACTGCGTCGTCAGCATCGCCAGGGTCACCGGCGGGCGCAGGGAGGCTGGGTCACGCGGCTCGCCGATATAGTGACCCGTAAAGGCCGCCGGCTGTCCCCAGGCACCCGGCCAGCGATAGAAGATGTGCGCGCCGAGCTTGCTGATCTTGGTCAGCATCGGCGCCCAGGCCGGAGCGACATAATCTGCGTGATAATGCGTCGCGCCACCCACCGAGCGCTCGACGAAACCGCCCAGCGCGGCGCGCGCGATCCGTTCGGCCTGGCCCCATGCCGCCGCCTCGGGACGACGATAGAGGGAGCCGTCGCAGACAAACGTGAACTGGCAGACCGGGGTCGAATTGTGCTGGTAGACGACGCCGCATACCGACTTGGGGAACGCCGGATGGCGAAGCCGGTTGAGGACGACCTGCGCGACCGCGCGGCGGCCTTCCATCGGCTCATATCCAGCCTCGTAATAGACGGCCTGAGTCAGGCACAACAGCGCCCGCCGCTGGTCGAGCGTTTCGCCGGCCGGAATGACGAAGGCACGGGCGGCAACGACCGGGGCCTCGCTGAACGGCAAAGCGGCGTTGATGATTTTCGCCCTCTCGCCGATTGCCTCGACCTTGTTGGCCTCGTCGCCCGACGTTGCCCGGATCAGCGCGGCGGCGCGCGCCGACGGCACCGGCAAGCTGTCGGCCGCGGCCGCTGGCTGCACGAGAGCGCTGACGGTCAGCGCCGAGGCGCCGGCAATGATGAGGCCTGTGCCCGAAAAAAACATGAGCCGCCTGCGCGCGGCTTGGAGCCGGCTCATTTGGGGGCCTCCTTCTTCGCCGCCTGGCCGAGCTTCCCAAGGATCTGGTCGCGCGGTCCGTCGGCGAAAATCCGCCCTCCGTCGATGACGATCAACCGATCGACGATCGACAGCATCTGATGGCGATGCGTCGACACGATCAGCGTCTGGTCGGGCGCCAGCGCGCCTTTCAGATGTTCGATGAAATAGCCCTCGGTCTGCGTGTCCATCGCGCCCGTCGGCTCGTCGAGGAATAGCAGCTTGCTTTGGGATACCAGGGCGCGCGCCAGGACCAGCAACGATTTCTGGCCGCCCGAAAGCCGCGAGCCGCGCTCGCCCACCGGAAGGTCGAAGCCGGCGGCGTCGCGCGACAGGAAAATGTCCGCACCAGAGCGAATGACGGCATCGATCAGCTGCGCATCTTCGGCACCGGCGGCACCAAGCTTCAAATTGTCGCGAACCGTGCCGCTGAACAGCTCGGCGTCCTGGCCGACGAAACGGAACGCGTCGCGGACTTGGTGCGGGTGGTACTGGCGGCTGTCTAGGCCATCGATCGTCATCACGCCCTCGGTCGGCGCGTAGAGACCGCAAAGCACGCGCCCGAGTGTCGACTTGCCCGAGGCAACCCGGCCGATAATGCCGATGCGCTCGCCTGGCTCGATCTTGAGGTTGAGGTCGGACAGCGAGTCGTTGGCCGACATCGGATAGCGGAAATTGACGTGCGCCAGCTCGATCCGGCCCGCCCGGATTTCGGGGACGATGGAGCGCGCCGAAGCCTGCCGCTCGTCATCCTCATCCATGAGCTTCTGCAGCGAATCCATCGTCGTCAGCGCCTGGCGCGCGCGCGTGATGAGGAAGGCGAACTGGCCGACAGGGGCCATGGCGCGGCCGGCGAGCATGACGATGGCGATGATCGCGCCCATCGACATCTTGCCTTCGTTGAACTGATAAAAGCCGCCGATCAGCAGGCCGACACTGATCAGTTGCTGTGAAAGCGAGGCGAGGTTGACGGCCACGCCAGTCAAGCGTCGCATTTCTTCCGACGTTGCCGCCGACATCGCCGAATAGCGCTTCCAGCGGCCAAGCATTTGCCCCTCAGCGCTCGCGGCCTTGAGCGTCTCGATCCCGCCGATCGATTCGACGAGGATCGAATGCTGGAGGCTGGAATCGGCCTGGGCGTCGAGGGCCGCTCGGCCCATCGCCTTGCGCAGGGTCATGCCGGCGGTGACCATCGCCGCAATCCCGACCAGCGGCACCAGCACCAGCCAGCCGCCAAGCACTGTGATCAGGACGAGGAACAAGACAAGGAAGCTGATGTCGACCAGCAGGACGACGGTCGTGGAGGCGAAGAAATCGCGAACCAGCTCATATTCCGACACGCGCTTCGCGAGCGCGCCCGTGCTGCCCTGGCGCGATGCCATCGGCAGGTTCATGATCTTTTCGAACAGTTTTTGGCTAAGCTTGGAATCGAGCGTCCGGCCGATCTCATCGACCAGCCTTGAGCGAGCCAGCCGCAGGGTGAAATCGAATCCAAGGGCCAAAGCGACGCCGATCGCAAGGACCCACAATGTCGGGATCGCCTTGTTCGGAATGACGCGGTCGTACACGTTCATCGTGAACAGCGGCACCGCGAGCGCCAGCAGGTTCACGACCAGGGCGGCCAGCAGCACCGGCCAGAATTCGCGGCGGACCTTCCAGATTTCCGACCAGAACCAATGCTTGTGCCGCGCCACGTCCCACGGGCGTTCCGAGAGTCGCTCGCGCGTCGGATCGGCTTCGACGAATACCGCACGGCCGGTGTACGCGGGCTCGATATCCCGGAGCGCCACCCACATCGGCTCAGCCATGCCGGGCGCGTAGAGCAGCCCGTCGCCGGCGCGGGTTTCGATCAGCACCGCGGCGCGTTGGTCCTCGAGTTCGAGGATTGCCGGCAGCTTCTGCAGCGGCCAGCCTTTGAGGCGCCGCGCCATCGGCTCGGCACGCATGCCGATCTGGTCGAGCGCCGGCTCGACCTGGTGGAAGGGCAAAGTTCCGGTGTCGGAAAGTGCCAACCCCGCGCGCAGGAGGACCGGGGAAGACGGCCGGTCCGCCTGGCGCGCGAGGAAGGCTAGGCAGTCGAGGACAGGGTCGATCTCACGCGACGGCGCGGAATCCAGCCAGTGCATGAAACTCAACACCCGTCCCCTTCACTTCTTACTGTCCGCCAGTCGGCGTGGGCGGACCCATCACCGGCTGCGGCATGCTGTTTTCTTGCAGATCCTCGGCCGGGACCGGATTGACCTTGTAGCGCGTACGCTCGTCGCCCCAGGCTTCGGTCGGCATCTGAACGCCGAGGCACTCGATCAGCTTGTTGGACGACGCCAGCACGCGATATTGCGCATAGAGCTTGGCCATGCGCGCCGTTTCAGCCTGCGCCTGAACGTTGTAGCGCGTGTTCTGCGCATCAAGCACATCGAGCAGCGAACGGCGGCCGACGTTGAACTGCTCGCGAAACGACAGGAGCAGGTCATCGGCGACTCGACTCTGGGTCTCCAGTTCCGTGGCCAGACGGGCCTGGTTGGTCAGGCGGCTCCAGGCCGAACGCGTGTCCTCTTCGGCGCGGCGGGTCATCTCGAACAGCCGGGCATGCGCCTCATCGGCGCGCGCCTGCTGCTCGCGGACATTCTTGATGTTCGTGCCGCCGTTGAAGACCAGCCAGCGCATGACGACGCGGGCCTGGAGGTCGGTCGTATGGCCTTCGAACCCATCGATGTCGTCGCCGACTCGGGCGGTTCCCTCAAGGTTGAGGCGCGGGCCCATTTCCGACCTGGCGGCCTTGATTTCCTCGCGCGCCGTCGACAGATCGGCGATCGATTCCTGGACGCGCGGGTTGTTCTGGCGGGCACTGGCTTCCGCTTCTTCCAAGGTTGCTGGCATGCATTGCGACAAATCGGGCGGCATCGACACCTGGTCGATGGGCACGCCCGCCAACGTCCTGAACTGAATTCCGGCCGCATCGAGATCCTCGCGGGCCTCGGTGACGCGGGCGCGAGCGGACTGCAGCCGCTCTTCGGCCTGCTGCTGGTCGGCAATGCTGATCGAGCCCTTGGCGACGCCTTCGCGCAGGTCCCCCGCCAGCTTCTCGTGGAAGGTGGCATTGTCCTCGGCGATGGCCACCAGCCGCTGCTGGAGGAGATAGTCGATGTAGGCGCGCGCTACGTTCAGCGCGACAAATTCCGACCTTTCCTCGACCCGGGCCGCGGCGGCGTCGGTGCGCGATGCCTGCCGACGGATCTCTGCATCGCGGCCGCCCATGTCGACCAGCAGCTGGTCGGCCGTGGCAAGTGCCTCGAGCGGATAGAGCGTATTGCCGGCGATGCCGAGGTCACGGCGGGTCGGGTTCTTGAGCTCGCGAACGCCGGCCGATGCCTCCACCGAGACACGCGGAAGCCATAGCCCCTCGGCCTGCTCGCGCTCATGCCGGGTCGCTTCCTTGTTGTGAATTGCCTGTCGAATTTCAGGATTGGTCTGGAGGGCTGCCTGGACGGCATCCCTCAGTTCGATCGCCGCGGCGGGGGTTGCACAAAGCAACAGCGCCCCGGGAATCGTAATGGTCCAGTGGTTCTTCATGTCTTCCCCCTTCTGGTCTTGCGGACGCGGGCCCCCGTCCACCAAGGGCCCGAACCCGTGATCAGCCGTTAACTGCCGGCTGCACTGCATCAGTATGAAGCGTCATAACTTCGGTCGTGATGATCGCTGCGACGTCGAACGTAAAGACGCCGCCATGCCCCATGTCTCCAATCGGAACATTCTCTCCGGCCTGGGTTGCCAGGCCGTTGAGTCCGGCTTCCGCGCCGAGTCCCGCGCCCGGAAGCGCGTTCAACAGGGCGTTGATGTCGGGACCGGACCCGCCGCCGTGCAACGCGTCGGCGACGATCTGCTCGACCACGCCGGTATGCTGCTCGGCAACGCCGGTGACTGCCGGCATCAGCGATTCGGCCGATGGCATGGCAACGCCCATTGCCGTCGACATCGCCGACATCGGCATCTGCAACATCCCGCCGAAGTCCGTGGCATCGAGCAGCGCATTCGGTGCGCTGCCGATCGACAGGGCAGATTCCAGATGGCCGATGTTGCTTGCGGAGATCGCCGTGTGCGACGTGCTGGCCATCGTCTGCATACCGAAGTCGATACCGCCGTCCTGGAACGCGCTCAAGGCGGAGAACTTCGAACCCTCTTCGGTGCCGGCGAGGGCCGTGAAGGACTCCTGGGCAACCAGGGCATTGGTGGCGGACGCCTCGCTGCCCTCGTCGAAGGCAGGAGCAGCGGCCGCGGCCGTGCTTGCGACCACGCCGGCCGCAGCCACCGCCGCCGCAAGCGCGACATTGTTGCTGTTGGCGGCGATGCGCTCGACTTCCTGGATGGCCTTGGCAGTGCCGTTTTCGAAGATCGCATCGGCGCTGATGCCGGTCGATCCGTCGGCGCGGGTGAAGCTGCCGGAGCCGACAACCTGAACCTCGCCGTTGGCAGCGGCATAGCTGACACCGTCGCTCACCAGGCCGATGCTGGTGATGCCGGCATCCGACAGGCTGGTGAGCTCGCCGGCGTCGGCGACGCCATTCATGTTGGCGTCGTTCCACACCTTGAACTGGCCGAAATCGGCGTCGTTGGCATCGAGCGTGCCGCCATATTGGGCGGCGAGCGCCTGCATGTCGGTCAAGCCGTCATGGCCGAAGACGAACTCCGAGGCATTGGTGACGGTACCGTCGCCATTGGCGTCGCGAACGAGGATGGAGTCGCCCCCACCAACCCAGGCAGTGGCCTCGGCGACACCGTCGCCGTTGTAGTCGTAGACGACGCCGGCGGAGTGATCGAGGAAGCTGATCGATCCGTCGCCATTGGTGTCGAGCGCCATCGGCGGAATGACGATCGGCGTCGACGAATCCGCTGCCGCCGTGACGGTTGCGTGAAGCGTCAGTGGGCCGGTCGGGTCATTGTCGCCGTCCTGGATCGTCACGTTGAATGTCAGGTCCGCGGACTGGTCAGTCGTCGTTATCCGGACCACGCCGATGTCGATGATCTTGAACACATCATTGTCGTTCGTGCCTTGGTCACCGCCGCCCGGAGGGCCGAATACCGTTGTGCTGACGTCGAACGCTCCAATCGCACCGTTGAAGTTGTACACTTCGCCAGCGGTTGACGAGACACCCTCAGTCGACGAGCGGAGCTGCATGCCGACGATTTCATAATTGTCGGGGACGTTCGCCAGGCTCTGATAATCGTTCGGCTCGAAGATGATGTAGCCTTCGCCATTGCTGAGCGCCGGATAGCCGGTAGGTGCGGTCGTCAGGACGTCATTAGCATTCACGACGAACGTCCGTTCGATGAACGTACCCGGCGTAGCCGGATCGGCCAACTTGAGCGTGATGACGAAGTCTTCCGCCCCGTTGAACTGACTGATCTTGATGAATGCGGTGCCCGCGCTCGTGGTGGGGGCGCCCACAGTCGCGCCAGGGTCGGTCGCATAGAAATTGTAATCCAGCACGTCCGAGTCCTGCACGGAGTTGCCGAACACGCCGATCGCTGTCGAGCTGATCTTCACTTCGCTCGGCGTACCGCCACCCCACAGGTCGTTATTGCCGAAATCGGAGGCCGGTGTGGTGACATCGGACTGGCCCGTGAACTGGATAAAGAGGCCAGTTCCGAGCTGGACAACTGCCACGATGTTGTTGTCGGCTGCGTCGGTATTGTCACCGTCACCGTTCTGATCGACGTCATAGAAGACCGGTGCGGTACCGCCTTGGACGCTCTGTACCGAGACGCCCGCGATCGGGTTGGCGAGGTCGACCGTATACGTACCCGCTGCCTTGTTGAATGTCAGCGTGCCGGTCTCATGAGCGGTCGCGCCGCCGCCGACCGGATAGTCGAAGCTGAATGTGTAGATCGCACTCGTTGCATTCTCCGACGTCTCGCTGATTGTGTAGTTGGTCACCGCCACGCCATTGACCGTCGCGCTACCGGTGACGGCAGTGAAGACGTTGTTGCTCGATGGCGGTCCGTCAGCCCCCAGATTGTATGCGAATGTGCCGGTAGCAGCGACGTCGCCGCTGTTCTGGATGTTGATGTTCGAAGCCGCCGTGATCACGGGCCCATCATCCAGGAAGCTGATCTTGCTCGAAATGTCGACCGAGCTTGACGTCACGACATCGCCGTCGCCGTCCGTGACCGTCACGGTCGCGCCGAGCGTGTTGGCGAGCATCGAGATCGCGTCGTTCGGATCCGGGTTCACCGGATGATCAAGCGACAGATATTGCTCGACCGTGATGGCACCGGTCGTCGAGTTAATCTGGATGGCAAAGGCCGCCTGGCCGTTGAACGTTCCACCCGAGACGATGCCGACGACCACGCCATTGGCCAGGAGCGATAGGTTGATCGCATTGCCTTCCGTGGTCGTCAGGCCCGAAGCGGCGTTGATCACGCTCAGCTGATACGTCAGCGAGCCGGAAGCCGCCGCGCCGTCCGCGCCGAAGACCGCATTGGCCGTGAGGACCGAGCCGGAAGTGCTGCCGCCGCCGATCGCGAGGCCACCGCTGAGGTCAGGGTCGTCG
>JBKPSK010000141.1:0-4405 GCA_046734995.1 Pseudomonadota bacterium
CCTGTCGCTCGAGGAACGCGCTGCCATCGCCCGCAAGCTCGGCGCCGGCCTTTTGGTCTCGATCCACATGGACAGCGCTCCCAATCCGCTGGCGCGCGGCGCGACCGTCTATTCGCTGTCGGATGTCGCCTCCGACGCGGAAGCGGCAAGGTTCGCGAGCGCCGAGAATGCCGAAGGCGAGGGTTTGACCAGCGAGCGCAACGACAGCGTCCGCTTCCTCCTTTCGGACTTGGCCCTGCGCGACCAGATGGACGATTCGGCGGCGCTCGCCTCGCGGCTGGTCAAGGTCGCCGGCCCCGGCATGCTGCTCCGGCCCGAACCGCACAAATTCGCCGCCTTCCACATCCTTCGCCGATCCGAAGTGCCGGGCGTGCTGTTCGAGGCCGGCTATATCAGCAATGCCGACGACGAGGCCCTGCTGATCACCGCGGCGGGGCGCAAGCCGATCGTCGAGGCGCTGGCCAAAGCCATCGAGACCGAACTTTCGTTGCGAATGGGGCGATGAGCATGCTTTTCGTCAGCAAGCCAAGCGGCTAGAGCTTGCCCGCGATGGATGTCCGGTCCCTGAAATTGCCCAAGCCGCCGAAGCTCCCCGAGCTTCCCGATCTGCCGCTTCCCGACTTCGTCGCCTTCAACCAGCGCATTCACGACTGGGTTGATCCCTTGTTCGAGCGCCGCTGGGTGCGCCGAACCGCCTGGATCGGCCTTGGCGGCTTCCTGTTCTTCGCGACGATCTGGATCTGGTTCGCCTCGGGTTTGCCGAGCTCGGAGAAGCTGCTCGCCTACCAGCCCCCGCTGCCGAGCAACGTGCGCGGCTATGACGGCAGCCCGGTGCAGACCTTCGCCCGCGAGCGGCGGGTCGAACTGGCCTATGACGAATATCCGCCTTTGGTCGTCCAGGCGTTCATCTCGGCGGAGGACAAGACCTTCTTCGAGCATGGCGGAATCGATTACCCGGGGCTGATCGGCGCCGTCTTCGATTATGGCCGCAAATCGGTGACCGGCGGCCGCGCGCGCGGCGGCTCGACCATCACCCAGCAGGTCGCCAAATACCTGCTCCAGGATTCGAGCTACAATATCGGCCGCAAGATCCGCGAGGCGATCCTCGCTTTCCGGCTCGAATCAACATTGAGCAAGCAGCAGATCCTCGAGCTCTACCTCAATTCCATTTTCCTCGGCCGGAACGCTTATGGCGTGCAGGCGGCGAGCCGCGCCTATTTCGACAAGGACGTCAACGAGCTCACCTTGCCGGAAGCGGCCTATCTGGCGGTCCTGCCAAAGGCGCCGTCGAGCTATGACCCGATCCGCCAGACCCAGCGCGCGCTCAATCGCCGCAACTACGTGCTGCGCGAGATGGCGAAAAACGGCTACATCACCGCCGAGCAGCAGGCGGCGGCGTCGGCGGCGCCGCTCGGCACCATCCGCTACGGCAGCAATGAAAAATTCCGCCAGATGGGCGGCTATTTCATGGAGGAGGTGCGGCGCGACCTCATCCGCCGGTTCGGCGAGAAGGCCGATGCCGGGCCGAACAGCGTCTATGCCGGCGGCCTGTGGGTGCGCTCGTCGATGGTACCGGTGATGCAGGATGCTTCGGGTGAAGCGCTGCGCGAAGGCCTCGCCCGGTTCGACGGCGGCCGCGGCTGGCAGGACACCGGCCTCAGCGTTGACGTCGACGGCGACTGGCAAACACAGCTGCGCCTGGCCGCGCTCGGCACCGGCTTCCCCGACTGGAAGAAAGCGGTGGTGCTGTCCAAGTCTGACGGCCAGGCAAGCATTGGCTTTGCCGACGGCAAGACCGGCACGCTCGATGCCTCGGCCGCCCAGCAACCGAAACGGGGAGGGGGCGGAAGCGCTTTCTCCAACCTCAGGCCCGGCATGATCATTATCGTCAAGCAGATGGGGCCGGGCAGCTTTGCCTTGCGCTCGATCCCGCTGATCGGCGGCGGCTTCATTGCCGAGGAAGTGCACACGGGCCGGATCCTCGCCATGCAGGGCGGCTTCGACGTCGTCGGCTCGTCCTACAACCGGGCGACCCAGGCGCTTCGCCAGCCCGGTTCGGCCTTCAAGCCGATCGTCTATGTAACGGCGCTCGAGAATGGCATGACCCCGGCCTCGATCGTGGTCGATGCGCCTTTTTGCGTCTGGCAAGGCGCGGGGCTGGGGAACAAATGCTTCCGCAATTTCGACGGGAAATATGCCGGCCCGAAGACCATGCGCTGGGGCGTCGAGCAATCGCGCAACCTGATGACGGTGCGTACCGCCTCCCGGACGGGCATGCCCAAGGTCATCGCCACTGCCGCCAAGCTCGGCGTGGGCAATTTCCCCAACTACCTGTCGATCGCGCTCGGCGCCGGCGACACGACGGTGCTGAAGCTGGTCAACGCTTATGCGGTACTCGCCAATCAGGGCCGCGAGGTCCGGCCGACGATCATCGATTATGTCCAGGACCGTAACGGCAAGGTCATCTACCGCGCCGACAATCGCTGCCAGGTGATGGAAGGCTGCAACGCCCGCGAGTGGGACGGCCGCGCCATGCCCCGCCCGCCGCTGCGCACCCGGCAGCTGCTCGATCCGCAGGCCGCCTACCAGATGGTGCATATCATGGAAGGAGTCATCGAGCGCGGGACGGCGACCATCCTGCGCGATCTCGATCGGCCGATGTTCGGCAAGACCGGGACGACCTCGGGCCCGACCAACGTCTGGTTTGTCGGCGGCACCCCCGATGTCGTTGCCGGGGTCTACATGGGTTACGATCACCCGCGGCCGATGGGGCATGGCGCGCAGGGAGGACGGATTGCCGCGCCGATCTTCAAGCAGTTCGCCCAGGTCGCTTTCAAGGACGCGCCCAAAATCCCGTTCGTCGCGCCCGCGGACATCCGCATGGTCCGCATCGATCGGGTGACTGGAAAGCGCGTCTTCGGCACCTTCCCTGTCGCGGAAGATCCCAAGTCGTCGGTAATCTGGGAAGCCTTCCAGCCCGAAACCGAGCCGCGCCGATCCTTCCGCCGCGAGGATCGCCAAAAAGACGCGGCGGACAGGCTCGCCGAGCTCAAGGCCAAGGCCAGGCGCGCCGTCCAGCCAAAGCCGGCGGAGGATTTCTTGCAAAGGCAGGGCGGGATTTACTAACGCCTCATCGTCATTCCCGCGAAAGCGGGAACCCAGCTATTTGTTCAGCTGGATCCTCGCCTACGGGGTGACGAATTAACGGAACGAGAGATTTTATCATGCGCGCCGAAGCGCAAGCCCATGTCGACCAGATCAATGCCGCCACGGCCCTGCTGCGCCGCTTCCTCGACTGGGACCGGGCGCTGCGGCGGTTGGACGAGCTCAATGCGAAGGTCGAGGATTCGGCGCTCTGGGAGGATCCCAAGGCGGCGCAGGACGTCATGCGCGAACGCCGGCGGCTCGAAGAGGCGATCAGCGCCACGCGCAAGATCGAGACCGAGCTCAAGGACACGGCCGAGCTGATCGAGATGGCGGAGGCGGAAGGCGACGCGGCGCTGGTCGAGGATGGCGTCCGCTCGCTTGCCGAGCTCGCCGAGCGCGCCGAGCGCGACAAGGTAGCGGCGCTGCTCGCCGGCGAGGCCGACGCCAACAACAGCTATATCGAGGTCAATGCCGGCGCCGGCGGCACCGAGAGCCAGGACTGGGCCGGCATGCTGCAGCGCATGTACACCCGCTGGGCGGAGCGGCACGGGATGAAGGTCGAGCTGGTCGATCATCATTCGGGCGAGCAGGCCGGCATCAAGTCGGCGACCCTGCTGGTCAAGGGCGAGAACGCCTATGGCAACCTCAAGACCGAAAGCGGGGTGCACCGGCTGGTGCGGATCAGTCCCTACGACAGCAACGCCCGCCGCCACACCAGCTTCGCCTCGGTCTGGGTCTATCCCGAGGTCGACGACGACATCGACATCGAGATCAACGAATCCGAGCTTAGGATCGACACCTACCGGGCGAGCGGCGCCGGCGGCCAGCATGTCAACACCACCGACAGCGCGGTCAGGATCACGCACTTGCCCACCGGCATTGTCGTCGCCTGCCAGAACGAGCGTTCCCAGCACAAGAACCGCGCTTCGGCATTCAAGCAGCTGAAGGCGCGCCTCTATGAAGCCGAGCTGCAAAAGCGCGAAGCCGAGGCCGATGCCGCCAATGCCGCCAAGACCGACATCGGCTGGGGTCACCAGATCCGCAGCTACGTGCTCCAGCCCTACCAGCTGGTGAAGGATTTGCGCACCGGCGTCACCTCGCCCTCGCCCTCGGATGTGCTCGACGGCGACCTCGACCGGTTCATGGCAGCGGCTTTGTCCCAGCGGGTCACCGGCGAGCGCGTCGAGGTCGAGGATGTGGAGTAATCCCTCCTCCCCCATCGGGGGAGGTGTCAGCCGTAGGCTGACGGAGGGGGGGG
>JBKPSK010000142.1:0-25544 GCA_046734995.1 Pseudomonadota bacterium
CGGTAACTGCGGCAGAGGCTGCGCTCGATACGCTTCCGGACCCGATGCGGCTGGCCGGCCAAATCGATCAGGCGCGCGAGGCGGCGACCGCTGCCGGCCAGGCGGTGGCGGAGATGCGCGCCGCAGCGGCGACGCGGGCCCGCGAAATGGCCGCCGACCGTGAGCGCGACGCCGCCGCCCAGCGCGAGCAGGGCGAATGGCGGTCCCGTGCCAAGGACGCCGAGGTCCGTTTGCAGGAGACGGCGAAGCGGTCCGAGGAACTTGCGGGCGAGCGCCGGGAGCTGTCGGAGGAGCCCGAGAGGCTGGCAGGCGAGATTGCCCGGCTGGAGAAGGATAATCAGGCCAGCGACGCCTGGATCGCCCAGGCCGCCGCCGCCCGCGAGGTTTCGGATACTGGCGAGGCGTTCGCTGGGGCGCGCGAAACCCGCGCCGGGGCGGTCGCGCGCGCCGAAGCGCAGGAAGCCCGCCGCGCCGAATTGGCGCGCCAGTGCGGCGATCAGTTCGAATGCCCGCCGCCGCTGCTGCCCGAGCGGCTCGGTTTCGATGCGGCCGCGCTCAGGGATGCCGAAACGGAAAAGGCCGAGCTCGACCGAATGACCGCCGACCGCGAACGGCTCGGCCCAGTCAACCTGGTCGCCGAGCAGGAGCTTGCCGAGCTCGAAGACAGCCGCCTGGCTGGCGCCGCCGAGCGCGACGAATTGCAGGAAGCGATCAACCGCCTGCGCGGCTCGATCGGCAGCCTGAATCGCGAAGGCCGGGTCCGCCTGCTCGAAGCCTATGAACAGGTCGACAGGCATTTCCGCAGCCTGTTCACGACCCTGTTCGACGGCGGCCAGGCGCATCTCGCGCTGGTCGAGAGCGACGACCCGCTCGAAGCGGGGCTCGAGATCATGGCGCAGCCGCCGGGCAAGCGCCTCAGCGCGCTGACCCTGCTCTCGGGCGGCGAACAGGCGCTGACCGCCGTCGCCCTGATTTTCGCTTTGTTCCTGACCAATCCGGCGCCGATCTGCGTGCTCGACGAGGTCGATGCGCCATTGGACGACGCCAATGTCGAGCGTTTCTGCGACCTGCTCGACCGGATGACGGCGGAGACTGATACGCGCTACCTGATCGTCACCCACAACGCTGTGACGATGAGCCGCATGCACCGGCTCTACGGCGTCACCATGATCGAAAAGGGCGTCAGCCGGCTGGTCTCGGTCGACTTGGGCGGGGCGGAGACCTTATTAGCGGCGGAGTGAGTCCGCGCTTCGTCCCGCCTTTTCCTCCTCGGCAGCCCAGGCCGGTCGCAAGCTGGCGTGGCTTCTTTGGCGAGCGGGCGCGGACTTCGGTCTACGGCTGGTCTGAGTTCGCCTTTCAGACCGACCATCTGAAGCGCAACATCCTCGGCTTCACCGTCCACGTCGTGCTGAACCCCGACATGGTCGAGCATGTATTGCTCGACAACGCGGCTAACTACGCCAAGCCCGACATCGTCAAATCCCTGCTCGACCCGATTATCGGCCGCGGGCTGCTGACTTCCGACGCGGAGCTTTGGCGGGAGCAAAGGCGAATCGTCGCTGCGGCCTTCTCCCCCGCCGCAGTCGAGGCGCAGCGAGGAATGTTCCTCCAGGCGGCGCGCTCGGCGATGGACCGCTGGGCCGACGGCGAGCGCCGCGACATGGCGGCCGAGGCGACACGCACGACGATGACGGTCATCGCCTTGGCTTTGTTCGGCGGCGATCCGCGGCTGACATCCGACGAATCGATGAAGCAGATCGCCGCGGCCATCGAAGGCTTTTCCGAAGCGCGGATGCTGGCGTTGCTCCGGCTTCCCCAAATACCGGTCACGCCCAAGGGCAAGGCCGGAAAGCGCGGCCAGGTCTATTTGCGCAAAACGCTCGCGCAAGTGGTCGACGACCGCTGGAGCGGTGGGAAAAGCGGGGATTTCCTGAGCGGGATGATCGAGGCACTGCGCGAGCGCTTTTCGGAACAAGAAGCGCGCGCGCTAGCGGTCGACAATGCCGCGACCTTCTATCTGGCCGGCCATGAGACGACGGCCAATGCGCTCAGCTGGTCGCTGTTCCTGCTGGCCGCCCAGCCCGACGTGCAGGAGCAGTTGGCAACGGAAGCACGATCAGCCCTGGCCGGCGGAGAGGAGGACATCGCCGAGCGCGTGCCGCGGCTTCGGCTGTTCCTCATGGAATCGCTGCGGCTCTACCCGCCGGTACCGCGGTTCGATCGTCAGGCAATCGGACCGGACCGCCTCGGAGAATGGGAAGTCAGGCCGGGCGACATCGTCTCCATATGGCCCTGGCTGCTGCATCGGCATCGTAAATATTGGCACGATCCCGACGCCTTCGACATCGATCGCTTCGCCGAAAAGGGCGAACGCCACCGTTTCCAATATTTGCCGTTCGGGGCTGGCCCGAGAACCTGCGTCGGCGCCCAGTTCGCGACCACCGAGGCGCTGACCCTGCTGGCGCATTGGCTCAGCGCCTGGCGTTTCGTCGACGCCGGTCATCAGGTGCGCCCGGCGGGAATGGTCACATTGCGCCCTGCCGGCGGCCTGCCGCTGCGTCTGGAGCGTCGCTATGAATGATCGCTATTGCGAATGAGTTGCAGTAACGCTAACCGGGCCCCAACAAGAACAAGGGGTCCAGGGAAATGCGTTCGCCGTTTGCGTTTGTCACCACCGCTTCAATGATCGCCCTGGCGGCGCCGGCACTGGCCGCCGACGCTGCGCCGGAGCAGCTGGTGGCAACTGCCGCCGCCGTTTCGGCGGATGCCGGCGGGGACAGCCAGGAGACAGTGGTCGTCAAGGGCGAGCGCGAGCGCTATGGCGCCAGGCGGATTTCGAGTGCGACCAAGACTGATACGCCGCTGAGGAATGTGCCCCAGGCGGTCAGCATCATTTCCGAAAGCCAGATCGAGGACCAGCAGTTGCGCTCGGTCGGCGAGGCACTTTACTTCGTCCCGGGGGCATCGGTGGGCACCGGCGAGGGCAACCGCGACCAGATCGTCCTGCGCGGCAACAGCTCGACGGCGGATTTCTTCATCGACGGCATTCGCGACGACACCCAGTACATTCGCGATTTCTACAATGTCGAGCGGATGGAGGTCCTGAAAGGACCCAACGCGATGATCTTCGGCCGCGGCGGCGGCGGTGGGATCGTCAACCGCGTGACCAAGACCAGCAGCCGCCACAATAGCACCCGGCAGATCCTGGGCTCCGGCGACGGCTTCGGCGGCATGCGTTTCACCGGCGATTTCGACCAGCCGCTTGGTGACGAAATCGGCCTGCGCGTTAACGCCTTGTACGAAAATGGCGATAGCTTCCGCCGCCATGTCGACCTCAAGCGCTATGCGGTGAACCCGACCCTCGGCTTCATGGCCGGACCCGCCACAACCATCGACCTGTCCTACGAATATCTGCACGATCGGAGGACCGCGGATCGCGGCGTGCCATCCCTGTCTGGCGAGCCACTCGACGGGTTCGACCGCACCTTCTTCGGCGATCCCGACGACAGCATCGTCAAGGCCGACGTCCATCTCGCCAGCCTGGTGGTCGAGCATCAATTTGCCGACGGCCTGAAGCTCCGCAACCGCACGCTCGCCGGCGATTATGACAAATTCTATCAGAACATCTTCGGCAATGGCCTGTCGCCTGCCAAACCCGCCAATCCGAGTGAGATCGGCACGCAGGTCGTCATGAATGCCTACAATAATGGCACGCGGCGACGGAACCTGTTCAGCCAGACCGATCTCATCTGGGAAAACCGGCTCGCCGGGATCGACCAGACCATGCTGGCCGGCTTCGAGGTCGGCCATCAGAAGTCGCGGAATCGGCGGCTGACGGGAAGTTTTGCCGGCGGCGATAATCGCTTCGAACTGAGCGATCCGACCGTGGATGCCGACGTCACATTCGCCCCGCTGGCAAGCGACGCCAACAACCGGACGCGGGCGAACATTGCCGCTGTCTACGTCCAGGACCAGATTCGCTTCTCGCCGATGTTCGAGCTGGTCGCGGGTCTGCGCTTCGACCGCTTCAAGCTCAATGTCGACGACCTTCGGCCGCAGGTGAATAAGGAATTCAGCCGCAGCGACAACCTCTGGTCGCCCCGCCTCGGGCTGGTGTTCAAGCCCAAGGATAATCTCTCGCTCTATGCCAGCTACTCGCGCTCCTATCTGCCGCAATCGGGCGATCAGTTCAGCGGCCTCGACATCAACACTTCGTCGCTGAAACCCGAGCGGTTCGACAATTACGAGCTGGGGGCAAAGTGGGAGCCGGTCGACGGCCTGCTCGCCACCGCCGCCGTCTATCAGCTTGACCGCACCAACACGCGCGTCGCCAATCCCGACGGCAGCGGCACCTTCCTCTTGTCCGGCGCCCAGCGGACGCGCGGCCTGGAGCTGGGGCTGGAGCGCAACATCAACGACGATTGGCAGGTCTCGGCCGGCTACGCCTTGCAGGATGCGAAAGTCACCAAGTCGACCTCGGCCTGTCCGGCCGGCGACTGCAAGGTGCCGCTGGTGCCGCGCCACAGCTTCTCATTGTGGACCCGCTATGACGTAATCGACAATGTCGGGCTCGGCCTCGGCGTGATCGCCCGGTCGAAATCCTATGCGTCGATCGGCAATGCGGTGACCTTGCCCGGCTATGCGCGGGTCGATGCGGCGGTCTTCTATAATCTCGTCCGCGGCGTAGAAGCTCAGGTCAATCTCGAGAACATCTTCAACGCCGACTATTTCCCGAGCGCCAACAGCGACAATAATATCGCCCCGGGCGCTCCTCGCGCCGTCAAGGGTACGGTGCGGTTCGGCCTTTAGCGGGTCCCATCAAAGTAGTCCTTTGATGGGTGCCCTTTAGGCGGCAAGTTTTGCGGCGCGCTTTCGGATCAACACCAGGTCCTCGACGAAGCGGGCGCGCTCCTCGCGGCGGCGGACCGGGTCGGGCATGCGCAGCAGGAAGCTGGGGTGGACGGTCACCCAGCATTCGCTGCCGTCGGGCAGCTCCTGCGGAGCGCCGCGCAGGCGGCCGATGGTCACCACCTTGTCGAACAGCGACCGGGCCGCGGTCGCGCCCAGCGCCACTGTCACCGCCGGCTTGATCAGCGCCCGTTCCTGTTCCTGCCACCAGCGGCAGGCAGTGATCTCGCCGGCGTCGGGCTTGTTGTGCAGGCGTTTCTTCCCGCGCTGGATGAACTTGAAATGCTTGACGGCATTGGTGACGTAGGTCGTCGAGCGGTCGATCCCGGCTTTCTCCAGCGCTTCGTCGAAAAGCTGCCCGGCGGGGCCGACGAATGGGCGGCCGGCCAGATCCTCCTGGTCGCCGGGCTGCTCGCCGACGAAGACGATCCTCGCATCGAGAGGGCCTTCGCCGAACACGGTCTGCGTCGCGCATTTGTAGAGTTCGCAGCGCGTGCAGCGCCGCGCCTCGGCGAGCAATTCCTCCCATGACCGCCGCAAATTGCCGCCCGGCTGGAGTTGCCGCTCCGCCTTCAACGCGTCGGTTAGACCGCGCTCGGCCATGACCAGGTCTCTCATCGCCGCATCAACGCCGGACGTCGGCGTTAGTGGCCTGCCGCCTTTCGTCGAATGACGGCTTGCGCGGGGAGCCCTCGCCATTACGGTTCAAAGAAAATCCCAAGGGGAGGAAATTCAACATGCGCCGCCTGACCCTGGCTCTTGCCGCCACCTGCCTGTCGCTTGCCGCCCCGGCTTTCGCCGGACCGACCGAAGATTTCCACACGCTGATGGATGAATATTGGGCGACCACCCTCAAGAACAGTCCAACGCTGGCGACCCAGACCGGCGTCACCACCTACGACCGTGAACTCGGCGTCGTTACTCTCGCCGAGTTCGATCGCCAGGCCGCCCAAGCGGCGGCCTTTCTCGCACGGCTCAAGCAGATCGACCGGGCCCAGCTGCCGGCGGCTGACCAGACCAATTACGCCATCCTGCAGCGCAGCCTGTCCGACGCGGTCGAAGCCAATCGCTTCGGCGAGCGGCAGATGCTGTTTTCGACACTCGGCAGCTTCCACCAGTTCTGGGCTGGCCTCGGCGAACAGCAGCCGTTCACCAAATATGCGGACTATGACAATTACCTGGCGCGGCTGGCACTGATTCCGGCGCAGATGACGAACGTGGCGGAAATCAGCCGCAAGGCCGCGCGCGAGGGCTTCGTCCAGCCCTGCGTGACGCTCGGCACGTTCGAGGACACGATTACGGGCGTGGTCACCGCGGACCCGGCCAAGTCGCGCTTCTATGTACCGTTCGCCGCGCCCAGGCCCGGTGCGGTCACGCCGGAACAATGGGCCGAGCTGCAGTCGCGCGCCAAGACGCTGATCACGGCCAAGCTCAACCCGTCCTACCAGGACTGGGCGAACATCTATCGGACCGACCTTGCCGGCAAATGCCGCCAGAGCATCGCCATATCGGCGCTGCCGCAGGGCAAGGATTATTACGCTTTCCTGATCCGCCAGCAGACGACGACCAATTTGTCGGCGGACGAAATTCACCAGCTTGGGCTCAAGGAGGTCGCCCGCATCCGCGCCGAAATGGAGGCGGTAGCCAAGAAAGCAGGATTCGCCAGCCGCGAGGCGATGATCGCCGACATGCGGTCCAATCCGAAATATTATGCGAGGACCCCCGACGAGCTGATGGCCGCGGCGGCGCTGATGGCCAAGACGATCGACGGCAAGATGCCGACCTTGTTCACGCGCCTGCCGCGGCTGCCATACGGCGTTCGGCCGATTCCAGCCGAGACGGCCGAGGGCAACACCACGGCTTACTACCAGCCGGGCAGCCCGGACGCCGGGATCGCCGGCAATTATTACGTCAACACCACCCACCTCGACCAGCGGCCTTTGTGGGAACTGCCGGCGCTGACGTCGCATGAGGCGGTGCCCGGGCACCATATGCAGATCGCCACGCAGCAGGAGCTCGATATGCCGGCGTGGCGCAAGTACGGCGCTTTCTTCACCGCGTTCGTTGAGGGCTGGGGCCTCTATTCGGAGCGGCTGGGCATCGAGCTTGGACTTTATGACACGCCGCAAAAGGACATGGGGCGCCTGAGCTATGAAATGTGGCGCGCGAACCGGCTGGTGGTCGACACCGGCATCCATGCCAAGGGCTGGTCCAAGGAGAAAGCGGTCGCCTTCATGAAGGACAATACCGCCTTGACTGACAAGAACATCGATTCGGAGGTCAACCGCTACATTTCCAATCCCGGTCAGGCGCTCGCCTACAAGCTCGGCGAGCTAAAGATCCGCGAATTGCGCGCCAAGGCGGAAAAGGAGCTGGGCGCTAAGTTCGATCGCAGGCGCTTCCACGATGCGGTGATCGGCCAGGGCGCGGTGCCCCTCGACGCGCTTGAAGCGCAGATCAATGCCTGGATCGAATCGGAAAAAGCTCGGGCGTAGCGCTTAGGGCGGCGGCGGCGCGCTTTCGCTTTGCACCTGCTCTTCGCGTTCGCTGAAGGCCTGGTTGATCACCTGCTGTTCGCAGCCGGTGTAGCCGGCGGGTCCGACCGGCGAGCAACTGTTGGTGCCGGTGCGGCCGACCGTCTCGAATTGCTTGGCGCGCGCTGCCCAGGCCTGGCGCGACTGCAGCGAGCCGCCCTGGCGCAGCCTTTCCGGAATTCGATAGCGCTCGCTTTCCGGCTTGCGGGCGCAGACGACGATCTCATCGTCCGTCGAGCGCGGGCAGGGATCGGTGCCGTAGACGATGATCTCGCTGACCTTGGTCTGTTGGGCCAGCGCCGGTGCCGACGGCAAGGCTAGCCCGGCAAGCCCGATAGCGGCGGCGCCAAGGGTCACGAAAAGTTTCGACATCCTGGACGTCCTTTCATCGTTCAAGCGGATGAGCCGCTTGCCAGGTTCCTCAAATGCGCTTCGACAGGCCGATTGCAAGCCTGCATCCGGCGCGAATCGCCGCTGTCAGCAGTGGATAGCCGATTGTTTCGGCCGCGCCATGTTCCCGCGCCGTATCGCGATGCTCGAGCTCTTCGGCACGGAACGCCTCGATGTCGGCAGCAAGTTCCGGGTCGCTGTCGCCCAGCTCGGCCAGCTGGCGGCCATAGTGTCGGTCGATCTCGGTTTCGATGGCGTCGGTGCAAGCCATGGCAGCTTTTTCCGACATTAATGCAGTTGCGGCACCGAGCGCGAAGCCGGCAGCCCTCCACAAAGGCTGGAGCACGGTTGGGCGGACCCGACGCTCGGCCATCAGCGCATCGAACCGTTGCAGATGCAGCTCCTCCTGCCGCGCCATGCGGGCAATGGCTCGCGCCGCCGGCCGGTTCTGGCCAAGCACGGCGAGCTGCCCGGCGTAAATGCGGGTTGCTCCATATTCGCCGGCCTGGTCGACACGCAGCATCGCCTCCGCGTCGGAACGGGGATCGCCGGGCTTCCAGCCGGTCATCGCCGACCCCTCGTCATCAGCAGCCCGACGAGCGCCGCGGAACCGAGTGAAACGATCGCGTTCCAGCCGGCCATGGAAATGCCGAGCAGCGACCATTGTACCTGGTCGCAGCGCACCAGGGGAACCTTCATCAAATCATCGAGGCTCATGGCCCCGCCGGCGGTGCAGCGGGTCAGGCCTTGCCACCAGCCAAGCTCAACCCCGGCATGAAAGACGCCGATGGCGCCGGAGACGGCGATGGCCAATGCCGCAAGGGCGGTGAACATCCGTGACCGGGGGCTTGCTGCCGGGAAAAGGAAAGCGGCGCCGGCAAGGACGATGGCGCCGGCGTGCGCCCAGCGCTGCCAGTAACACATCTCGCACGGATAGAGCCCGCCGACATATTGCGAACCGAGCGCGCCGCCTAGCAAAGCGGCCGGCACGACAAGCACCAGCAGCCGCGCCAATCTGGCCGGGGCAACCGGCGCGGCGTCAGGCAAAGCAGCCGAAGCCATGGGCGCTGTCCCGCCCTACTTAGCGGGACTTGGCCAGCGTCGAGGGTGCGCCCGGCGCGAGCCGCTTCAGCGTCTTGATCGCATAATCGAGCTGAAAGTCCTTGACGCCCTTCTTCTCAAGTTCCTCGGAGGTCGCCGCAAAGCGCGGGTCAGTGGTGTCGTCGGTCTCCAGCACGTCGTCCTTGACCGAGGCCTGGCTAAGCAAGTGCCGGCGAAGGTCGGCCTCGCGGACCCGCGGCCGGCTCTTGTAGTCGGGGTCCGACAGCTGCGGCACGACGATGTCCGGCTCGATTCCGCCAGCCTGAACCGAGCGGCCCGACGGCGTGTAGTAACGCGCGATCGTCAGCCTGAGCGCGGTGTTCGGGCTTAGCTCCGAAACCCCCTGGACCGATCCCTTGCCGAAGCTGCGCTCGCCCATGACGACGGCGCGGCGATGGTCCTGGAGCGCGCCGGCGACAATCTCGGCCGCCGAGGCGCTGCCGACGTCGACCAGCACGACCACCGGCAAGCCATGGGCCATGTCGCCGGGCTTGGCGTACCAGCTTTCGATGTCCTTCTTCTCGCGGCCGCGTTCGGAAACGATCTCGCCGCGCTCGAGGAAGGCGTCGCTGACCCGCACCGCCTCATTCAAGAGGCCGCCGGGGTTGGAACGCAGGTCGACGATATAGCCCAGTGGATGGCCGCCGGTCGCCTTGTCGATCGCCGTCAGCGCCGCCTCGGTCGCCTGGCCGGTATTTCCGGCAAACGTGTTGATGTTTACGATGCCGATTCCGTCCCTGACCTCCCACTTCACCGGCCGAAGCTCGATGCGGGCGCGGATGATCGTGAGGTCGATCGGCTTGTCGCGGCCGGGGCGCACGATGGTTATTTTGACCTGCGTTCCGGGATTGCCCTTCAGCTTCTCGACGGCTTCATCGAGGTCGAGGCCGTAAAGCAGTTCGCCGTCGACGTGGGTGATGTAGTCGCCGGCCTTGATTCCGGCCTTGTCGGCCGGCGTGTCCTCGGTCGGCGTGATCACCTTGACCGCGCCGTCCTCCATCGTCACCGACAAACCGACGCCGCCGTAATTGCCTTCGGTCGTGGTCTTCAGCTGGTTGTAGTCGCTGCCCTCCATATAGGAGGAATGCGGGTCGAGCGCGGCCAGCATGCCGTCGATGGCACCCTTGATCAAAGTATGGTCGTCGACGGGATCGACGTAAGTTGCGCGGACCTGGTTGAACACGTCCATGAACGTGTCCAGCTCTTTCATCGTGTCGGCGTCGGCGGCGGCAAGCGAGCTGGTCGTCACCGGGATCATGGTCAAAGCGCCCACCACAGCGAGAGGCGGAAGCAACCTGGCGGCAAAGGCCTTCATCGAGCGATTCCCTATAGTTCGCGGCGCTTTTAGCCGCTCTTGCCCTTATTGGACAGTAACTGAGATGAACCGGCGATGAGGGCCGCCGAAACCGGCCTGCCGTTCGTCGATAATTCGACATCGACCGGCCCAAGTGCCCGGCCGAGCGGCTCGCCCGCCCTGACGCGGTCGCCTTTACGCCGTTCCGTGCGGACGCCGGTCATCAAGGTCATCCAGCCACCGCCATGGTCGATGATAACGACGCCGTCATGGCGGCGGAACGGGCCGGCGAAGGCGATGATGCCGTCGGCGGGGACGTGGATCTCGGCGCCCCGATAGGCGCCGAACGTCAGCCCGCGCGAGCGGATGCCGGTGTCGCTGACCGAGCCGAATCCTTCCAGCAGCGGCGCGCCGACGGGCAGGAGATAGGCGATGGGCGGCGGGGCCGCGCTGGCGCGCCAAGGTCGCGCGGGGGCGGCGGGGAGTCCGCCGAGCTCGACCGCCAGCTTGAGCTCGGCCCGGCGCTGCGCCGCTTCGCTCAGCAGCCGGGTCGCGCTTTCGCTGCTGGCAACCGACACATCGCCTGCACCGATCGCGTCGGCGCCCAGATTCTCGGCCCGCTCGGCGGCCTTGGCCTCCAGCGCCGCGAAGCGCTGCTGGCGGCCTTCAAGCTCGCCGCGTGCCTCGGCCAGGCGCCGTCGAGCCGCCGCCGCCGAAGCCTGCAGCCGCCGGCTCTCCACGAGCTCGCGTGACAGCGCAGTGCTGCGTGCACGAATCACGGGCAGGGTCGTGTCAAGCAAGGCGCGGACGCGCACGAATTCGTCGAGCGAGCTGTCATCGGCGATGCTGAGCAACGGCGGCCGGCGACCCATGCTGACGATTCCGGCCAGCAGCGCCGCGAGCGGTGCTTGGCGCCGTGCCAGTCGCTCGGCTCGCTGCGCCACCAGGGCGTTGGCGAGGTTGAGCTCGGCATCGGCGGCGCTGATCCGCGCCTCCGAGGCCGCAATGGCAGCGACGGCCGCCTGCCGCTCGGCCGCCAGCTTCGCCGCCTCGTCGCGCGCCTTGGAGGCGGCCTGCTCAAGCCGGCGCATGTCGGATTCAGCAGCCCGCGCCTCAAAGCGGGCGCGGGTGATGGCGCTGTCGACCGGCTCGGCCTCTGCCGTTACCGGCGCGCTGGCCGCAGCGAGAAGCAGCGGGGCGGAGGCGATCAGCAAGGAAACTCGGCGGGCCACGGCCTCAACCTTCGCGGTGATAGGGATGGTTCGCAAGGATCGATGTCGCCCGGAACAATTGCTCGGCCAGCATCGCGCGCGCCAGAAGGTGAGGCCAGGTCGCCGGGCCGAAGGACAGTAGGAGGTCGGCTTCGGCGCGAGCCCGGTCGTCGTGGCCGTCGGCGGCGCCGATCAGGAAACGCGCCTCTCGCTTGCCGCCGTCGCGCCACTTCTCGAGCGTCCTGGCCAGCGCCGTCGAGCTTATCGGCTCCCCGCGCTCGTCGAGCAGTACTGTGACGCTGCTCGCGGCGGCCTCCGGCATATTGCCGCCGCGGTCCGGAAGCTCGGTGAGCTTCACCGGCCAGGCGATGCGTTTCAGATAACGGTCTGTCAGCTCGGCCTCGGGCGAGCGGCCGATCTTGCCGCGGGCTATGATGTGCAGCAGCACCTAAGCCTGACTTAGGCTCCGGCGGTCGCGTTCTTCGCGCCCTCGTCGCCGAACGCCCACATCCGCTCGAGGTTGTAGAAGGTCCTGACCTCGGGCCGGAACAAGTGGACGATGACGTCGTCGGCATCGATCAGCACCCAGTCGGCGACGGGCAGGCCCTCGATCCGGACCGACTTGCCGAACTGCTGCTTAATGCGTTCGGCGAGCTTGGCCGCCATCGATGCCACCTGGCGCGACGACTTGCCGCTGGCGATGATCATATGGTCGGCGATGCTCGACTTGCCATTGAGCGGGATCGAGACGAGCTCGACCGCCTGGTCGTCATCGAGGGATTGCATCACCAGCGCATGGAGCGCCTCTACGTCGATCGGTTGTTTCGAATGTTCGGTCGCTGGGCGTGGGTCTGCCAAGATTGCTCCTTATGACGACAGGGCTGGCCGCTTCGCTGAGCCGAAGCGGCGGTGCCAATTGGGATCGTGCGCACGCAGGCGTGTGGCGGATGTCGGGTCGGGCGGCAGGCGAAGAAAGAAAATCGCCGGTGCACTCCATTCCGTCCATCGTTTTGCCTGGCTTGAGGGGCGGACGAACCACCTCAGCCAACCCATCGCGGGCGCCGCGCGGGCAGCGCCATCATAGCCGGGGCGGTGAATCACCGCAATTGGGGCTATTGCCGCCAGGTCACGCCAGCGCCGCCACTGATGGAATTGGGCCACAGTATCGGCGCCCATCAGCCAGATGAAGCGGTGTTCCGGGTACCGACGTTTGAGGGCGGCAAGGGTGTCGACGGTGTAAAGCGTGCCCGCCCGCCGCTCGAAATCGCTGACCTTGATGCGTGTGCCCTTGGCCTGCTCTCGCGCCGATTCCAGCCGCGCTTCGTATGGCGCCATCCCCGCGGCGCCTTTCAGCGGGTTGCCGGGCGAGACCAGCCACCAGACCTCGTCGAGCCCGAGCGCTTCCATCGCGGTCAGGCTGATCCGCCGGTGCCCGCGGTGCGCGGGATTGAAGGAGCCGCCGAGCAGCCCGATGCGCTTCATGGCGCAAATCGCTAGCATCCGCAGTGCGGCTGCGCCACAAAAGCGCTGGGGAAAGCCAATGAACGAGATCGAAGCGATCGGCGATGCGGTGACCGGCGGGCTGCTCGGCCGCGCGGTCGAACCGAATGCCGGCGAACCGGGCACCGACGGTCATACCCATGAGAAGAATTGCCTCAATTGCGGCACGCCGCTCACCGGGGCCTTCTGCCACGTCTGTGGACAGCGCGCGCACGTCCACCGATCGCTTCGCGGCTTCGTTCACGACATGGTCCAGGGCCTTTTCAACTTCGAAGGGAAGATCTGGCGGACACTGCCGATGCTTGCCTGGCGGCCGGGCGAGCTGACTCGCCGTTATATCGCCGGCGAACGGGCCCGCTTCATTTCGCCGGTGGCGCTCTATCTTTTCAGCGTTTTCCTGATGTTCGCCGTGCTCAGCCTTACAGGCGCGCTGGATACGGGTGCCACCGGAGCGTTCGAGACGGACATGAAGACCGCGGTCAGCGCTCAGCAGGGGGAAATCGCCAAGCTCGAGAAGCAGCGCGTCGCAGCCGTCGCCGCCGGTACGTCGGTCGTTAGCCTTGACCGCAAGATTGCATCGGAGAAGTCGGATCTGGCAACGATCGAGAAGGTCCAAAAAGGCGATTTCACGGTTCAGGACGACGGCGATAACGACGCGCCCTGGTGGGCGCGCAACCTCGTCAAAAGAGCGCAGAAGAACCCCGAACTGGTGGTCTACAAGGCCCAGGAAGCGGCCTCGAAGCTCAGCTGGCTCCTTATTCCCCTGTCCGTCCCCTTTCTATGGCTGCTGTTCCCGTTCAGCCGGCGTTACCGCCTTTACGATCACACAGTGTTCGTCACCTACTCTCTGTCGTTTATGATGATCCTGGCTATTGCCGGTGGCCTGTTGGTCGGAGCGGGCGCGACAGGGATTGCAGGAATGCTTTTCCTGGTGCCGCCGTTTCACATGTACCGCCAATTGAAAGGAGCCTATCAGCTCGGCCGCTTGAGCGCTTTGTGGCGGACCTTGGCCTTGGTTACGTTCGCCTTCGTTGCCGGGGTTTTATTCTTCCTTGTGATTGTGGCCGTCGGAATATTGTGAGGCACTGGCGCTAGCCGGAGCAGGGATGCCTTCGGGCGAGGTAGGTGCGGATGGCGTCCTTCGTCGAGGTTCGTGCCCGCTCGGCGGCCGGAACTTCGTTCATCGCCTCGAGAACTTTCGCCTGGTTCATTTCCGCGCCGCCGGGCGGGGTGCAATAAGCCTTGCGCCGGCCTGCGGCCTCGGCCGCCTTGTTCTCCGCCCGCAACGCCGCTCCGTCAGCTTCGATCTGCCGCGTGAGGCGCTTGATCTCGCCGCCGGAGAAGATGGCGAAGGGCCCTTTGGTCTTGAGCGCCTGCACCCTGGCTAGGAAGGCCGAAACCGGCATCGCCGACGCGGCGGTGAGTGGAGCGGCGGCAAGCGCCAGCCCGATCAGCAGTCTGGATTTCATGAACCACTCTTTGCGTTTCACCGGCCAGATTGGAGCGTCCGGCCGGTGAACGCAAATTGAACGTGAAACCGCAGCCGGACTGCCTGGGGGGGGCAGTCCGGACCGATTTCAGCCTACCGCTGGAGCGGGACCGCCCAACCCGGCGCTCGGCCGCTTCGACTTCGGGATCGAGGAGCCGGCCGTCGGGATCGACGGCTTCGACGTACCGCCGCGGTCGATCGCCCCGCCCTCGAGCACGGTCTTGATCTCGTCGCCCGACAAAGTCTCATATTCGAGCAGTGACTTGGCCAGCGTCTCGAGCTCTTCGCGGTGTTCGGTCAGCACATGTTTCGCCCGGTCATAGCCCTGCTCGACGACCCGGCGGATTTCCTTGTCGATTGCCTGTGCCGTCTCGTTCGACATGTTCTTCTGCCGGTTGACCGAATAGCCGAGGAACACTTCCTCGTCGGCCTCGGCATATTGCAGCGGCCCGAGCGCGTCGGACATGCCCCAGCGGGTGACCATGTCGCGGGCGAGGCCGGTCGCGTAGCTGATGTCCGACGAGGCGCCGGAGCTGACCTTGTCGTAGCCGAAGACCAGCTCCTCGGCGACGCGCCCGCCCATCGAGACCGCGAGGTTCGCGTACATCTTGTCACGGTGGTAGCTGTAATTGTCCCGCTCCGGCAGGCGCATGACCATGCCCAGAGCACGGCCGCGCGGGATGATGGTCGCCTTGTGGATCGGGTCCGACGCCGGCTCATGCAAAGCGACGATGGCGTGACCGGCCTCGTGATAGGCGGTCATCCTCTTCTCGTCCTCGGTCATCACCATGGACTTGCGCTCGGTGCCCATCAGCACCTTGTCCTTGGCTTCCTCGAACTCCTGCATGGCGACCAGCCGCTTGCCCTTGCGAGCGGCGAGCAGGGCCGCCTCGTTGACGAGGTTGGCGAGATCGGCGCCCGAGAAGCCGGGCGTGCCGCGGGCGATGACCCGGGCATCAACATCGGGCGCCAGCGGCACCTTCTTCATGTGGACGTGCAGGATCTGCTCGCGACCGTCGATGTCCGGGCGCGGCACCACCACCTGGCGGTCGAAGCGGCCCGGGCGCAGCAGCGCCGGATCGAGCACGTCGGGCCGGTTGGTGGCGGCGATGATGATGATGCCTTCATTGGCCTCGAAGCCGTCCATCTCGACCAGCAGCTGGTTCAAGGTCTGCTCGCGCTCGTCATTGCCGTTGCCGAGGCCCGCGCCGCGATGGCGGCCGACGGCGTCGATCTCGTCGATGAAGACGATGCAGGGCGCCGATTTCTTGGCCTGGTCGAACATGTCGCGGACGCGGGAGGCGCCGACGCCGACGAACATCTCGACGAAGTCGGAGCCCGAGATGGTGAAGAACGGCACGCCCGCCTCGCCGGCGATGGCGCGAGCGAGCAAGGTCTTGCCCGTACCCGGGCTGCCGACCAGCAAGGCGCCCTTGGGGATCTTGCCGCCCAGTCGCGCGAACTTGCCCGGGTCCTTGAGGTATTCGACGATCTCCTGAAGTTCCTCGCGGGCCTCGTCGATGCCGGCCACGTCGGCGAAGGTCACCTTGCCCTGTTTCTCGGTCAGCATGCGCGCCCGGCTCTTGCCGAAGCCCATGGCGCCGGAGCCGGCGTTTTTCTGCATCTGGCGCATGACGAAGAAGCTGATGCCGAGGATCAGCAGGAATGGCAGCGACTGGTAGAGCAGGATCAGCCAGAAGCTCGACTGCTCCTCGGCCTTGACCTGGACCGCGACGCCCTTGGCGATCAGCCGGTCAGAGACGTTGGCGTCGCTAGGCGCGGTGGTGCGGAACGCCTGGCCGTTGGCGAGCTTTCCGGTGATCGTGGCGTTGCCCGAAGGCGAGGCCGCCATGATGACAGTCTGGACATTGCCTTCGTCGACCTGGTTGACGAATTCGGAATAGGCCATGGCCTCGCCGGTCGCGGCGCGGCCGCCGCCGATCGACTGGACGAACAGCACGAGGCCGAGCAGCACCGCCATCCAAATGAACAGCGACTTGGTCCAGGGGTTCGTCGGCTTCTTCTCGTTATTGTCCATTTGCCACCTTCTAGAGCGTTCCTTAAAATAGGCTTTTCCACCTTAATAACAATGGAACGGACTCAGTTTCGCCGCCGCGGCGGGGCGACGGACAGCGTCCACGGCGGCCCGGGTTCGAGCTTCAGCCCGGACAGGGTTGCCGGCTTTCCAGCCCTCAAGGCCTTGCGGGCGCGGTCCAGCTCGGGCCCGCGCGGACGCTGAGCGCCCATGCTATCGAAAGCGGCGACCAAAAGGCGTCGCTGCATCTCGCGGGGGAGTCCCTCGGCATCGATTGAGATTGCCGCGCGCTCCCTCTTCATCCGCGTCTCGAGAAGCGGAGCCACCGCCCAGTCGAGCGCTTCGTCGGCGTCCGCCAGCCAGCGCGCCGAGGCGGCCAGCCGCTCGGCGTCGGCCCATTCCGCTTCGGCCAGCATGCCGCGGAAGCGGCTGCGATCGTGGCGCGGGTCGCGGTTGGCGGGATCGTCAATCGGTGTGATTCCGGCGGCAGCCACGATGGCGGCCAACTCGGCGCGGCGCCATTCGAGCAACGGTCGAACAAGCATGACCCCTGGCTCCAGTGGCCGCGTATACCGCACCCCGACCAGCCCGCCGAGTCCGGCGCCCCGCGCCATGCGCATCAGCAGGGTTTCCGCCTGGTCATCGACGTGATGGCCGGTGGCGACCGCATCGAGGCTTTCGGCGATCGCCCATTCGCCGAGCGCATCGTAGCGTGCGGAGCGCGCCTGCGACTGCAGGCTGGCGCCGCGACCGACCGTCACCGGCAGGATCTTGTGCGGCACGCCGAGGCGCTCGCAGACGCCGGATACAAACTCGGCCTCCTTGCCGCTTCCCTCACGCAGCTGATGGTCGACGGTCGCCACCTCGATTCGATCATGTCGAGTGGCGGCGGCAAGCAGGAGCAGGCCGAGGCTGTCGGGCCCGCCGGAGACGGCGATGCCGAGCCGGATTTCCGGACCGGCGAGCGGCGCAAGGTCCGCCTCGAACCGGTCAAGAAGCTCTGGGGCAGGAACGAGCGCGTCTGTCACGCGCCCGATCTTAGCACATCAGTTGCATTTCGCCGCGGCGCGCGCGGCGGGCAGCATCTGCTGCAGCTGGCCGCGCATGGTCGAGCCGTAGACTTCCTGCAGCACAGCATAGGCCTTGCACGCCTGGCTGGCCTGCCCGAGCTTGGTCAGCGCCTGGCCGAGGTAAAACAGGCTGTCGGCTGCGCGCTCTCCCTTCGGGTTCTTGCGGTAGTTCGCCAGCAGGACTTCGGCGGCGGCTCGCGGCTGTCCTTTGTCGAGCAGGGAGCGTCCGACGAGGTTGTTCGCCCAGCTCACGCGGCGATGCCCGGGGAAGGACGAAGCCATGGCGCGCAAGGCGGTGATCGCTTCGTCATAGCGGCCCGAATTCCATAAATTATAGCCGCGGTCATAGGCTTCCTCGCCGGCGGCCTCGAAATCGGCGTCGCCCGGCTTGGCGGCGGTGACGGTCGTCGCCGGCGGCTCGCGCCGCTTCTCGACCTTCGGCTTGGACACTGGAGGAGGCACGTCGACCGGCTCCGCCTGGGTGTCGGCGGTCGGCTCGGCCGAAGCCGTGTCGGCGGTCGCCGCGCCGCTTTCGAGCGCCCGCAGGCGGCGGTCCTGGTCGGCGCGCAACCGGGCCAGCTCGGCCTCCATGGTCGACAGGCGATTGCCGTTCTCCTCGGCGGCGCGGGTGATCTGCGCCATTTGCTGCTCGATCGCATCGAGCCGGTTCGACAACTGGTTGGTCTGTGTCAGGGTCGCCGCCGGCTCGTCGCTGAAACCCGCTGTGTCTACCGGTTGCCCCTTGGGGAAAACGCGGCTCTGGACCTGGCGGACCTGCTTCTCCAACCGCTCTATGCGCTGCTCGGGCGTTGGCTGGCGGCGCTGGGCTTCGGCGGGCGCGAGGCCGAGGAAGGCAAGTGCGGATAGGCAAGCGAACAAGGGCAGTCGCATTTCGGTCCTTAAGGATGCTGGCTTGAAGAGACAGAGTCGCCCGAACGGGCTTTCCCGGCGATGAACATCATTGCTGGTTTTGGATGGGTTGCGTCACGTTTACAGGAATTGTCGCCGGTGGCGGCGAAACCGCCGGCTGCGTCGGCGCTGGCCGCGGCGGCGCGACCCGGGCAGGAGCAGCTTGCCGTGGACTGGCAGCCGGTGGGGGAGCGGCAGACGCCGGCGCGGCCGCTGCTGTACTCGGGCGCAGCAAATCGGCGGGCTTGAGGCTGACCGTGATCTTTTTGCCCGCTTCCCCGATCGCCGGGGCAATTGCGGTGCCGATGGCAATGCGCAGCGCTTCCGGCTTGGCGGTGGTCAGCGTCGGCGCGGTGGCATTGATCGGAACCTCGAAGCTCTGGCCGGCGGCGAGCTCCCCTTGCTTGAGGATGACGGCGCCGTCCTTGATTTCGATCCAGGCGGTGTCGCTGGCGGTAACCACGATTGGGCCCTGGCCTTGCGGCACGGCCGGGGCCGGGACCGGCTGCTGCGGCGTTGTCACGGCGACGGTTTCGTTCGCCGCCGCCTGCTGGTCCGGCTCCTCGAGCGAGCGGTTGTTGAGCCAGCTGAACAGCAAGGCAGCCAGCAATACACCGACAATCGCGGCAATGATCAGCCACTTGGGCATGGCTCGTGCCGGGTCGGCGGGCTCGAACACTTCCGACGTCGTCGATACCGGGCGGGTGCCGCCCATTTCGGCGCGCAGCTGGTCGCCGATCTCGACCCGGTCGAGGCCGACCGTGCCGGCAAAATTCTTGGCGAAGCCGATGGTGTAGGTGGGGGCAGGCAGGCGGGCGAAGTCGCCGGCTTCGAGGCTTTCGAGATGGCGGGTGGGAATCCGCGTCGTCGTCGCGATTTCCTCGAGCGTCAGGCCGGAAGCTTCACGGGCCTGACGCAGGCGCTCGCCGACCGACGGCAGCGCGCCCTCTTCTTCCACCAATTCAGCATCGCCCATTACCGTCCCCCGGGCCCAAAAATATTGGGAAGTCCAGGCGCGTTGTCGGGGCCGCTGGCCGCTCTGTCAACCGTCAGCCGAGCGCGACGGCGTGTCTTTTTGCCCAGTCCATCAGCGCTTTGCGCATGTCTCGTGGCGGCTTGGCGAGCAGCTTCTCAAGGCGCGCCCGGACGGCGGCCGCGTCCAATGACCGGACCATCGCCTTGACCGGCCCGACCGCGGCCGGCGTGATCGAGAAATTGGCGATGCCGATGCCGATCAGCGCCATTGCTTCCAGGGGCCTGCCGCCCATCTCGCCGCAGACGCGCACGGGAACGCCGGCAGCGGTCGTCTGGCCGGCGACGCGGCGCAGGAACCGCAGGATCGCCGGGCTCAGCCAGTCGTAGCGTTCGGCAAGCCGCGGGTCGGCGCGGTCGGCGGCGAACAGGAATTGGGTAAGGTCATTGGTGCCGATCGACAGGAAGTCGATTCGCGGAAGCAGCTGATCGAGCATCTCGGCCAGGCTTGGCACCTCCAGCATGGCGCCGAACTCAATCGACCGCGGCACCGGCCGGTGGCCGCGCTTGGCCCAGGCCAATTGCTCCTCGAACAAGGCGCGCGCTTCCTCATATTCCCAAGGCTCGGACACCATTGGGAACATGACTCTCAAGATTCGACCATGCGACGCCTCGATCAGCGCCCGAGCCTGCGCCTTCATCAAGGTCGTCCGCTCGAGGCTGAGGCGCAGCGCCCGCCAGCCCATCGCCGGATTTTCGGCCTCGTCCTTCTCGTCGGTCAGGTAGGGCAAGGCTTTGTCGCCGCCTATGTCGACAGTGCGGAAGATGACCGGCTTGTCGCCGGCGGCCTCAAGCACCTGCTTGTAGAGTTTCAGCTGGCTTTCGCGCCCGGGGAGCTGGGCGGCGATGAGGAACTGGAACTCGGTGCGGAACAGGCCAATGCCATCGGCGCCCGCGAGGTGCAGCGCGGCGGCATCTTCGGCCAGGCCGGCATTGACCATCAGCGTCACCTGCTCACCGTCCTTTGTGACCGCGGGCAGGTTCTTCAATGAGGCATATTCGGCGCGGCGCTTCTGGCTTAACGCCATCCGCGTTTCGAAGGCGTTGACCAACGGGCGCGTGGGGCGGACGATAACCGTGCCATTGTCGCCGTCCACGAGGATCGTATCGCCTTCCGACGCGACATGGCGGATGTCGCCGATGCGGCCGACCACCGGCACCCCCATCGCACGGGCGACGATCGTCATGTGGGCGGTAAGCGAGCCCTCTTCGAGAACCACCGCCTTCAATCGCCGCCGGTCATATTCCAGCAGCTCGGCGGGCCCCAGGTTGCGGGCGATGAGGACGCTGTCGCGTGCCAGCCCCGTCTGCGCCGCCGTGCCCATGCGGCCCGAGACGATCCGCAGCAGCCGGTTCGACAGGTCTTCGAGGTCGTGCATCCGCTCCTGCAGCAGGGGATCGTCGATCTCCAGCATGCGGGCGCGGGTCCGCTGCTGGACGCGCTCGATCGCCGCTTCGGCGGTCAGGCCGGAATCGATCGCCTCATTGATCCGCCGCGACCAGCCCTCGTCATAGGCGAACATCTTGTAGGTCTCGAGGATCTCCTGGTGCTCGCCGGCGGTGCCGAACTCGGCCTCGCGGGTCATCGCCTCGATCTGCTCGCGCATCCGGCGAAAAGCCGAATAGACGCGGGTGCGCTCGGCTTCCGTGTCCTCGGCGACGGTGTGCTCGATGGTGACTCGCGGCTCGTGAAAGACGGCCGCGCCTTTGGCCATGCCGACGACCAGCTTGAGGCCGGCCATGCGCACCGGGCCGCTGTCGGTGCGCATCGCGCGCGTGCCGTCGACCAGGCGGGAATTGGCGATCAGCTCGGAAAGCACCATCGCCACGGTCTGCAGCGCCTCGATCTCGACGTCTTCGTAGCGCCGCGGCTCGGCATGCTGGACAGCGAGCACGCCGATCGGGCTCTCGCGGCGCACGATCGGGACGCCGGCGAAGCTGTGGAAGCGCTCTTCGCCGGTCTCTGGACGATAAGCGAAGGCCGGATGGCTGGCGGCCTCGGCGAGGTTCAGGACTCGTCCCATGGCGGCGATGGTTCCGACCAGGCCCTCGCCCATTGCGAGGCGGGTGACGTGCACCGCTTCCTTCCGCAGGCCATGGGTGGCGAACAATTCGAGCTTGTTGTTGCGCAGGAGGTAGATCGAGCAGACTTCGCTCTGCATCGCCTCGGCGATGAGGTCGACGACATGGTCGAGCTTGGCCTGGGCCGAGCCGCGCCGCGCCATCAGGTCGTGCAGCCCGGTGAGGATTTCCCGGGCGGAGGTGGCGGCGGTCAGCGGCATGGCGCAGCGCTATCAGATGCGCCGCGTTCCTGTCACGTGAAGGCTAATCGAAAGCCGAAGCTAGAACTCGTAGCGCGCGCCGAGAACGGGACCGTTTTGCGTCACGTCGTAAAGAATGTAGCTGCGAACTTCCATTCGGAAGCTGCGTGAACCGGAGCTGCCCAGGGCAATGCCAAAATTGCAATGAGCAACTGTTTTGCGGGCTTGCCCATGCCCGCAACGGTTAAGCCGCATGGACCGGGAGCATATGCGGGGAATTACCTAGTTGGCGATGCTGTAGTCGTCCTCGTCAACCGGGAAGGCACCATCGCTTTCGGACAGCTCGATGAGCATGCGGGACTGCCGCACCAGCACCCGGCTAAATTCGATGCCCTCCCGCAATTCCTCCTGCGCATGAGCGGGATCGGGAGATGGAAAGTCGTTCGGGCTCATCTCAATTGCAACATATGTTGATGTTGGTATTGGGCGCGAGAACGTCGCTGATTTGCTTTCGTTGCAATAATTTCACGGACGCAAGGAAAAGTACTCAGCCGCGGTTCTCCAGCGCCGTCGCCGCCTCGTCGGCCAGCTCCTGGATGATCGCCACCACCGGCTCTTCGCGATTGACCATGCCGACCGACTGGCCGGCCATGACCGATCCGCTCTCGACGTCGCCGTCGATCACCGCGCGGCGGAGCGCGCCCGCCCAATAATGCTCGATCTGCAATTGCGCCTCGGCCATTTCGATCGCGCCCTCGTCGAGCTGCTGCGCGACCTCGCGCTGCTTGGCGGCGAAATTCTCCATCTCGCGGTTCTTGAGTGCGCGGACCGGGATGACCGGCAGCCGCGGGTCGATCTGGACGCTGGGGATGGCATCGCGGGCCGAGGCGCGGATGAAGGCCTTCTTGAAATTGGGATGGGCGATGCTCTCGTGGGCGCAGACGAACCGCGTGCCAAGCTGCACGCCGACCGCGCCCATCTCCAGATAGGCGGCGATCGCCTCGCCGCGGCCGATGCCGCCGGCGACGAACACCGGCATGTCGTGGGATATGTGGGGCAGGATTTCCTGCGCCAGCACGCTGGTCGACACCGGCCCGATATGGCCGCCGGCCTCCATGCCCTCGATCACCAACGCGTCGGCGCCCGAACGCGTCAGTTTCTTCGCCAGGCTCAGCGCCGGGGCAAAGCAGACGAGCTTCGCGCCACTGCCTTTGATCCGGTCGATGGCCCCGCCCGGCGGCAGCCCGCCGGCGAGCACGACATGGCCGACCCGATGCTTGGCGCAGGTGTCGATCAGCTCATTCAGCATCGGGTGCATGGTGATCAGATTGACGCCGAAGGGCTTGTCGGTCCGCTTCCTGGTCTCGGCGATTTCGGTGTCGAGCAGGTCCGGCGTCATCGCCCCGCAGGCGATCACGCCGAAGCCGCCGGCGTTTGAGATGGCGGAGACCAGATTGCGCTCGGACACCCAGCTCATCGCTCCGCCCATGATGGCGATGTCGCAGCCCAAAAACTCGGTGCCGCGGTGCATCAGCTCCTTGAGCTTGGAGTGGCCTTCGCTGCCGTGGACGCCGCGCGCTTCGGCAATCAGTCCTTCGCCGCTCACGCCGCCGCTCCGGCGCTGTCGGCCTCGGCATCCAGGCCAAAGGCGCTGTGCAGCACGCGCACGGCGAGCTCGGTATATTCCTCGGGGATCAGCACCGAGACCTTGATCTCCGAGGTAGTGATGGCGAGGATGTTGATCCGCCGCTCGGCCAGCGCCTCGAACATCTGCGCGGCGATGCCGGCGTTGGATCGCATGCCGACGCCCACCGCGCTCACCTTGGCGATCTCCATGTTGGTCAGGATCCGCTTGAAGCCGACGTCCTTCCTGATCTTTCCCAGCTCGGCGACGGCGTGGGTCAGGGACGCATTGGGGACGGTGAAGGCGAGGTCGCTCTCGTCGCCGGCGCTGCGCACCGACTGGACGATCATGTCGACGTTGATGTTGGCCTTGGCGAGCGGGCCGAAGACCGCGGCGACAACGCCTGGCCGGTCGGGCAAATCGACCAAAGTGACCAAAGCCTCGTTGCGGTCGTGGGCGATGCCGGTGATGACGTTGCGTTCCATTTTCTGTCCTTCGATGGCGCTTTCGCCGGCGATCAGGGTCCCGGGCAAATCCTCGAATGAAGAAAGGACCTGGATCGGCATGTTGTAGCGCATGGCGAGGCCGACCGAGCGGGTCTGCAGCACCTTGGCGCCGACCGAGGCCAGCTCGAGCATTTCCTCATAGGTGACGAAATCCAATTTGCGGGCCTTCGGCACGATGCGCGGGTCGGTGGTGTAGACGCCGTCGACGTCGGTGTAGATGTCGCAGCGGTCGGCCTTCATCGCCGCCGCCAGCGCCACCGCCGACGTGTCCGATCCGCCGCGGCCCAAGGTCGCCAGCGCGCCGTCGCTGGTGACGCCCTGGAAGCCGGGGATGACGGCGATGCCCTTGTCGTCGAACACGCGCTCGAGCACATCGACGTCGATGCCTTCGATCAGGGCGGCGGCGTGGCCCGAGGCACGGATCGGCAATTGCCACCCCATGTAGGAGCGGGCGTTCAAACCCATGCCCTGCAAGGTGATTGCCAGCAGGCCGCTGGTCACCTGCTCGCCGCTGGCGACGACCACGTCATATTCGCGCGGGTCGTAAAGCGGGGCGGCCTCGCGGCACATCTGTACCAGCCGGTCGGTCTCGCCGGCCATCGCCGAGACCACCACCGCGACCTGGTTGCCGGCCTCGGCCTCGCGCTTCACCCGCCCGGCGACATGGCGGATGCGCTCGATGCCCGCCATCGATGTGCCGCCGAATTTCATCACGATGCGGGCCATTCGGTTGTCGCGGCTCCTTGGTTGAAAGGCGGCGTCCTGTTAGGGGGGCGCAATGGCGGAGACAAGCAGCGTCATTCCAGAGGAAGTCCGGCAGTTCGGCTCCCACGCCGGTGACTGGTGGGACCCGAACGGTTCCGAGGCGATGCTGCACAAATTGAACCCGGTGCGGCTCGCCTACGTCCGCGACATGATCGACCAGCATTGGCAGTGCGACGAGCATGGCTTCCGCCCACTCGAAGGCAGGACCGCTCTCGACGTCGGTTGCGGCGCTGGGCTGCTCGCCGAGCCGCTCGCGCGGCTGGGCGCGAAGGTGACGGCAATCGATGCCGCTCCGGAGCTTATCGCCGTCGCGCGCGATCACGCGGCGGGGCAGGAACTGGAGATCGACTATCGCCATGCCGCGGTTGAGGAGATCGGCGGCCAGTTCGACCTCGTCACGTCAATGGAAGTGATCGAGCATGTCGCCGACCCGCAGGCGTTCCTGAAAAGCCTCGGCGCACACCTGGCGCCGGACGGCCTCATGATCCTCTCGACACCCAACCGCACCGCCCGGTCGCGGCTGCTGATGATCACCATCGCGGAAGGCATCGGCCAGATCCCCAAGGGCACCCACGACCACCACCGGTTCATCACGCCCGACGAAATGAACGCGATGATGGCCGCCGCCGGGCTGGCTGTCATCGATTGCGAGGGTATCAGCTTCTCGCCCCTTCGCGGCCTGCACTTGAGCGAGGACCTGCGGCTCAATTATCTGGTCGCCGCCCGCCACGCCTGAGCACCCGGCGTCCGTCTATTGACCGACTCGGTCGGGCGGGCGCAGAGGCCGACGCGGCCCCCGGCAGTCCCATAGCGCACCTGCGTTCCCCGTCGGCCAATTCCCGCGTTCCGTAAGTGCCTCTCCGAACCCCTAGGAGAATGACCATGGCAGAAACCACGCCTCCCCCAGGCGGTGCC
>JBKPSK010000143.1:0-3461 GCA_046734995.1 Pseudomonadota bacterium
CATGCTCGCCGCCATGAACCTGCTCGGTTTGTCGCCCGCGACTCCGGCCTCGGCGGCCGACTTCGCCTTGCCGCCGGCCTCGGGCAACGGCAAAACGGTGGTCGTTCTCGGCGCCGGCATTGCCGGCCTGGTCTCGGCCTACGAGTTGGTCCAGGCAGGCTACAAGGTAACCGTGCTCGAGGCGCGCAACCGCCCCGGTGGCCGGGCCTGGACGATCCGCGGCGGCGATCGTGTCGAGCAGATCGACCGGCCGCTGCAGCAGGCGCAATTTTCCGATGGGCTCTATTTCAACGCCGGCCCAGCGCGCATTCCAAGCTGGCATCACGCCATCCTCGGCTATGCCAAGCGGCTCAATGTGCCGATGGAGGTGTTCGTCAACAGCGCGATCGCCACCGGTTGGGACTTCGCCGGCAAGGTGAGGCCCGGCCGGCAGGCAATGTACAGCTTCCAGGCGCGCCTGTCGGAATTGCTGGCAAAGGCGATCGACCAGGGGGCGTTAAAGGCGGAAATGCCGAAGGAGGAGCTCGAGCAATTCCGTCAGTTCCTGCAATTCTACGGAGGTCTTGACGACAAGGGGGTACCGCTCGGCCTGCCACCCCTTGGCTTCACGGACTGGCCTGGCGGCTACGACCACCCGGGCAAGCCCCTTGATCCACTGACCCTGAGGGAAATCCTTCCCAACCGCGGCGCCGCCTTCCCTTTGTTCTTCGAAGCGATCATTGATATGCAGCCGACCATGCTGCAGCCGGTCGGCGGCATGGACCGCATCGCCCACGCGCTCCACCTCGCCGTGCAGCCGAGCGTGCGGCTGGGTGAGCCGGTGAGCGCCATCCGTCGCGATGGCCGGGGGGTGCGCGTCGAGCATAAGAGCGGCGCGACGCGGGCGGATTATGCCGTCGTCACCTTGCCGGCGCACTTGCTGGCGCGCATCCCCAACGACTTTTCGCGGGCCAAGAACGCGGCGCTGAGAAGCGTCAATTATCTGCGGAGTGCGAAGGTGGCATTCGAGGCGCCGCGTTTCTGGGAAGCGGATGGCATTTACGGCGGTCTCGCCTGGACGGACAAATTGAACGAAAACGTCGTCTACCCGAGCCACAATTTCAATTCGGCCCGCGGGATCCTGATCGGAGCTTATGTCGCGGGCTGGACCCATCAGGACACGCCCGAGGCCTTCACCAAATTGCCGATCGCCGAGCAGATCCGGATCAGTGCGGGTTCGATCGAGGCACTGCACCCGGGCAAAGCGACGCTGCTGGAAAAACCGGTCGTCGTGAACTGGGGCCAGGTGCCTTATTCGGAAGGTGTCGGAGCTTTGTGGGGCGGCGGACCGGGCCGGGGCGGTGACCGGCGGACCGGCGTTTATTTAGAGTTGCTCAAGCCCGAAGGCCCGATCGTTTTCGCCGGCGAGCATCTGAGCTACGTCGGCCTGTGGCAGGAGGGTTCCGCGCTGAGCGCGCATGAGGCGCTCAAGCTGATCCAGGCGATGGCGGCGGCGAATCCGGCGAAGGAGGCGGCATGACGCGCGAAGGCGGCTGCGCTTGCGGGGCAGTCCGGTTCAGGACGACCCGGGAGTCGATGTTCGTGCATTGCTGCCACTGTACTTCGTGCCAGACTGAAACCGGCAGCGCTTTCGTCATCAATGCCTTGGTCGAAAGCGACAGCGTCGAGACAATCAAGGGGTCGCCCAAGCCGCTGATGATATCCTCCGCTTCGTCCGGGTCGGCACGCTCGACGATCCAGGTTCACTGCCGCCTGATATTCACATTTACACACGCTCGAAGCTGCCCTGGGTGCGCATCCCTGAGGGCGCGATGGCGGTCGTGGGCTATTACGACAGCAGCCAGCTATGGCCGGCGGAGAGCCTTGCGCGACGCAAGGCCGTATTCGGCTAGCCGCCGACTCCCGGCAGACGAGCCGCGACCGGGGCCCAGGAGCCGGTAGCGATGAGCACCAGCGGAACGACGGCAGCTGCCGTGCAGGTGGCGAACGCTGTCCAGGTCGCCGGATGGATGCGCCGCTGTGTCCTGCGGTCCCAGACGAACAAGGGGGCGAACAAAAGGCAAAGCCCGACCAGCAGTTGGATTGTAAAGCCCCAGAACGTCGGCGGGGCGAGCGGAATGCGTGAGAATCCCGGGCCGAAGACAACCAGGATGGTTGCGCCGAGCATCAGGCGCTTGTGCCATTGTGCTTCGCGCCGCCGGCGCCATGCCTGCAAGACCAGATAGGCAAAGGCCGGGATCACCGCCAAGGGAATGGCAGTCCAGGTCAGGGGATCGGTAAACGGAGGCTGGTTGGCGCGGACGACCTGCCAGACCGCGGTCAAATACATGACCGGCACCAACAGCAATGCGACCACGACCGTCGCCTTGCCGAGCGCCATATGCATGTCGCGCCGGCCGGCGGCGACCAGCTGGGTTTGCGCCACGAACAGGACCATCCAGAACGTGAACAGCAGGCCATGGGCAATGACCGCCGGCGTCAGTGCTGGATTGGGCCGCGGGTACGCGGGAACGATGCCCCTCAAGTAGAAACTCGGCGCGAAGCCGAGGAAGACGATTCCCACCAGAAAGATCGCCATCCCGGAATAGAAACGCCGCTCCGCCGCAGCCTTGACGTTTGGAGTCCCCGCGATTGTCGCCATTGCCCTTGTCCCCCGAAAAAGGCTGAAAGGAGGAGGCTATCTCCCTAGTCCCGAAATGCAAGTGCAAGCCGCTAGCGCACGCCCTGACTGCGCGCTAAGCCCCCCAAAGGCGGGAGGCACCTGATGCGCATATTCTTGTCAATGACCGTAGCCGTGGCGTTGGCGCTGGGTTCGGCGGCGGCATGGGCAGAGCCCGCGCCGGTGGCCGCGGCGGTCGCCAATAGCAGCGCACGGAGCGAAGCGAACCTCAAGCTGGACGAGGGCCGCAAGCCGGCTGAGCTCTTGTCCTTCTTCGGGCTCGAGCGCGGCATGCACGTCATCGATATGTTCGGGATCAACCACTACTGGGCCGAGATCATTGCGCCCGCCATCGGTCCAGAAGGCCGGTTGATCGTCTGGCACCCGACCCAGTTCATGAACGACAAGCGCAAGGCCGAATTCGACGCCTTCGCCGCCAAGGCCGGCAATGTCGCGCTGATCTCGACGCCGTTTGAAGCCCCGATGCTGGGCACCAACGCATATGACTTCATGCTGATCAACCTCGATTACCACGACGTCTATTGGCAGAATGCGGAGCGCAAGATTCCGCGCATGGAACCGGACGCCTTCCTGCGGCGTGCCTATGCGGCGATGAAACCTGGGGCGATTGTCGGCGTCGTTGACCATGTCGCCAATCCCGGCGGCGACACGCGAGCGGTGGTCGAGAAGCTGCACCGCATCGATCCGGCGATCCTGCGCGCCGATTTCGAACGCGCCGGCTTCGTGCTGGAGGCGGAAAGCCCGATGCTGCGCAACCCGGGCGACGACCACAGCCTATTGG
>JBKPSK010000144.1:0-5299 GCA_046734995.1 Pseudomonadota bacterium
GATCGAAGAGCTCGGCGGCCGTCTGTCGATACGGCCGGGCAAGCCGGGCACGGTTCTTCTTGCAAGCTTACCGGCTCATGCCGAAATCCGACCGGTCGGGGATCTCGCAATTGCCAGCTAAGACTCGGAAATATGGCTCCCCGGGCCTGATTCGAACAGGCGACCATTCGATTAACAGTCGAACGCTCTACCGCTGAGCTACCGGGGAGCAGTCCCGCGAGGTTTCCATCAAAGTGCTCCTTTGATGGGCGCCCGTGCGGGGCAGGCGGGCTAGATAGCGAAGCTTGCCTCAAAGGCAAGGGATTAAGCGATCCGCTTGACGGTTCGCGACCATAAATAGTCAGGTCGCGAATTGCTCCATCGCGATGCGCTCATCGAGCGCATGTTCCGGATCAAAGAGCAGCGTCAGCGAACGTTCCTTGTCGAGCCGCACATCAACCGTGCGTACGTCCCGCACTTCGAACTGGTCCGCGACCGCTGAAACCGGCCGGTTCTCGGCCTCCAGGACGCGGAAACGGACGGCGACATCGTCGGGCAGGATAGCGCCCGACCAGCGCCGCGGCCGAAAGGCGGCAATCGGAGTCAGTGCCAGCACCTTCGACGCCAGCGGCAGGATTGGCCCGCGCGCCGAAAAATTATAGGCGGTCGAACCCGCCGGCGTCGCCACCAGCACGCCGTCGCAGACGAGTTCGGGCATGACCACGCGGCCGTTGACGCACAGCTCGATCTTCGCCGTCTGCCGGGTTTCGCGGAGCAGCGACACTTCGTTGATTGCCGCGTGCCGGTGGACGAGGCCGCCGACGGTGGTCGCCTCCATGTCGAGCGGGGCGACGCGGACGGCCTTGGCCGCCGCGATCCGCTCGGGCAGGAGATCCAGCCGCCACTCATTCATCAGGAAGCCGATCGTGCCCCGGTTGATGCCGAACACCGGCTTGGGCACGCCGCCCTCCAGCATGCCGTGCAAGGTCTGCAGCATGAAGCCGTCGCCGCCGAGCGCGACTAAGGATTGCGCCTCTTCAGCCTCGGCCCAGTTGTAGCGCCGGCGAAGCATATTTTCGGCCGCCTGGGAGGCTTCAGTGGGCGAGGCGAGCAGGCCGATGCCCGCCGCGGCAAGGTCGCGGTCGCCAGGGACGGGCCGTGGAGCGTCGGCGGTCACGCGGGCGAACATAGGGATTTCCGGCCTCAGCGCTACTGTCCCGTTGTGGGGCTTGGCCGACCTGGCGCTGGAGCCACGCCAGCGCAGCGCTTAGCGAGGCGCCAATGAGTAAGCGTGAGCCCTCGAACGATCAGCGTGCGTCGGATCGGCCGCAGCCGCTGATCGTGCGCCGCCGCGATCGCGTGCTGGAGGAGGCGATCGCCCACGACCGCATCGCCATCCATTTCCAGCCGCAGATCGAGCCCGCGACCGGACGCATCGTCGCGGTCGAAGCGCTCGCCCGCTGGGACGATGCGGATTCCGCGACGCGCCTGTTCGAGCGCGCGACCCGCGGCGGCCTCAAGGAGCGCCTGTCACGTTTTGCCCAGCGCAAGGCTTTGCGCATTGCCGGCGCCTGGGCGCCACCGCTTTCCGATCTTAGGCTTTCAATCAACTTGCTGGCTGAAGATCTGGCGCGCGAGGGCTATGACGCGTGGCTGCTCAATGAAATTGCCGCGGCGGGACTCTCGCCGGACCGGGTGACGATCGAGATTACGGAGAGCAGCCTGCTTGCCGACAGGGCGATCGCGGCGGAGCGGCTGGGACGGCTCCGCGATGCAGGCGTGCAGATCGCCGTCGACGATTTCGGTACCGGCTACGCCAGCCTCGATTATCTAACGAGCCTGCCGCTCGACACGCTCAAGATCGACCGTGGCCTGGTTGCCGACCTGGTGAACGGAAAGCGCGATCGGATCGTTGTCCGAGCAATGATCAGCCTGGCGCGGGAGCTCAACCTCAAGGTCGTGGTCGAAGGAGTCGAGACCGCCGGCCAGCTGGCCCTGCTCGCGGAATGGGGCTGCGATCTCTACCAGGGCTTCCTCGGCGCCGCCGCCCTCGACGAAGAGGAACTGGCCCTCTTCATGGGCGCGCACCCGAAGGCCGCATAATCATCCTCCCCACGATTTCGTGGGGAGCGCTGGAGGATGGGGTGCCCCCAGCACGCCAGCGCACTGCGCGACCGCCGCAGGCGGTGGAGGGGTTCTGAGGTCTAGAACACTCCGTCAGCGCTTCGCGCCGCCACCTTCCCGACAATTGCCGGCGAGGATGTTATCAGGCCGGTTCGAACTCTTCCTTTTTCGCATCGCCGGCCGCCATGACCCGCGCCAGGCCGCGCGAGATCTGCAATGCCCCATTCAGGCGCGCTTCGCCGCTCGGCCAGTCCCTGCTGATGATCAGCTTGCTGTCTGGCCGCAGCTTGGCAGTTCCCTTCAGCTTCTCGACATAAGCGAGCAGGCCGGCAAGATCGGGGAAGCCGCTGTCGATGAACGTGATCACCGCGCCCTTCGCGCCGACATCGAGCTTTGCGATCGAGGCCAGGCGGCAATTGACCTTGGTCTCGACGATTTGCAGCAAATTCTGCGTTTCAGAGGGTAGCGGACCGAAGCGGTCTATCAGTTCGGCGGCGAAGGCCTCGACGCTTTGGCGGTCGTCGAGGTCGCCCAGGCGCCGGTAAAGGCCCATGCGCAGGTCGAGGTCCGGCACATAATGCTCGGGGATGAGGATCGGAGCGTCGACGCTGATCTGGGGCGAGAATTCCTCGCGTCGCTCCGTGCCGCCCGACTTCTGCTCGAGGATCGCCTCCTCCAGCATCGACTGATAGAGCTCGAACCCAACCTCCTTGATATGGCCGGACTGCTCGTCCCCCAGCAAATTGCCGGCGCCGCGGATGTCGAGGTCGTGGCTGGCGAGCTGGAAGCCGGCGCCGAGGCTGTCGAGATTGGCCAGCACCTGCAACCGCTTTTCCGCACCCTCGGTCATCTGCCGGTCCGGCGCGGTCGTCAGATAGGCATAAGCGCGGGTCTTCGACCGGCCGACGCGCCCGCGCAACTGATAGAGCTGGGCCAGGCCGAAGCGGTCGGCCCGGTGAACGATCAACGTGTTGGCGGAGGGAATGTCGAGGCCGCTCTCGACGATGGTGGTCGACAGCAGGACGTCGTATTTGCGGTCGTAGAAGGCGCTCATGCGCTCCTCGACCGCGGTTGCAGCCATCTGACCGTGAGCGGTAACTGCCTTCACCTCCGGCACTTGTTCGCGCAGCCATTCCTCCATGTCGGGCAGATCGGCGATGCGCGGCACGACGAAGAAGCTCTGGCCGCCGCGATAATGTTCGCGCAGCAGCGCCTCGCGCATGACGACCGGGTCCCAGGGGGTGACGTAGGTGCGAATCGCCAGCCGATCGACCGGCGGCGTCTGGATGACCGAGAGCTCCCGCAGGCCTGACATGGCCATCTGCAATGTCCGCGGGATTGGCGTGGCGGTCAAGGTGAGGACATGGACGTCGGCGCGCAACGCCTTCAGCCGCTCTTTGTGGGCCACGCCGAAATGCTGCTCCTCATCGACAATGACCAGGCCCAGTTTCTTGAACTTGATGGACTTCGCCAGCAGCGCGTGCGTGCCGATGACGATGTCGATCGTGCCTTTCTCCACAGCCTCTCGCGTTTTCTTCGCCTCCGCCGCCGGCACCAGTCGCGACAACCGCCCAATCTCGATCGGAAAGCCCTGGAATCGTTCGACGAAATTCCGGAAATGCTGGCGGGCGAGGAGGGTGGTCGGACAGACCAGGGCCACCTGGTAACCGGCCATGGCGGCGACAAAGGCGGCGCGGAGCGCGACTTCGGTCTTGCCGAAACCAACGTCGCCGCAGACCAGCCGATCCATCGGGCGCCCAGCAGACAGATCCTCAAGCACCTCCCCGATGGCGCGGTCCTGGTCCTCTGTCTCCTCATAGGGGAAGCGGTTCACGAATTCGGGCAGGGCCGGGTCGGCTTCCGCGACCTGGCCTGGACGGGTCGCCCTAAGCGCGGCGGTCTTGATCAGCTCGCCGGCAATTTCGCGGATCCGTTCCTTCATCCGCGACTTGCGGCGCTGCCAGGCCTCGCCGCCCAGGCGGTCGAGGCTCGCGGTATCGCCGGCACCGCCGTAGCGCGACAGGACGTCGATATTCTCGACCGGCACGTAGAGCTTGTCGCCGCCCGCATATTCCAGCGCGACGCAATCATGGGGTGCCTTGCCGACCTGGATCGACGTCAGCCCCTCGTAGCGGGCGATGCCATGGTCGGCGTGGACCACGAGGTCGCCCGGGGTCAGCGCCGCCAGCTCGGCCAGAAATGCGTCGGCGCTCTTGCGGCGCTTCTTGCGGCGGACCAGCCGGTCGCCGAGAATGTCTTGCTCGGTGAGGACGGCGACCTGCGGCGTGGTGAAGCCATGATCGAGCGGCAACACCATCAGCGTGGCATCGGCGCTTGATCCAAGCGCTTCCTGCCAGGTGCGGACCTGCTTCGGGGATCTGAGGCCATGATCCTCAAGCAGGCCGGCGAGCCGCTCGCGGGCGCCGGCGCTATAGCTTGCAAGGAGGATTTTGCGCTTATTCGTCCGAAGCTTGGCGGCGTGCTTGATGACTTCGTCGTAAATATTCAGGTTCTGCGCGCGCTCCGGCGCAAAGTCGCGGGCCGAATCGATGCCGAAGTCGATGACCCGATCGCTATCGGGCTCGTGGAATGGCGACGTGAGGTGGATCCGGCGGTCGGTCAGGGCCGCCCGCCATTCCTCGCGGGATAAATAGAGTGCGCTCGGCGGCAGCGGCCGGTAGCTGCCCGGTTCGGCGACCATCGCCCGCTCGCGGTTGGTGAAATAATCCTGGATGGCTTCGGTGCGCGCCTCCAGCGCACCGTCGACTCCGGCATCGCGGATAATGACGTCGTTCTCGCCCAGATGGTCGAATAGCGTCGACAGCTTCTCTTCGAATAGCGGCAGCCAATGTTCCATGCCGGCCAGCCGCCGTCCCTCGGACACTGCCTGGTACAAGGGGTCGCCGGTGGCAGTGGCGCCAAATTGCTCTCGGTAGCGGGCTCGAAAGCGCCTGACGCTTTCCTCGTCAAGCAAGGCCTCGGATGCCGGCATCAGGGTAAAGGCCTCAGCGGTCCCGGTCGTCCGCTGGTCGGCCGGGTCGAAGCGCCGCATCGTCTCGATCTCGTCGCCGAAAAAATCGAGGCGGATCGGGTTGGGCTCGCCCGCCGGGAACAGGTCGACGATCGACCCGCGCACGGCGAAATCGCCGGCATCGTGGACGGCGTCGCTCCGCTGGTAACCGTTGGCCGTCAGCAG
>JBKPSK010000145.1:0-6900 GCA_046734995.1 Pseudomonadota bacterium
CAGGTCGAGGCGCAGATTGGCAGGATCGCCGGAATAGGTGTGGTCGCCGCTCCACCAGGAACCGATGCGGGAAAAAGCCGCATAGGCCGCCGGAGCCGGAATGACGAGATTGACGCTCTGGCGAACCTCGAAGCCGTTCGGACCCGAGGAGAGGACCTCGGCGGCGGCGGGTGTGCAGATGAGAAGGCAGGCGACGAAGGCTATCGAACGCATTTGGCCCCCAATCCGTCATGCTGAACTTGTTTCAGCATCCATGACGAAGACCGCTGTAGACTTCAACCAGACGGATGCTGAATCAAGTTCAGGATGGCGCTTGAGTCAGCTGTCGAGAATCGCGTCGATGGCGTCGGCGACTTCTTCGACAGGCAGCATGCCGTCAACGCGGCGGACCAGCCCGCGCGCCTCATAATAAGGAAGGATCGGTGCGGTCTTGGCGCGATATTCAGCCATGCGCGTGCGGACCGTCGCCTCATTGTCATCCGGCCTACGCTTGAACTCGTGGTGACCGCAGACGTCGCAGGTGCCCGCGACCTTGGGCGGATGGAAGCTGTCGTGATAGGGGGCGCCGCAATTGGCGCAAGTGAAGCGGCCGGTAATGCGCTCGACCAGAGCATCCTCATCGACCACCAGTTCGATCACATAAGAAAGCTTGCGGGCGCGCTCGGCCAACAGCAGCTCGAGCGCCTCGGCCTGGGCGAGCGTGCGGGGATAGCCGTCGAAGATAGCGCCCTTGCCTACCGTCGCATCGAGATGTTCGCCGATCAGCGCACTGACAATGGCGTCGGAGACCAGCTCGCCGGCATCCATCACCGCCTTGGCTTCAAGCCCGACCGGAGTCCCCGCCTTGATCGCGGCGCGCAGCATGTCGCCGGTCGAAAGCTGCACCATGCCGCGGTTCGCCACAAGGCGCTGCGCCTGCGTCCCCTTGCCGGCGCCCGGCGGGCCAAGAAGGATGATGTCCAAACGTAAAATTCCCACCCGTTCGACCCAAGCCTGTCGAAGGGCTGTCCATCTTGCAAGCTAGAAAGAAAAAAGCACGGCTTCGACTATGCTCAGCCCGGCCGGAAAATCTATCTGCGCCGGGCGCCCTTCAGCTTCGCCTTCTTGATGAGGTCGCCATATTGGTGGGCGATCAAGTGGCTCTGGATCTGGCTGACCGTGTCCATGGTCACGTTGACGACGATCAGCAGGCTGGTTCCGCCGAGACGGAAGTTGAGTCCCGCCTGCGCCGACAGGAATTCCGGAACGAGGCAGATGAGGGTCAGATAGGCGGCGCCGATCACGGTGATGCGGTTGAGCAAATAATCGAAATATTGCTCCGTCGCCTTGCCCGGCCGGATACCCGGGATGAAGCCGCCGTGGCGCTTCAGATTTTCCGCCGTCTCCTCTGCATTGAACTGCACCGAGGTGTAGAAGAAGCAGAAGAAGATGATGCCCGCTGCATAGAGCGTCATGAACGCCGGCGAACCGTGCTGCAGGAAGGTCGATATGGTGATCAGCCAGTCGCCGCTATCGCTGCCGGCATTGCGGGCGCCGGCCATCTGCAAGACGGTCAGCGGCATCAGCAGCAGCGAGGAAGCGAAGATCGGCGGGATAACGCCGGCGGTATTGATCTTGATCGGCAGGTGCGAGCGCTCCTGCTGCATCATGCCGCGCGCCGTCGCCCGTTTTGGATATTGCACCAGCACCCGGCGCTGCGCCCGCTCCATGAAACAGATGAACAGGACGAGGACCACGGCGAGCAGCATGATCGAAATGACGACCAGGGGGTCCATCGCGCCAGAGCGGCCGCCTTCCAGTAACTGGCCGATGACCTGCGGCAAACGGGCGACGATGCCGGCCATGATGATCAGCGAGACGCCGTTGCCAATGCCGCGGCTGGTGATCTGCTCGCCAATCCACATCAGGAACAAGGTACCGCCGACAAGGCTGATGGTCGCCGCCACGCGGAAGAGCATGCCCGGCTCGACGACCGCGGCGATGCCCTGCTGGGCGCCGATGCTTTCAAGGCCGACGGCAATGAAATAGCCCTGCACCATGGTCAGCAGGACCGTCAGATAGCGGGTGTACTGGTTGAGCTTCTTGCGGCCGGTCTCGCCCTCTTTCTTGAGTGCGGTCCAGGCCGGGTAGAGCGTCGTGCCCAATTGAACGACGATGGAGGCGGTGATGTAGGGCATGACGCCCAAAGCGACGATGCTCATGCGCGACAGCGCGCCGCCGGAAAAGGTGTTGAAAAAGTCGAGGACGCCGCCGGACTGCGTCTCATAGAGCGAGGCCATGGCGTGCGGATCGATGCCCGGGATCGGCACGAACGACAAAAGGCGAAACAGGATCAGCGCGCCGAGCGTGAACCACAGGCGGCGCTTGAGCTCAGTGGCCTTGGAGAAGCTCGCCAGCGAGATGTTGGAGGCGAGTTGTTCGGCTGCGGATGCCATTCGGTGTCCCTAGAAAACAAAGGCGGCGACGGGCATCTGCCCCCCGCCGCCAGATATAGTGCGTTCGAGCCGGTTGTTAAGCTTTCGACTTGGCTGCCTTGTCGGCAATTCGCGCTTCGCGCGCCTTGCCTTTCTTGGCGGCGGCCAGTTCGGCCGGATCCTTGCGCTCAATCAGCTCGATCGAACCGCCGAGCTTCTCGACCGCCTCGCGCGCGCCCTTCGACGCGCCGGCGACCTTGAAGCTGACCTTGGTGGTAAGCTCGCCCTTGCCGAGCAGGCGGACGCCATCCTTGCCGCCGCGCGCCAGGCCGGCACCCTTGAGCACCTCATGGTCGAGCAGGGCCTTGGCGTCGAGCTTGCCGGCGTCGATCATCTTCTGGACCGCGCCGAGATTCACCTCGGCATAGTCACGCGCGAAGATGTTGTTGAAGCCGCGCTTTGGCAGCCGCATGTGGAGCGGCATCTGGCCGCCCTCGAAGCCCTTCACCGAGACGCCGGAGCGGCTCTTCTGGCCCTTCTGGCCGCGGCCGGCGGTCTTGCCAAGGCCGGAGCCGATGCCGCGGCCGACACGGACGCGGCCCTTGCGGGCACCGGGATTGTCGCGGAGTTCGTTGAGTTTCATGGTCTTTGCACTCGCTTTCGCTTTGGTCGCGCTTGTTACCCTCTCCCGCATGCGGGAGAGGGAGAATGCTTATTTCTCGACGCTCACCAAATGCTGCACCTTGCGAACCTGGCCGAGGACCTCGGGGGTTTCCTCGACTTCGATCGACTTGTGCAGCTTGTTGAGGCCGAGGCCGACGAGCGTCGCCCGCTGCGTCTTGTCGCGGCGGATCGGCGAGCCGGTCTGGGTAATCTTGATCTTGGCCATGTGAACCTTACTCCGTGACCGCTTCGGCGGTCGCTTCCGCTTCCGCCGCGGCCATGCCGCCGCGGCCCAAAAGGTCGGAGACCTTCTTGCCGCGCCGCTGCGCCACCTGGCGCGGGCTGGTCTGATCCTTCAAAGCCTCGAAGGTCGCGCGGATCATGTTGTAGGGATTCGACGTGCCGACCGACTTGGTGACAACGTCGGCGACGCCCAGGCTCTCGAACACGGCGCGCATCGGGCCGCCGGCGATGATGCCGGTGCCGGACGGGGCCGAACGGACAGTGACCTTGCCGGCGCCGAAATGGCCCTTGCCGTCATGGTGCAATGTGCGGCCGTCGCGCAGCGGCACACGGACCATCGCCTTCTTGGCGGCGGCGGTCGCCTTGCTGATTGCTTCGGGCACTTCGCGGGCCTTGCCATGGCCGAAGCCGGCGCGGCCCTTGCCGTCGCCGACGACGACGAGCGCCGCAAAGCCGAAGCGCTTGCCGCCCTTCACCGTCTTGGAGACGCGGTTGATGTGGACGAGCTTCTCGATCAGCTCCTCGCCCTCTTCGTCCCCACCGCCGCGGCCGCCACGGCGGTCGTCGCGCCGGCCACGGCCGCCACGGTCACCGCCGCCACGGCCACGTCCGCCGCCACCGCCACGGCCGCCACGCGGACCGCGCTGTTCGCGGCCTTCCGGACGTTCCGGAGCAGCGCTCTCGGCCGGAGCAGCGGTTTCCGCCGCAGCGCCGGTTTCGACCTGCGCCTGAATCTCGCTGCCGGCTTCGCCAGCGGCGGGCGTCTCAGCCTGCGGGGTTTCGTTTTCCTGCACCATTTAGAACTCCAATCCGCCTTCGCGGGCGGCATCGGCCAGGGCCTTCACCCGGCCATGGAAAAGGAAGCCGCCGCGATCGAACACGACGCGGTCGACACCGGCCTTCTTGGCGCGCTCGGCCAAAGCCTTGCCGACAGCGGCAGCGCCCTCGCGGGTCGCCGCGGTCTTGCCGCGCAAATCCTTGTCGAGGGTCGAGGCCGAGGCGATCGTCTTGCCGGCGGCATCGTCGATGACCTGCGCATAGATGTGGCGGCCCGAGCGATGGACCGACAGGCGCGGCTTGCCGGCGGCACGCGCGCGAAGTGCGCTGCGCACCCGGCGCCGGCGGCGATCGAAGAGAGAGAGTTTCGCCATGGCTTATTTCTTCTTGCCTTCTTTGCGGAAGATATACTCGCCGCGATACTTGATGCCCTTGCCCTTGTAGGGCTCAGGCTTGCGCCAGCGGCGAATCTCGGCCGCGACCTGGCCGACCTGCTGACGGTCGATACCGCTGATCTCGACCGTATTGGCGTCCGGCGTCTTGACCTCGATGCCTTCCGGCACCGGATAATTAACGTCGTGGCTGTAGCCTAGCTGCAGGCGCAGGTTCCGGCCTTGGGCGGCGGCGCGATAGCCGACGCCCGTGATCTCCAGCACCTTGGTGAAGCCCTCGGTCACGCCGGTGACCAGGTTCTGAACCAAGGTCCGCTGCATGCCCCAGAAGGCGCGCGCCTGCTTGGTGTCGTTCGCCGGCTTCACCAGGATGCCGTCGTCACTGATGTTGTACGCGATTTCGTCGCGCATCTGCAGGTCGAGCGAGCCCTTCGGCCCCTTGACCGACAGGATCTGGCCCTCGGTGGTCGCCGTCACGCCCTGGGGCAGCGCCACCGGCCGTTTTCCGATACGGGACATCAGAACACCTCCGCCAGCACTTCGCCGCCGACGTTCTGCTCGCGCGCTTCCGCGTCGCTGAGCACGCCGCGCGGCGTCGAAACGATGATGGTGCCAAGGCCGTTGCGGATGCGCGGCAGCTCGCGCGCCGCCGAATAGACGCGGCGGCCCGGCTTCGAGACGCGCACCAGGTGCTGGATCGCCGGCTGGCCCTCGAAATACTTGAGCTCGATGCGCAGGCCGCGCTGGCCGGAGACGGGCTCTTCGGAATAGCCGCGAATATAGCCTTCGCGCTGAAGCACATCGAGCACGTGGGCGCGCAGCTTCGACGCCGGCGTCAGGATGGAATCCTTGCGCGCCTGCTGGCCGTTGCGGATGCGGGTGAGCATATCACCCAAAGGATCGGTCATCGGCATAGCGTACCTTTACCAGCTCGACTTTGTGACGCCCGGAATCAGGCCCTTGTTGGCCAGCTCCCGAAGCATGATCCGCGACAAGCGGAATTTGCGGTAATAGGCGCGCGAACGCCCTGTCAGCTCGCAACGGTTGCGGATGCGCGTCGGGTTGCCGTTGCGGGGCACCTCCGCCATCTTCAGCCGCGCGATCAGACGCTCGGTTTCGTCAAGCGACTTGTCTTTCGCCTGCGCCTTCAGCTTCGCATATTTCGCCGCATATTTTGCGGAGAGCTTCTTGCGACGCTCATTCTTGTTCACGGAACTCAGTTTCGCCATGACTTAAGTTCTCTTCTCCAAAAGAGACCCGGCAGGACCGCTTACGCGGCCTGCTTCGCCTCAGTTTCTTCCGCCGGGAATGGGAAGTTGAACAGGCGCAGCAGCTCGCGCGCCTCCTCGTCCGTCCTGGCAGTGGTGGTCACGATGATGTCCATGCCCCGGACTTTCTCGATCTGGTCGTAGTTGATCTCGGGGAAGACGATCTGCTCTTTGAGGCCCATCGCGTAATTGCCGCGGCCGTCGAACGACCTGGGATTAAGCCCACGAAAGTCGCGGACGCGCGGCAGCGCGACGGTAACCAGCCGGTCGAGGAACTCGAACATGCGGTCGCGGCGCAGGGTGACCTTGCAGCCGATCGGCATGCCCTCGCGCAGTTTGAACTGCGCGATCGACTTCTTGGCCTTGGTGATCACCGGCTTCTGGCCGCTGATCAGCTCCATCTCGGCCGCTGCAAGCTCAACCTTCTTCTTGTCCTGGGTCGCCTCGCCGACGCCCATGTTGATGACGATCTTCTCGAGGCGCGGGACTTCCAGCCGGTTCTTGTAACCGAACTTTTCCGTCATCGCCTTGACGATGCGGTCCTCGTAATCGCTCTTCAACCGCGGCGTATAATCCGTCGGCTTCGACTTCTTCTCGGCCTTGGGCTCGGACTTCTTCGCTTCGGCCTTCGGCTCAGGCGGCGCCTGCTCGGCTTTCAGCTCGGGCTGCGCCTGCTCGACCTTCTGGTCCTCGGCCACGGCTGCCTCCTCGACCTTCTTTTCGTCAGCCATCGATCTTCTCCCCGGACCGCGCCGCGACGCGGACCTTCTTGCCGTCCTTGCCGGTCTCAAAGCGGACGCGCGTCGGCTTACCGGTCTTCGGGTCCGCAATCGCGACCTTCGAAACGTGCAGCGGCGCTTCCTTGCGCTCGAGCCCGCCCTGCGGGTTCACCTGCGAAGGCTTGCGGTGGCGGACGGCGACATTCACGCCCGAGACCAGAACCTTCATGTCCTTGGGCATCGAACGTATGACTTCACCCGTACGCCCTTTGTCCTTGCCGGACAGGATGACGACCTTGTCGCCCTTGCGGATCTTCTGCGCGGCCATGGTTACAGCACCTCCGGCGCGAGGCTGATGATCTTCATGTGCTTCCTGGCGCGCAGCTCGCGCACCACGGGGCCAAAGATACGGGTGCCGATTGGC
>JBKPSK010000146.1:0-9506 GCA_046734995.1 Pseudomonadota bacterium
TGGGGGCGCTGGTCATGACGATGTCGCCTGGTCCCATGCGGAAGTGCGCCGCCGCGAAGGTGTCGCATGGCGCGAGGATATCGCGGTGGAAATGGACGCAGCCCTTCGGGACGCCGGTCGTGCCGCTGGTGAAGGCGATCAGGACGGGGTCATCGCTGGCGGTATCCACGGTCGGCAAGGGCTCGAGCGAGGCGGTCCGCGTCTCCAGCTCGCCCTTGCCGTAGTCACCGTCATATTTAACAATCGATTTCACGAAATGGGTCTGGTCGACCGCCTCGCGGAAGTCGCCGATGAAGCGGCTGTCGACGACGGCATGGCTGATTTCGGCACGCTCGATCACCGTCGCGATCTCGCCGGGCCGCAAGAGCGGCATGGTGGCGACTACAATTCCGCCAGCCTTGAGCACGCCGAGCCATGCCGCGAACATGGTGTAGGAGTTGGGTCCGCGCAGGAGGACCCGGTTGCCCGGCTGCAATCCTTCCTCCTCGACCAGCAGGCGCGCGATGCGACCGGAGAAGTTGTCAAGCTCGGCGTAGGTCCAGCGGCCGTGGGCGTTGACGACTGCCAAGTCGCCCCGCGCGCCGCCTTTCAGTAGTTCCTCCGCGGCATTCAGCCGCTCGGGATAGTCGAGCAGGAGGAGGTCCGGCAGCTGATCCGGCGGCGGCAATCGGTCGCGGACGAAGGAATCGTACACCTCATCCTCCCCCGCATTTCCGGGGGAGGGGGACCAGCGTAGCTGGTGGAGGGTTTCGTGGACGGGCCAACAGAATCCCTCCACCGCCTCCGGCGGTTCCCCTCCCCAAGAAATCTTGGGGAGGATGAATCACTCCGGCACCACAGCCGTTGCCTCGATCTCGACGAGCGCCGCGCTGTTCACCAGGCCCTTCACCTCGACCAGCGCGATCGCCGGGTAATGCGAGCCCATGATCTCTTTCCAGATCGGCGCGAGGTCGTCGCGGCGAGAGACATATTGGTGGCGGTCGGTGACGTAGATGGTCAGGCGGACGATATGTTCGACGCCGGCGCCGTCCTCGGCGAGGATGGCGATGATGTTCTTCAGCGCCTGGCCGAACTGCTGCTCAAACTGGCGCGCGACGATGATGTCCTGTTCGTTCGTTCCGATGATGCCGGCGGTGAAGATCAGTCGGCCGCTGGCCGATATTCCGTTGGAATAGCCGCTCGGTCGCGGCCAGCTGGCGGGCTGCAGGATCTTCATGGGCAGGCCTCCTTCAACAGGTCACGGGCGATGATCTGGCGCTGAACTTCCGACGCGCCCTCATAGATGCGCAGGGCTCGGATTTCGCGATAGAGCTCCTCGACCTTGGCGCCTCTGGTGACACCGAGGCCGCCGTGCATCTGCACTGCGGCATCGATCACCTTCTGGGCTTCCTCGGTGGCATGGAGCTTGGCCATGGCCGCGGCTCGGCGATTGTCGGCGGCGCCCCCGGGAACAGCAAGATCCTGCTGCCAGGCGGCGCGGGCGACTAGCAAGGCTGAAGCATCGATGTTTGTCGCCATGTCGGCGAGCTTTTCCTGGGTGACGGCATGATCGGCGAGTGTGCCGTCACCAAGCTTGCGCCTGGACGCGAAGACGAGTGCCTCGTCGAGCGCGCGGTGGGCGAAGCCGAGCGCGGCGGCGCCTACGGTGACACGGAAAAGGTTCAGCGTCTGCATGGCAATGCGAAAGCCCTGACCAGCTTCGCCGATCAGCTCGGCGCGCACATTCTCGAACTTGAGGCGCGCCAGCGGGTGCGGCGCAATCACCTCGATCCGTTCGGCGACGGTCAGGCCTTGGTCGTCGCCGCGGACGATAAAGGCGGAAATGCCCCTGCCGCCCTCGCCCTCGCCGGTGCGGGCGAAGACGGTCAGCAGGTCGGCGATGGTGCCGTTGGAGATGTAGCTCTTCTCGCCGTCGAGCAGCCAGTGGTCGCCATCGCGGCGGGCCGTCATGGCGATGTTGGCGGCGTCACTGCCGGTCTCCGGCTCGGTCAGCGCGAATGCCGCAATGGCTTCGCCGCTCGCCACCTTGGGCAGCCATTCCGCCTTCTGAGGTTCGCTTCCGAACAGCCGGATCGCGCCGCTGCCGAGCCCCTGCATCGCGAAGGAGAAATCGGCCAGACCGGAATGGTAAGCGAGCAAGGAGCGGGCGATGGCGAGGCTACGAACGTCGCCTTCCGTGCAGAGCCTCAGCAGCCCGGCCGCGCCAAGCTCGCAAACCAGCGACCGACACTCTTCATCGATATTACCGCCGTGGTGGAAGTCCCGCTCGCCGCACCACTGGCGGAGGCGTTCCGCCAGCTGACCGCTGCGGGCTTCGAAGAAGGGCCAGTCGAGCCAGTCAGTCACCCTTGAACTCCGGCGTCTTCCTTGCCGCAAAGGCTTCATAGGCGCGGTGGAAATCCTTCGTCTGCATGCACTGCGCCTGCGCTTCGGCCTCAAGATCGAGCGCCTGCTCGATGCTCACCGCCCATTCCTCGTCGAGTTGCCGCTTGGTCATGAAATGCGCCTGGATCGGGCCGTCAGCGAGCTGGCGGGCGAGGGCGTGCGCCTCGGCATGGACGTCTTTGACGACGCGGCTGAAGAAGCCCCAGCGCTCCCCCTCTTCGGCGCTCATGCTGCGGCCGGTGAAGAGCAATTCGGCGGCGCGGCCGTGGCCGATGATCCGCGGCAGGATTGCGCAGGCACCCATGTCCGCTCCCGACAGGCCGACCCGCGTGAACAGGAAGGCCGTCTTTGCATCAGGCGCGGCAAGGCGAAGGTCGCTGGCCATGGCGAGGATCGCTCCGGCGCCGGCGCAGGTGCCATCGACCGCGGCGATGATCGGTTGCGGGCAGGCGCGCATGGCGCGGACCAGGTCGCCGGTCATGCGCGTGAATTCTCGCAGGCCGCCCAAGTCCATCTTCGTCAGCGGGCCGATTATTTCATGGACATCGCCGCCCGAGCAGAAACTGCCGCCGGCGCCGGTCAGCACGACGATCCGGACTTCCGGAGTCGAGTCGAGCGCCCGGAAGAGGTCGCGCAGCTCGGCATAACTATCGAAGGTCAGCGGGTTCTTTCGCTCCGGCCGGTCCAGCGTAATCGTGCCGACGCCATCGACGAAAGCCCAGCGGAAATGGGTTGTCTCTAGCGTTGCAGGATCGAGGCTCATGCGGTTGTGCCTCCGTCGATGGCAATTGCGGCGCCGTTGATGTCGCGACTTTGCGGCAAACAGAGAGTCAGGATCATGGTGGCGACAGCGTCCGGATGAACCAGCCTTCCGCTGGCGTTCATGCCCTTGATCGCCTCGCGTGACTGCTCCTCGTCGCGGGTTGAGACCCGGGCGATGCGCTCGACTGTTTCCTCGGTCATCGGCGTGTCGACAAAGCTTGGGCAGACGGCGTTGACGGTGAGATTCGTTCTGGCGAATTCGGCGGCCAGGCTGCGCATCAGACCGACCATGCCGTGCTTGGAGGCGGCATAGGGCGCTGCATAGGGAGCACCCCTGAGCCCGGCGACGGAGGCGACGAAGACCATACGCCCGTCCTCCTGGGCAGTGAGGTCGGGCAGCGCCGCTTGAGCGCAATCGAAAGCCGAGGTGAGGTTGGTGGCGATGATCCGGTCCCACGCCTCGCGCGTCGTGCGGCCGAAGGGGGCGCTATCGCCAATGCCGGCATTGACGATCAGGAAGGCGATCGGGCCGTGGGCGCCGCGCGCCTCGTCGAAAGCGCGGACAATTGCGTCGCGATCGGTGACGTCGCACTGAATGGCGGTTCCGTCGACGATCGCCGCGGTGCGTTGGAGGGGCTGCAGGCGTCGGCCGAGAACCGAAATATTCGCACCGGCAGCGTGAAGATGGGCTGCGGTCGCCGCCCCAATGCCCGTGCCTCCGCCGGTGATCAGCGCGTGACGGCCTTGAAGCCAGTCGTTCTCGGCCATGCTTTCCCCTTCAATTCCGCATTGGCCGATGGCTTCGAGAGTGGCAAGGCGCGCTAAACATCAAGGGGCACCGACTCATGAAGACCCGCGCCGCCGTCGCCTTCGAAGCCAAGCAGCCGCTCGAGATCGTCGAGCTCGACCTTGAAGGGCCGAAGGCCGGCGAGGTGCTGGTGGAGATCATGGCGACCGGCATCTGTCACACCGACGCCTACACGCTGGACGGCCTGGATTCGGAGGGACTGTTTCCCTCGATTCTCGGCCATGAAGGAGCGGGAGTCGTTCGCGAGGTCGGCTCCGCCGTGACATCGGTGAGGGCCGGCGACCATGTCATCCCCTTGTACACCCCCGAATGCCGCCAGTGTAAGTCGTGCCTGTCCGGCAAGACGAACCTCTGCACGGCGATCCGAGCCACCCAAGGCAAAGGGGTCATGCCCGACGGCACCAGCCGCTTCAGCTACAAGGGCGAGACCATCTACCATTATATGGGCTGCTCGACCTTCTCGAACTTCACCGTCCTTCCCGAGATTGCAGTAGCGAAAATCCGGGAGGACGCCCCGTTCAAGACGAGCTGCTACATCGGCTGCGGCGTGACGACCGGCGTTGGCGCGGTCGTCAAGACCGCCAAGGTCGAGCCCGGCGCGAATGTCGTCGTCTTCGGTCTCGGCGGCATCGGCCTCAACGTTATCCAGGGCGCAGGGCTGGTTGGCGCCAACAAGATCGTCGGCGTCGACATCAACCCGGCGCGGGAAGAATGGGGACGCCAGTTCGGCATGACTGACTTCATCGACGGGCGCGACAAACCGCGCGATGAAATCATCGCCGAGGTTCTCCTGCTGACCGACGGCGGCGCCGACTACACTTTCGACGCGACCGGCAATACCGAAGTGATGCGCACCGCCCTCGAATGCTGCCACCGCGGCTGGGGCACGAGTGTCGTGATCGGTGTTGCGGAATCGGGCAAGGAAATCTCGACCCGCCCGTTCCAGCTGATCACTGGCCGCAACTGGCGGGGCACGGCGTTCGGCGGCGCCAAGGGCCGTACCGACGTGCCGAAAATCGTCGACTGGTACATGGACGGCAAGATCGCGATCGACCCGATGATCACGCACGTGCTGACGCTCGAGGAGATCAACAAGGGCTTCGACCTGATGCATGCAGGTGAAAGCATCCGAAGCGTGGTGGTCTATTGATGGCGGCGGACATCAGCAGTAGGTTGTAGTTCGCAACTGAATGGGAGCCCGGCAATGAGCGAGCGGTTGCCTGGGAAGGTCAACCTTGCCGAAAAGCTTGACGGCTTTAGCGACCATTGGTCGCCACGCATCGTGGCGGGCCTTAACGACTATGACATCATGGTCGTGCGCGTCGAGGGCGAATTTGTCTGGCACAAGCATGACGAGACGGATGACTTTTTTCTTGTCCTCGACGGTGAGCTCGACATTGAATTGCGCGATCGAACCGTGACGCTGCGCCCGGGCGAACTTTTTGTGGTTCCGAAAGGGATCGAGCATCGGCCCGTTGCACGTTATGGCGAAGTTAAAATGCTGTTGATCGAGCCTCGCGGAACGCCAAACACCGGCGACGAGGCGACGGCAGCCGCGAAAGTCGAAATCTGAAGGAGATAACCGTGTTCAGCCATGTGATGGTCGGCAGCAACCACATCGAACGTTCGCGCAGGTTCTACGACGCTTTGTTTGGAGCGACCGGCGGGAAGCTCGGACGAACCGACGACAAGGGCCGCCTCTATTACGTCAGGAACGGCGCCGCATTCATGGTTTCGACGCCTATCGACGGGCAGTCAGCCACTCGCGGCAATGGTTCTACGGTCGGTTTCAACTTCGACACTCCCGAGCAGGTGAAGGCATGGCATGACGCCGGGGTGAATGCCGGCGGAACGTCAATCGAGGATCCGCCCGGTTATCGCGAGAACGCTTTTGGCAAGCAGTACCTTGCTTACCTGCGCGATCCGGACGGCAACAAGCTATGCGGGCTGTACCGCATCCCGCGGGAATGAGCCCACCGAAGCCGCAACCGCCCATCGAACCCCCTTCGATGCCGCGGGCGACGGCAATCAAATATGCAGTCAGTTTGCCGCTTGCCTTGCTCCTCCTGATATTCCTGCCGGCCGGCTCGATCGGCTGGCGGCAGGGATGGATGTTCCTCGCCATCCTGGTGCTGGCATTCGGGATCTCGGCACTCGTGCTCGCTCGGGTCAATCCCGCGATCTACCGTGCACGCAGCCGTTTTCAGCCCGGTACGGAGTCGTGGGACAAGGCATTGCTCGCAATCTTGCTGCCGGCGATGGCGGCGATACTGCCGATAGGAGCGCTCGATGCTGGCCGTTTCCATTGGTCACAATTGCCGGGTTGGCTTGTGGTGCTGGGCTATGCGGCGATGATCGGCGGGATTGCGCTGACGGGTTGGGCGCAGGCAGTGAATCCCTTCTTTGAACCGGGCGTTCGAATCCAATCCGAGCGACATCAGCATGTGATCGATTCCGGCCCTTATCGATCCGTTCGACATCCTGGCTATATCGCTGCAATCGTGCTGTTCTTCGGCATGGCCCTGGCGCTCGCTTCCCAGTGGGCGCTCGTTCCCGCAGTCTTGGCTTCGTCGCTGCTGATCGTGCGGACATCATGGGAAGATCGGCTGCTACGGGCAGAGCTTGCGGGCTATGAGGAGTATGCGCGGCACGTTCGGTGGCGATTGTTGCCGGGAATCTGGTAGCGGTCGATCCAGGAAGGGGCGCATGGAGATCCTCTCGGAAAACAAAGCGCATGGTGGGCGTCAACTCGTCTGCACGCATGCGTCGGCGGCGACTACGACTGAAATGGTTTTCTCGATCTTCTTGCCGCCGCAGGAAGCGGCGGTCCCGTGCCCGGTGCTTTGGTATCTGTCCGGCCTGACCTGCACTCACGCCAACGTCACCGAGAAGGGCGAATATCGCAGTGCCTGCGCCGAGCATGGCGTGATCTTCGTCGCGCCCGACACAAGCCCGCGCGGGCCGGAGGTTCCCGACGATCCGGAAGGGCTATGGGATTTCGGCCAGGGGGCGGGCTTCTATCTTGATGCGACGGAAGATCCCTGGGCGACGCATTTCAACATGTGGTCCTATTTGGCCGAAGAGTTGCCGGCGCTGATCGCCGCCGAATTCCCGGCGGACATGGCGAAGCAAGGCATCACCGGCCATTCGATGGGAGGGCATGGCGCGCTGACCATGGCTTTAGGCCTGCCAGGCCGATTCCGAAGCGTCTCCGCTTTCTCGCCCATCGTCGCACCTAGCCAGGTTCCCTGGGGCCGCAAAGCGCTCAGGCATTATCTCGGCGCCGAGGGACCCGCCTGGCGCCGGCACGACACGGTTGCGATGATCGAGGACGGCGGGCGCGTCGATGAAATTCTGGTGGATATCGGCGAGGCCGACCCGTTCATCGAAAAGGAGTTGCGACCGGCCTTGCTCGAGCAAAGCTGTGCCAAGGCCGGAATCGCGCTGACGCTCAGGCGCCAGCCGGGATACGACCACAGCTATTTCTTTATCTCGACGTTCATGGCTGATCACGTCGCCTGGCACGCCGAGAGGTTGCGAAGGGGGAACTGATGACACTCAGCCGCCGCGACTTCATTCAGCTCGCGGCGGCGATGGGGGCCTCGCTCGCCTGGGTCGGCACGGCCCGTGCATCGAAAGTCGCTTGGCGCGAACGACGCAATCTCTATCCCGAAGGTGTTGCGTCCGGGGATCCGGATGCGACCAGCATTATCCTCTGGACGCGACGGCCCTTCGAAGGTGGCGGACGACAGATATTGACCGTCGAGATTGCCGAGGACGAGGCTTTCCGGCGGGTGGTGTCGCAGGCTCCCGCGCCGGTTTCAGCGGCCGCGGATTGGACCGCGCGTGTCCTCGTGGGCGAACTCAAGCCGGCGCGGACCTATTGGTACCGCTTCACCGACCGTCAAGGGAATGGCAGCCGGATCGGGCGGACAATCACTGCTCCTGCGCCCAGCGATCCGCGGCCCATCAACTTTGCTTTCGTCAGCTGCCAGGACGTCAACGAAGGCCAGCTCAACGCCTATCGGCGCATGATCTTCGAGGATGAGCGCGCCAAGCCCGAGGACCAGCTCGGCTTCGTGCTTCACCTTGGCGACTTCATCTACGAGGTCGTCGAATATCCGGACGAGGTGGAGACGCGCTACGACCGCACTATCTACGACGTCGGGCGGATTCCCGACGGCGGCAAGTTTAGCAACTTTCACTTCCCGCTGACGCTCGACGGCTATCGCGTGGTCTACAAAGGCTACCTCGCCGATCCCGACTTGCAGGACGCGCGCGCGCGCTGGCCGTTCGTGTGCATGTGGGACAATCACGAATTCTCCTGGCAGGGGCGGCAGAGCATCCAACAGGCCGGCGGCCCGCCGAATCCGGGACAGACGATCAAGGTCGCCGCGAACCAGGCCTGGTTCGAGTTCATCCCGGCGCGCGTCTCGCCGCCGAGCGGTTCGCTCGCCGAATTCGGGACGGTGCCGGTCAAGAACGTCAAAATCGACCAGTGGGATGAAAATGGCCTCGGCATCGAGCCCAATAATCTGACCGCGATCCGCAGCCTGATCGCTTATCGTGCGCTCCGCTACGGCAAACACCTCGACCTCATCCTCACCGATCAGCACAGCTTCTGCGGCGACGATCCGACCGACGCGGAGGGAGTCGGAAAAATCTATGATCCGAAGTTCAACGGAATGTTTTCCGAAGAAGCGATGATCGCGCTCGACGCCGGGCGCGCCTTCGGCGGCGGTAAGCCGCCGGCCGAACTCCATTTCCGCGATGTGACCATCCCCAACCCTCGAAAAGACACGCTGCCGCGGACGATCCTCGGTGCGGACCAGAAGGCGTGGTTCAAGGACAAGCTGCGGCGATCGACCGCGACGTGGAAGATCTGGGGGAATTCGCTCGGCGCGCTCGACTACCGCGCGGATTTGCAAAATCTTCCTGCCGGGATGGTCGAGAATCCCTGGCCCGCGGATACCTATGCCCAGTCCGGCAGCAACGACTATGGATCGGCCTATTTCGAGCGAAAGGAAATCTACGACCTCGTCCGGGACGCGAAGATTACCGGCTTCGCGATCGTTTCAGGGGACCGCCACAGCTTTTGGGCCGGATATGCCGCCGCCGAGCTCCCGCCGCGGAAATTCGAACCGGTGGGATTGAGCTTCGTCGGCGCGTCGCTCGCAAGCCCCGGGACAATGGAAGCTTATGAACATCGTCTGCCAAAGGATCTGCCGATCCGTGCGCTGTTCCTGGCTGAACGGCCCGACGGCCGTAAGCCCGACTGGACGTACAATATGCTCCTTCGGCACGGCGTCCGCTCCTGCCTGGAATATGCGAAGAGCTTCGATTTGAAGCGGGCGAAATCGCTATCCAATCCCAATCTCGCCCCGCATCTCGAGTTCGTCGACATGGGAGCGCACGGCTACGCCAAGGTGCGGCTCGGCCATGATGAGATGCGGACGGAGTTCGTATGCATTCCCAGGCCGGTCACGCGCAGCGAGCGGCCCGACGGGGGCCCTCTGCGCTATCGGGTAGCTGTCTCTTATACACATCTCCG
>JBKPSK010000147.1:0-9173 GCA_046734995.1 Pseudomonadota bacterium
GTCGTCCGGCGATCCGTCGCAACCCGCCAGCTCCAAGAAGCGCTGGTTAAGCCCCTGCACCCACAGCCTGCCGCCGCTCAGGGTGAAGATTCCGGCCGCGATCGGCAAAGCGTCCAGAAGGCATTGGTCATCACCGTGCGACGGTGCGACGAGCACATGCGAAATGGCCGCGCGCGCGTGCCCGCGCTCTCCTGTGGATCGGGAGGCAGCCTTCATCCGGCCACGGTTAAACGGGACAGGTTAATGAGGTGTTTCGAGCGCCGGTAAATTGCAACCTATGTTTGGGTAATTTCCCTTGCCACGCGGCCCGGGTCGGCGGGTTATTAACCTCAGTTAAATCGGTTGTTCCTCGGGAACCCAAGGGGGGGCATTCGCCCGGCGGCGCCTCGGGCGGCCCGCCACGCCGTTAAATCGCTTTCGGTCCGGGTCCGCCCGCTCTCGCCGCCCTGCGCCCAGCTCAGGCCGTCCGACAGCTTCAAGGCCGTCGCGTCGGCAAGGCCGCCGTCGCGATAGCGCTGCAGGGTGACGCCCTGCCCGCGCGCCAGCTCGGGCAGCTCGGCGAGCGGGAAGACCAGCATCTTGCGGTTCTCCCCGATCACCGCGACGGCATCGGCGCCCTCCCCTATCCGGCGGGCGACCACCACCTTGGCGCCAGGGCGAAGATTGACCAATTGCTTGCCCTTGCGGGTTTCGGCGAGCGTGGCTTCGCCGCTGGTGACGAAGCCCCGGCCGTCGCTGGCGGCGACGAGCAGCTTCATGTCCGGCTTGACCACCATCAAGGTGGTGATCCCGACTTCGGCGGGCAGGTCGATCAACAGCCGGACTGGCTCGCCGAAGCCGCGCCCGCCCGGCAATTTGTCGCCGCCCAGCGTGTAGACGCGCCCGTCTTCCGCCACCAGCAGCAGCTTGTCGGTCGTCTGCGCGTGGAAAATCTGCTGCAGCGCGTCGCCTTCGCGGAATTTGAGCGTCTCGGCATCGTCCAGCGCGGCATGGCCCCGCATCGCCCGGATCCAGCCGCGCTGCGACAGGATGACGGTGATCGGCTCCTTCTCGATCATCGCCGACCAGTCGATGTCGCGCGCAGCTATCGCCACTTCCTCGATCCGCGTCCGCCGCTCGTCGCCGAACTTCTCCTTCATGGCGGCGATTTCGCGGCGGAGCCGGTTGCGCTGCTTGCGCGGGCTCTCGATCAGCGCCGCCAGCTCTTCCCGTTCCTTGGCAAGCGCCGCCCGCTCCTTGGCGATCTCCATCTCTTCGAGCTTGCGCAGGCGCCGCAGGCGCATGTCGAGGATGGCCTCGGCCTGGCGGTCGCTGAGGTTGAACTCGGCCATCATCACCGGCTTGGGCTCGTCTTCGGTACGGATGATCTCGATCACACGGTCGAGATTCAGGAAGGCGACCAGGAAACCGTCGAGCAGCTCCAGGCGGTCGTCGATCTTGCCGATCCGAGTTCGCGAGCGGTTGAGCAGCACCTCGATCTGGAAGGCGAGCCAGGCGGTCAGGGCCTGCTTCAAACTCATCACGCCCGGCGTCCGCGTCGCATCGAGCACGTTCAAGTTCAGCGGGAAGCGCACTTCGAGGTCGGTCAGCCGGTAGAGGCTTTCGAGCAGCAGCTGCGGATCGACGGTGCGGCTGCGCGGCTCCAGCACCACCCGCACCTGCTGATCGCTCTCGTCGCGGACGTCGGCCAGGATCGGCAACTTCTTGTCGGCGATCAGCCCGGCGATCTGCTCGATCAATTTGCCCTTCTGGACGCCATAGGGGATCTCGCTGACCAGCAAATGCCAGCCGCCGCCCTTTTCCTTCTCGACACTGATCGAGGCGCGCAGGCGGAAGCTGCCGCGGCCGGTCGCATAGGCAGACGCAATGCTTTCCCGGCTGTCGACCAGCACGCCGCCGGTCGGAAAATCAGGCCCGCCGACGAAATCCATCAGCGCCGCATCCTCGGTATGCGGATTGTCGATCAGCTGGATGGCCGCGTCCGCCAGCTCGGACACATTGTGCGGCGGGATGCTGGTCGCCATGCCGACGGCAATGCCGCTGGCGCCGTTGGCGAGCAGGTTCGGGAACAGACCCGGGAAGACCTCGGGCTCCTCCTCCTCGCCATTGTAGGTCGGGCGATAATCGACCGTGCCTTCGTCGAGCCCGGCCATCAGCTGGGTGGCGACCGCGGTCAGCCGCGCCTCGGTGTAGCGATAGGCGGCGGCATTATCGCCGTCGATGTTGCCGAAATTGCCCTGCCCGTCGACCAGGGGGTACCGCAGCGCCCAGTCCTGCGACAGGCGAACCATGGCGTCATAGACCGACTGGTCGCCGTGCGGATGATATTTGCCGATGACGTCGCCGACGACGCGCGCGCTCTTCTTGTAGCCGCCGGTAGGATCGAGCCGGAGCAGCCGCATTGCCCACAGCAGCCGGCGATGGACCGGCTTCAATCCGTCGCGGACGTCCGGCAGCGAGCGCGCGGTGATCGTCGACAGGGCATAGACCAGGTACCGCTCGCTCAAGGCGGCGTCGAAGGGCGTGTCGATGGTGGTCGAGGGAAGGTCGTCAGCTTGCATGGGAAAGGGCTTAGCAACGCCCCTCGGCCCCCGTCACCCGCCGATTGCATTTATCCACCGTTTTCCAGTGGCTTTTGGATTGGGCTTGACTGTCCCGGCGCGGGACAGCGATGTCGCAAAAGCATTATTGCCTCCAATTAGGTAAACGCCTAATTAACCACCTCGGCCGACTCCGGGCGCTCGGTCATTGTGCCCTGCCGGCCGTCCTCAAAGGAGGGGCACAATGCGCAAGTTCACGGCACTGCTGGGCGTTGGCGCCTTGCTCACGATACTTCCCGCGACGCCGGCGCTCGCCGACGGCGCCATCATCGACAAGGATTCCGGAACTTGTCAGGGCCAGGTTCCCAATGCCGATGGCGAGCTTGCCGGACCAATCGTTGAGGGCAGCCTGTTTGTCCGGACGAACAAGACCTGGACAACCCTGACTTGCCATTTCGATCTCGATGCCTCGCTCACCCCTGACAAAGCGACGCACGCCAGCGGATTTGATTGTCTGACGCCCGCGCTGACGACGGACACGCGTGCCAGCGCAAGCTCCGGGGGCCGGATGGTCCTGACCTGCCGCATCAGGAACTAACGCCGTCGCAGCCCCTTCGGACGTCGTGCGTTTTGAAGGCACTGACGCGGGGGCTTGATTTGGATAAGGCCCGCCGGGACCGATCTTTGGTCCCGGCGGGCCTTTTCGTTTCGCCGATCAAGCCATCAGCCGCACCGCCGCCATGCCGGCGAACAGGCCCGCCACCGACAGCGCCACCGATGCGAGGACATAAACAGCGAAGCTGGCGAAGGCGCCGCGTTCCCACATCAATGCGGCATCCAGGCTGAACGCCGAAAAGGTCGTGAAGCCGCCGAGCAGCCCGGTCGTCAGGAACAGCTTCACGTGCTGGGGCACGCCGGTGCGCAGCGCGAACCAGGCGGTCAGCACGCCCATCAGGAAAGATCCGGCGACATTCGCCGCCATGGTCCCCCAGGGAAAAGCGTAACCCAGCCGCGCCGCGGTTACGTTGACGCCATGCCGGGCCATGCCTCCAAGACCCGCGCCAGCAAAGATGATCAGATACGAACCCATGCCGCCCGCCTAGCAGCGGTCCGGGTTGCTCGCCAACCCGCCGGCCCTAACCATTTCGGATAGACCGTTGCGCGCCGTCAACGATCGTTGCGGACGCGAATTTTCGGCAACGTCGCGCGCCGCCGGGCGTTTGACGCGCATCCTCAAGAGATATCAGGAGGTTATGCCATGAAACTCAATGTGATCATGAGCGTCCTCGCGGGTGTGGCGCTGGTCGCATCTGCTCCTGTGCTGGCCAAGCCCGGTGGCGGCGGAGGCAATGCCGGCGGCCACATGGGCGGCGGTATGGGCGGCGGCCACGGCGTAGGGAACGGCATCGGCCACGGCGGAATGAGCGCGGGCACGCATGGCGGTTCCGGTGGCAGCGGCAGCGCGCTCGACATGCGCATGGGAAGCGCAAGCGCTCACGGCACCCAGCTGACCGGAATCACTAGCGGCATGAATGTGGTCGATGCCGGCGGCGCCACGATCGGCACCGTCACCAACATCTCGACCAAGGGCAACGGAAGCATTCGCGACGTCCAGGTCACGCTGACCGACGGTACCCGCATCTTGCTGGCGCCGAGCAGCTTGGCCTTGAACGGCGGTGTGCTGACGACGAACAGCCTGACGTCGACCGTCAAAAGCCAGGGGATCGCTCACGCCTCGGTCAACGGCCTTGCCCATGCCAGCCCGAACAGCGCACTCAACGGCGCGGGCATCACGACCTTTACCGGCCTTGTGGCCGGGATGCCGGTCAACAACAGCGCCGGCACTGGGATCGGCACGGTCTCGGGCATCGTACTAAACCGCAGCGGCGCAGTTGTCGGCATAAGGGTCGCCCTCAATGGCGGCGGCACTGCGCTCATTCCAGCCCCGAGCCTCGGCTTCGACGGCGCGGTGGTGACAACTAGCTGGGTGCCGAAGCATTAAGGTCTTGGTCTGAAAACTTCGGGCCTCGTCGTTCGCGGCGGGGCCTTTCTTGTCGCTGGCCTTAGTCACCATTATTCAATAAATTAAGCGTCAGAAATCGCATGGCATTTGCGCAAGGATGGGCAGCCATGGGGCGGGTCATCAACGTCATTTTCCTATGCACCGGCAACGCCGTCCGGTCGATCATGGCCGAATCCATCCTTCGCCGCGAAGGCGGCCCCAGCTTCCACGGCTTCTCAGCCGGCGCCTATCCGCGTGGGCATGTCGATCCGATGGCGATCGAGCTGCTGTCATCGATGGGTTATCCGGTCGACAATCTGCAGTCGGAAAGCTGGGACAAATATGCCCGCTATCCGTTCGACCTGGCGATCACCCTCTGTGACCGCGCCCGCTGCGAAATCCCGCCCCGATTCGCCGGCGACCCGGTCTTCGCCCATTGGACGATCGAGGATCCGATGGCCGTCGGCGAAGACAAGCGCGAGCGAGAAATGATGCTCGCCTTCACCTACCTGAGGCGCCGCATCCAGCTCCTCGTATCGCTGCCCATCGCGAGCCTGGAGGACCTGGAGGTCGAACGCCAGGTCAACCGCATCCCGGGTCGCGCCGAAGCCAATCACGCCGCATAGACAGCCCTCGTTCCGGACTTGGTGAGGGAACCCGGCGCCGCCCCGGGGGACGGCGCGTTCCGCCGCGGATCCACCTTCTCTTTGAAGTAGCGTGCGAGCCGACCCGGCCAAGAGGTCCTAGAGTCCGGAATCGACCCAAAGCAGACACAGCAGGGCCATGGTTTCTAATTGCATGCTCGAAACTCGGGACGGAGGTACGAGACCTCCGCCCCCATTCAGTTACGCCGAATGCAGATTGATGGCGCAGGCGTCGCCGCTGCCATTCTTGCCTACTTCATAGGACAACCGGCGCTCAGTCTTCGGCGTCGTTGCGTCGCCCCAGGAAACCGCGCTGTTTTCGAAGCGCAGCTCCTCGTTGCCGATTTCCGGCTTGATCAAGCCAAAACCCTTGGTTTCGTCGAACGTCTTGACGGTTCCGAATAGCTTCATGGTGAGTTCCTTCAAATGCCGAGGAGGCCGGCATTGGCCTCCTCGAGGCTAGGAGGCGTCAAAGATAGGGAAAGGAGCGGCTTAGCGCCTAAACCGTCGATTTCGACTGGTAGCATTTCTTAGGTGGATGTTCAGGATGACATTTACAAGGTCAGAAAATACTTCTGTGACCCGTAGCATTATTTTAAATACTTTCATCGCTATTTATGAAGATGTGTGCTAAATACTAGGTATCACTTGCTCCTCCCATAAGCGCCCCGTGACTGGGAGACACTGCTGTGCTTCCGCTTGATAGAGAGGCAAACCACATGGAACAGGCCCATTGGCTCGGACGCGAACGCGCATCCCTCGCGAACGCACGGGCCGCCACCGATGCGGAAGCGCGGCTCATCCACTATGACCTCGCCGGCCGCTACAGCATCAAGGCCGCTCAGGCCGGTTTGGTACTGTTTGAGGATGCGGCGGTGATCGCATGACTGCGGTTCCAGTGCGCCCGCAGGCGCGTAGCTCGAAGCAGCCGCAAGATACGATTGTCGGATGCCGCAGCAGGGCCGAGGCCGACTTGCTGGCCTCTGTGGTAGTATCGACCGCGAATGGACGCATTCGTCTTGAAACCAGTGCCGCCAGCTGGAACGCGCGGGCAGACATGCTGCAGCGCCTCGACGACAACCATGCCGCACACATGGTAAAGGTGGCGCGGGCCGGCAGCAGTGAAGATGAGGTTTCGCCTATTCGACTTTAGGAGGCAGGCATGACCGAAGAAGAACAAAACGTCATTGCGGCGACTTTAACGGCGCACGAGCACATGATTGCCTTTCTGCTGGCGAAATATGTGCATCGCATGTCACCCGATCAGCGGGAGGAAATCGAGCGTGCCATGAAGGGCCCCCCGAGCGTCGACGTTCCCTTGCTCCTGAACGCGAAGCAAGACGATGCAAGCCGGCTGGCCAACGTGGCGGTTGCCCACCAGGATGCCATCAACCGCGTCTTTCACGCGGCCGCGTCATTGGCTGACGGCAGGGATTGAGTCGGTCCTAGGGTCCGCTTTCCACCCATTCCGGACTCTGGCGGCGTAGTGTCCGCTTTCGACCCATTGCAGACATTGGGCTCGACAGTAGCGGGTCACCGGCGTTCACATTCAGACCACGGTCCTGATGGCGATGCGCAACTTATGACGAACGGGCCTCTAACAACGATGCGGCGCCCGCGACCGCCCTAACCTCCGCTGGCTGGCAGATCACTGTTGAAGATGTCCGCGGCGGCTTTCCACTCGCTGCCGATCTTCCGCCAGACGACCACGTACTTGCCGGTGTCGGTCTCCGCGGTGCCGTTGGGCGCAACCGCTAGCCTATATGTCCCACGATCGAGTGCCATGTCACCCGACGATGACACAATGATCTGGTCCGGAACGAAGGTCAGATCGAAGCCGGGCGTCTGCATCATAGATGCCCAAATTTGCTGGATCGCGCTACGTCCTTTGCCGATCGGCGCATTGGGTGGCATTACAGCGCCGTCCTCGGCGTAGAGTGCCGTAATGCCTGCAGCGTCCTTGGCTTTCACGAGCTGAAGCCAACGATCGACTTGCCCGCGGATTGCCTGCTCATCCGCGCCAACGTGGACAGCGGCGGCAGCATTCCCTTCGGCGATGTTGTCTCCGGGCTTCTCGCCTGCCTGGCACGCGGGCAGCAGCAGCGCTGCGACAGAAAGTAGCAATAGCGATCTCGGCATAGACCCCTCCTTTGCTGGTCCTCCCCGTAGCACCGGCAACGCGCGTCGCGCCAGTTCGCCAATGTCTGCTTTCCACCCATTGCGGACATTAGCGCCTCACGTCAGGATTTTTCGGTGACTGATGTGACCCATACCAAGCGCGGGCGACCCGCCGGCTGTGCTGCGAAGCTCGGGATAGTCATCTTCGTCGTGGCGACGCTGTGCCTGATAGCGTTCCTCTTCTTCGGACCTTTTGGTCTAGTCCGATAGCCGTGTCCGCTTTCGACCCATTGCGGACGCAAGGGGCCGGCCCACAACAACACCCTCCGTCCTTCGACGATCCAACCACGATCCAACCGTTAAACGCTCATTTACAATCATGATTTAGAATGATTTTTTTCTCGAGTACCATGGAGGTACCGTGCCGAGACCGCCAGGATGGATTTCAAGGGACGACCGCGACGCCGTGATCCTTCGGGGAACGGCGGTGCTCTCAGACTCACGCGAGGTTTCGGTCCGGCTCACCAACATTTCACGCGAGGGCTGCCGGGTCGAAAGCGGCGAGAGCCTGCGGATCGGCGAGCGGCTGCATCTGCGGATTGAGGCGCTCGACGGAATCGCCGCCGTCGTCCGCTGGTCGCTGGAGGGCACCGCCGGGCTTAGATTCGAAGGCGGCGACTGGACGTGAGCGCGCATTCCGATCCCGCCGGTTTCAAGCTTATCGGCCATGCAATCGAGCGCCGCGAGCGGCGGCCGGTGGCGATGCGAGGCTTTGCCGCGCTGGCAGACGGGTCGGCCGCGGAAATCCTCGTTATCGACCTTTCATACGAAGGATGCGGAATAGAGACGCCGGTCGAGCTGGTAGCTGGTCAGTCGATCACACTGGCGGTGCTTCAACGGGGCGTGATCCAGGCCGACGTTCGCTGGTATCGGGAGGGCAAGGCGGGGCTCGTGTTCCGGACCGATGCGCCGGCCGAAGGAAATCACTGCGAGCGCATCGACCCGCGCGTTTGCCTCCATGCCGACGTCAGGATGCGGCGACTGGGCAAGGCCAATTACCGGGTCCGCCTGTTCGACCTGTCGCCGCGCGGCTGCAAGCTCGAACGCATCGAGCGGCCCAGGATCGGCGAATACGTACTAGTCAGGTTCGCTGGGCTCGATGCGCTTCAGGCGGAAGTGTGCTGGGTTGAGGATCTGTGCGTCGGCGTGCGCTTCACGCATCCGATCCACCCCGCCGTCTTCGATCTGCTAGTGCAGCGTCTGGATCAGCCGTCGTAACCTGACGACCTCAATATCGTGAAGAGCCTGCCCGTCTTGCTCGATAGGTAAGTGCAGCTAATGTCCGCTTTCCACCCATTCCGGACGCCAGGGCCCAGATTCCGGAATCGACCCATTGCGGAATTTAGCTCGGCGGTAGCCGCCAGGCGTGAATCCATCTCGCCGGGCGTGGACCTTTGGGTTCTGGGGGAGCTTGGGCAACAATGCCTGGTACCGGCAACCTTTCAGCGACTCTCGGAAGCCTTGATACGAGCGTCAGTGGCTTCCTTGATGGCGTCGGCCTGCATGTCAGCCTGTTTCCGGACGATCTTCGCTTCCTTTGATAGGGCATCGGCTCGGACTCTTAACCGCTCGCCGGTTAGACCGCCCGCCTGCTGGGCCTCATTCTCGAGAGCCTCCGCTTGCTGCTGTAGGCGGTCGGCCTCGCTGTTCGCGTGCTTCTCTATTTCAGCACCGCGTTGTCGCGCCTCGCCACGCAAACTGTCGGCCTGCTGCTGTTCTGGTGTTCGCTGACAAGCCGCGGTCAAAGCAACGAAGCCAATAGCCAGCAACGGACGCATGCAGCACCTCATCACCAAATCGGGACTCAAA
>JBKPSK010000148.1:0-21973 GCA_046734995.1 Pseudomonadota bacterium
GCATTGGGCTGAAGACGCTGTGAAATCTTGGGCAATGTTGCGCCTCGCCCGAGGGTCGCCGGAATAGCCGGAGGTCAGCTTGGCGGGCGAACCAGAATCGGTGCCGACGAGGCCAAGTCTTTCCAGGGGAAACAGAGGCCCCGGCGCCTGGGGGGACGCCGGGACCTCCGTCCTCCGACGAACGAGGTCAATTCCGGGACGTCGCCGTCGCTCCGTCAGGGCGCGGTTCGGCACGAAGCCGACGGCAACTGTAATTCCCGGAATGGCCCCGTTGGGAACCCGAGCAAGCCTGAGAGGGGCCACATGCCGCTCGGAGCGCCGGAATTGCCGGATGGATGATCCTGCTCAAGGACGTAATTCGCGGCACCTGGATGTTCGATCTCCGCGACCCCGCGGTCCCCGAGCTCCATGTTCATGCTGGGAGGGGCAGGTCGCTCGAGATCAGCTTCGCCAACATGTTGCCGACTCGCGAGCGCCGATGCCGTGATCCACGCAGCCCCCGTGAGCAGGAGTGCGGTCGATCCCAGATGCCATTCAGCACTATTGTCGACGGCCGCGGCGATGCGCGGAATATGCACAAGAAGCACAAAGCCGCTCATCATCAGTGCTAACATCCTGGAGCCTAAACGTGCCTGGACGCCGGTGATGATGCTGAGGCCCGCCGCGATATGGCCGATGCCGGTAATCCATGCCCAGGGAACGTGCCAGGGAATCCAGGCGGGGATCATTCCGGCGGTGAATTTGATGTAGAGGAAATGCGACAGGCCAAAAATGAGCAACGTCACGCCAAAAAGGGAGCAACCGGCGTGAATGGCGTTCGTCCGGCTTGCCGAGTCCGAAGCGCCCAGCCAATAAAAGGTCCAGGCACCGGCACTTACGGCCAGGGTTTCGGCCGGCGCCAGCCATGCGACCGGTTCGGCTGCGAGCACATGCGGTGACTGCAAAAACAGGACCCACGACAGCAGGAACGCGCAGAGGAAGGCGGCAGCGATGCGCGCGTGGCGTTGAATTACCAGCGCGCTACCGACCGCCAGCAGGAATGCGCCGCTCAGATAAATAACCGCTGTGCGTGCAGGAACCCCATCGGGCACAGGCTGCCAGTTGCCGGCGAAGCTGGCGGATAGCAGGCCCGTGAGGCCAAGCCCCATAGCACCCAATCCCAGGATGATGCCGCCGATTGGTGGCGCGCTCCTCGACATGACATGTCCTTTCGCGCTTATGAACGCGAACCGGCATGCGCCTGTCTTGGGTTATCTTGCGGTTAGTTCCGGAGCCGCCATTGACGCGGCGTGCAGCGGAAAGTGTCGCGGAAGCAGGCGTAGAAATACGAGATATCGTTGAAACCCACGTCATAAATGACCTGCGCAATGGGCGTTTTCGTGGTCATCAGCTGGTCGGCCGCCGCGCGCATGCGAACATTGGCCAAATATCGATTGGGCGTGACCCCAACGACGTGACTGAAGATCCGAACGAAATGGTATCTGCTTACTCCGGCGATGCCCGCCAGCGACTGGAGTGAGCACGGCTGGTCTAAATGGGCCTCGATGTACCGCACCACATTCTGGACGCGGGTCCGATCGAGCGATGTTATACGGCCGGTTGGCTGGGGCTGGAACGCCCGCAGCACCGAATCCGCCAGCGGATACTGCGCATGGTCGTCGCCTCTTGAAATCGCGCGAATGAGGCCGCCGGCATAGGTCGCCGATGCGCCGGGCGGAATCACGGTGGCGCTGAAGCGTGGCGGGACGCCGGCGTCGCTGGCGACTTCCTTGATAATGTCCTCGTTCAACGTCACCACCAAGCGGCGATTGCCGCCTGTATCGGCGTGGCGAACACTGAATGCTTCGCCGGCGTTGCCTAGGAGTAGTGCGCCTGGACCGGCCAGAGTGGCTGCGCCTCTGCTGGCATATTCAAACCAACCGCGAAGAACGAAGCCGATCGCTGGCCTGTCGTAAATCCATTGTGCTGGAGGGGCATTGGGATCGGCATCACAATGGTCTTCGAATGCCTTTGCCTGCGCGGCGCCACGCGGAGCCCAGACAGCAGCAGGCGGCGCGATCGTCATCGCCTAGAACCCCTGAACTGCCTCGATGAGGCGTTCACGGCACCATTGGGAAAAAAGGGCCATGCCGGAGCGCATAGCCCTTTTTCGCAGTCAGCACAGCACTCAACGCCCGATCACAACGATCGCAGCACCAACACTGGTCTTGCCGGTTGCAATCGCTTCGGCGATCTGCGGCGCGGCGGCTCCCCAGGCGCTGTTCGCGCAGCTGTAGTAGCCACGGTCCTGCAGCCCGTCGCGACCCAGGTCGAGGTCGCAGACCCGCTCGATCGCGCCGTTGACGCGATTGTGCAGGCGGCTCTGGTCCCTCGCGCTCGCCAGATCGAGGTCGGCGAAGGCGACGCGTTCGGTTTGCGCGTTCGTCGTCTCGCCATAAACGACAACCGGCGGCTCCTGGGCGACCGCGGCGGAACCGCAGGTAGAAAACGCCACGATCCCAGTGAGAAGCGCGGCAACGACGGCGGGGGCAGTTCGTCCTTGCATCTTCATTCTCCCTTTTTGGGCCGCTTGGGCGGCACAGGAGAAAATGACTCCGTTCGGCGACGCATGCGCGCCTGCTTCGACCAGCCTGTGGACGGATTTCGTCCGGTGCCGAAATGAGCGCCGAAACGGCGGTGGGCATCGACCGGTGGACGAACGGCGGCGACGAACGGTCGACTTCAGATTGTCATGCTGGCGCGAGCTTGCCGACCTCGCCATAGCGGGGTCATGAAGATCGGGATCATCGGCGCCGGCGCTATCGGCGGCTGGGTCGCGGCGAGACTGACAGCGGCCGGCGAGGCGGTCTCTTTGCTCGCTCGCGGGGCAACAGCCGAGGTTCTCAAGGAAGGCCTTGAACTTGTCGAGCATGGCGTGTCGACGATTGCGCGGCCCGCCATCTCGACAAGCGCAAGGGATCTGGGCGCGCAGGACCTGCTGATTATCGCCGTAAAGGCGCCGGCCCTACCCGAAGCGGCCGTCGCCGCGGGACCCCTGATCGGTCCTGAAACAATCATCGTGCCGATGTTGAATGGGATTCCCTGGTGGTTTCCCGATGGAGAGCCGCTTCGCTCAGTGGATCCGGAAGGAATCATTGCCGCTGCCTTGCCAGAGCGCCAGGTTGTTGGCTGCGTAATCCATGCCGCTTGCCGCCGCGAAGCCCCGGCGCGGATCGTCGTCGCCCATGCCGACAAAGTGATTCTCGGGGAGCTGGCAGGCGGACACAGCGACCGCGTCCAACGATTGTGCGCCTTGTTCGAGCGCGCCGGCATCCGCGCCGATGCCGGCCCCAACCTTCGCCGCGCCATCTGGTACAAATTATGGGGCAATGCGACGATCAACCCCTTGTCGGCGCTGACCTTGGCGACCGCCGACCGCTTGCTGGCCGAGTGCAAGCCGTTCCTCCTCGCCGGCATGGCCGAGCTGGCCGCCGTCGGCGCGGCGATCGGCTGCCCGATCGAAGAAAGCGGCGAGGACCGGATGCAGGTGACGGCGCGGCTCGGCGCGTTCAAGACGTCCATGCTGCAGGATGTCGAGGCCGGCCGGCCGATTGAGCTGGAAGCCCTGCTCGGCGCACCGATCGAGCTCGCTCACCGCGCCGGCGTGCCAGTGCCGACACTCGAATCCCTTTATGCGATGACCCGGCTGATGGCCGAGAGCCGGGGATTGCTCTAGGCCGCAACGACCGCCTGCTCGATCGTTCCAAAGATCGAGTGGTGCTTTTCGTCGCGCATGGTGATCGCGACCCGGTCCCCGGCCTTGAGGAAGGGCGTCGCCGGCTGTCCATGCAGGATTGTCTCGACCATCCGCACCTCGGCGATGCAGCTGTACCCGAGGCCTCCGTCGGCGACCGGCCGGCCCGGTCCACCGTCGGAATCGCGGTTGGACACCGTGCCGGAACCGATGATCGTCCCGGCGCCCAGCCTCCGGGTCTTGGCCGCATGGGCGATCAGGGTGCCGAAGTCGAAGGTCATGTCCTCGCCGGCGTCGGCCCGGCCAAAGGGCTCGCCGTTCAGTTCGACCTCCAGCGGGCCATGCAGCTTGCCGCCCGACCAGCGGGGCCCGAGCGCGTCGGGGGTGACGAAAACCGGCGAGAAGCTTGATGCCGGTTTCGACTGGAAGAAGCCGAAGCCCTTGGCGAGCTCGGCGGGGATGAGGTTGCGCAGGCTGACGTCGTTGGTCAGCCCGACCAGCCGGATCAAACCCAGCGCCTCCTCGCGCGACACGCCCTGGGGAACGTCGCCGGTGACGACTACGACTTCGGCTTCCAGGTCGCAGCCCCAGTTCTCGTCGGCCACCGGGATGTCGTCCCGCGGGCCCAGGAAAGCGTCGGAGCCGCCCTGGTACATGAGCGGGTCGTGCCAGAAACTTTCGGGCATGTCGGCGCCGCGCGCCTGCCGCACCAAAGCGACATGGTTCACATAGGCCGAGCCATCCGCCCACTGGAAAGCGCGCGGCAGAGGCGACGCCGCCTCTCGCTCGTGGAATCGCTCCAGCGGAATGGCTTCGTGCTGCAAGTCCGTTGCCAAGAGGCGCAGCAGCGGTTCGGCCCGCTCCCATTCGTCCAGCGCCGCCTGCAAGGTCGGCGCGATATGGCCGGCATCGGCATAATAAGCGAGGTCATCAGACACGACGACCAGCCGCCCGTCGCGGCCGCCTTTCAGCGAAGCGAGTTTCATGCGGTTCCGATCGCCGGCTCAGCGGTCATTCGGTCAAGGAGCCGGGATCGACGTGGAGCCATTGAGCGTGCTTCGGCGCTTTCTTGGTCCGGCTCCATTCCTCGAGCATGAGCGGTGCCACGCGTTCGAGCTCGGCATATTGGTCCGCCGTGCCGATGTTGCAGGCAAGCTCGAGCCGATGGCCGTTGGGGTCGAAGAAATAGATGGAGCGGAAAATGCCGTGATAGGTCGGGCCGAGGACCTCGATACCCTGCGCCTCGATATGCGCCTTGGCGGCGGCCAAAGCATCGAGGTCGGCGACCTCGAAGGCGATATGCTGCACCCATTCGGGCGTATTCGGGTCGCGCGCCATTTCGGGCTGGTTGGGAAGCTCGAAAAAGGCGATCACATTACCGCCGCCGCAATCAAGGAAGACGTGCATGTAAGGATCGTAGGCCCCGGTGGAAGGTACATGATCTTCCGCGAAGGCGTTGGTGTAGCGCATGCCGAGTACGCGTTGGTACCAGGCAACGGTCTCGCCCGCGTCCCGGCAGCGATAAGCCGCGTGATGAATGCGGCTGAGGGCGAACGGGTGGCTCATCGGCGTCGCGTTACGCCGCCCCGCCGGAGAATTCAAACCGCCCGCGGTGGCGAATGGGGCCGGGTCCGCGCTTCTCGCCAGATCCCGGCCCTTCGATTTCAGTTGACGTTGACCTCGACCTTGTCGGGGATGTTGATGTCAGTGTCCTTGCTGCCGAAGCCAAGCTGGTCGCGGAAAAGGAACAGCAAAACCAGTATGACGATGATCAGCAGCACCACGGCAACGACGCCGCCGCTGCCGCCGCCGTCGGTTTCGACGATGGTCGTCCGGTCGACCGGTTCTTTATCATCGGCCATGTCTTCGCTCCCTGTGCTTACAATGGCGAAACGAACGCGCACGCCATGACGCGGTTCCAAACGAGGGACCGCAGCCGGGGACTGACCTACAGTTGGGGTGTTAGCCCTGCCTCGCCTTGAAGCGCCGGTTCGTCTTGTTGATGACGTACGTCCGGCCACGACGGCGAATCACCCGGCAGTCGCGGTGACGCGACTTCAGCGATTTGAGGCTATTGCGAATCTTCATGGCCGGGCTGCCTGCTCGTTCTCTTGTTCAAATTGTTGGGGGTCGTGAAACCGGGCGCTCCCTTAGATGCGGGCGGCCGCCGCGTCAAGGCGATCGAGCGTGCTTGCCGCCTTCAAGCCGGCGACAAAGCTGGCGATCGCGCCCGTTGTCTCGCCGCGGCCGACGCGTTCGACCAGCGCCGAACCGCAAATGACGCCCGCGGCGTCATGGCTTAGGGCTTCCGCCACATGCTCGGGACTGGCAATGCCAAAGCCGAGCACAGGTGGCGCTGCGCCTGCCGCCCTTAGCTGTTCGAACAAAGCGCGGTGGTTAAGCGCCAGCGCGCGATCGACCCCCGTCACGCCCGGCCTGGCGACGCAATAGCTATAGCCTGAGCTAAGGCGCGCAATTCGCTTGATGGTGGCAGGCGGCGTGTTGGGCGCGGCGATCATGACCAGGTCGATCGCCGCGGCTTGCGTCGCGCACGCATAGGGCCCGGCCTCGAGGCTCGGGACGTCGGCGATCAACAGGCTGTCGGCGCCGGCCCCCGCGAGCTCCATCGCGAACCGTTCGATTCCGCGCGCGGCGACGATGTTCGCATAAGTGAGGATGCCGACCGGCACCGAAGGATGGCGCTTCCGGAAACGAGCAATCATTTTCAGGCAGTCGCCGGTGCGGACGCCTGCCCCAAGCGCACGCATGGCGGCGGCCTGGATGACCGGTCCGTCGGCGATCGGGTCACTGAAAGGGATGCCAAGTTCGACCATGTCGGCGCCGCCCTCGACCAGTGCGTCGAGATTGGCCTCGCACTTCGAGATGCCAAGGTCGCCGAGCATCAGGAAAGCGCCAAGTGCGCCCTCGCGGCGATTGCGGCATCGCTCGAACATGGCGGCGTATCGGGTCATTTGCCCAGGATCCCTTGGGCGGAGTCCATGTCCTTGTCGCCCCGTCCCGACAGGTTGACTAGCAGCACCGTCTGGTCGTCGCATTCGTCCGCAAGCTTTTGGGCATGAGCGATGGCATGCGCGCTTTCAAAGGCGGGGATGATGCCCTCTCTTCGCGACAGCGCGACAAAGGCATCGAGCGCCTCGCCATCCGTGATGCCGACATAGTCGGCCCGGCCAATATCTTTGAGATGCGCGTGCTCGGGACCGACCGCCGGATAGTCGAGGCCGGCCGAGACCGACCAGGTGTCGTCGATCTGCCCATCGGCGTCCTGCAGCACCAATGTCTCGGCGCCGTGGAGGACTCCCGGCCTTCCCTTGAGCAAGGTCGCGCCATGATCGCGCCCTTCCAGGCCCTTGCCGGCCGCTTCGACGCCGATCAGCTTGACCTCCTCGTCAGCGATGAAATCGGCGAAGATGCCGATGGCGTTCGAACCACCACCAACGCAAGCGATGACGGCATCGGGCAGCCGTCCTTCGACTTCGAGAATCTGCGCGCGCGCCTCGCGGCCGATAACCCGCTGGAATTCGCGGACCATCAACGGGAACGGATGCGGCCCGGCCACGGTGCCGAGCAAATAATGCGTATCGGCGAAGCTTGCCGTCCAGTCGCGCAGGGCCTCGTTGACCGCATCCTTCAGGGTCCTTCCGCCAATCGTCACCGGCACCACCTCGGCGCCCATCAGCTGCATTCGGAAGACATTCAATTGCTGACGCTCGACATCGTCGGCGCCCATGTAGATTCGGGTCTTAAAGCCCATCAAGGCTCCGGCCATGGCGGTCGCCACGCCGTGCTGGCCGGCGCCGGTCTCGGCGATCAACCTGCTCTTGCCCATCCGTCTGGCGAGCAGGCCCTGAGCCAGCACCTGGTTGGTCTTGTGGGCGCCGCCGTGCAGCAGGTCCTCTCGCTTCAGATAAATCCGCGCTCTTCCGGTGCCGAGGTTGCGGCACAGGGTAAGCGGCGTCGGCCGGCCGGCATAGGTAGTGAGCAGATTGTCGAGCTCGGACAGGAAGCCGGGGTCGTCCTTGGCTGCAAGGAAGGCCGCTTCCAGCTCGCTGATCGCGGGAACAAGGATTTCGGGCACGTAAGCGCCTCCGAATTTTCCGAAGCGCCCGTCCATCAACATGGCTCGCCCCTCGCCGCCGGGCGAAGCGCCCTGAACAGCGCTTTGACCTTATCGGGGTCCTTTATGCCTGGTGCGCACTCGACGCGGGAGCCGACATCGATGCCGAAAGCCCCGACCGCCGCCGCGGCCCTGGCGTTCGCCGGGCCGATGCCGCCGGCGAGAAAAGCGGACGGCAGATCGTCGCGGCCGGCGACCAACGACCAATCGAAAGCTTCGCCGGTGCCGCCGGATCGTCCCTTCCCGGCGGAATCGAACAAGCTGCGGTCCGCGCCCGACCGGGCCGGCGCCGCGACGCTGTTGACCGGGCAGGCAGCCCAGATTTCGACCGCGCGAGGCAGTTGCGCGCGCAGGCCGGCGATCTCGGCAGGGCCCTCGTCCCCATGCAGCTGGACGGCGTCGAGTCCCGTCTCCCCGGCGATGCGGATCAACTCCGCAACCGGCCTGTCGCGGAAGATGCCGACGATCTTCAATCCATGACGAGCGGCAACCTCGGCCAGTTCGCGGCCTCGTTCCTTGGTGACCGCGCGCGGGGTTCCCGGAACGAAGATCAGCCCAGCGTGGGTTGCACCGGCATTCGCCGCCAGGACGATGTCTTCCGCATTCGTCAGCCCGCAAAGCTTCACTCGCCCATGCACCAGCGCACGCGCCGCCTGGCCGGTGTCGGACGCTGCCATCAGCGCCGAACCGACCAGGAATGCATCGACCGCGGGGGCTAAGCGCTCGACGTCATTGCGCGCGGCGATGCCGGACTCGGCTATCGCCAGCACGCCGGCGGGGACCAGCGGCGCAAGCCGCTCGGTCACGGAAAGGTCAACCGTGAGACTCTTTAGGTCGCGATTGTTGATGCCGACGATCGCCGGCCGCAGCGCCAATGCACGTTCCAGCTCCTGCTCGTCATGGACTTCGACGATGACGTCCATGCCGAGGCGATCCGCTTCGGCCATGACGTCGCCGGCTTCGTCGGGCGCCAGTACCGACATCATCGCCAGCACCGCGTCGGCCCCGGCGGCGCGAGCCTCGCCGACCTGGCGCGGATCGACAATGAAGTCCTTGGCCAGGATCGGCCCGTCGAACAGCGCGCGCGCCCGCCTCAAGTCGTCAATCGAGCCGCCGAACGCCGGCCCGTCGGTCAGTATGCTGATGGCGTCGGCGACCGGCCGATAGGCGGTCACCGCCGCCTCGGCCGAAAGCCCGCTGCGATGCCCAGAAGGCGAAGCGCGCTTGACCTCCATGATGAAACGCGCGCCGGGCAGCGCCAGTGCGGCGTGGAGACTCTTGCTGGTCCGATGGACATCGAGGCTGCGCCCGCGCAGGCGGTCGGCGACCTCCCGCCGCTTCCGCTCGACGATTCCGGCCAGCACGTCAGCCATGGCTCGCCTCGGCATAGGCGTTGAGCACACGGCCCGATTCGCCCGACAGCAGCGCTTCGCGGGCTTGAGCGAATCCTTCGCGCAGGCTCGATGCCTTGCCGGCAGTCATCAGCAACGCCCCGGCGTTCAAGGCGGTGATATCCTGCTCGGCCTTGGATCCGGCGCCGGCCAGCAGCAGGCGCAGGCGGGCCGCATTCTCCTCGGCGTCGCCGCCGACCGCCAATTCCAACGGCGCGCGATGCAGGCCCACGTCCTCGGGCACGAGCACCAGCTCCTCGAAGCGGCCCTTGTCCAGCCGCACGGCCCGCGTCTCGCCGTGCAGCGCCACCTCGTCCAGGCCGGAACCGTGGACGATCAGCGCCTGCTCGACGCCCATGGCGTCCAGCGTCCTGGCGATGGCGTCAAGCTTGCCAGGATCGGCGACGCCGAGCAGCTGTACCGGCGGCCTCGCCGGGTTGACGCACGGCCCGAGCAGGTTGAGCACCGTCCGCACGTGCAGCTGGCGGCGGACCAGCGCCGCGTGGCGCATGCCGGGATGGTAGGCCGGTGCGAACAGGAAGCAGAAACCGATCTGGTCGAGCAGCGCCCGCGCCTTGCCGGGCGGAAGCTCAATCACCACCCCAAGCGCTTCGAGAACGTCGGCGGAACCGCAGCGCGAGCTGACGGCGCGATTGCCATGCTTGGCGATGGGCAGGCCGCAGGCGGCGGCGACGAAGGCGGTGGCCGTCGAGACATTGATCAGGCCCGAGCCGTCGCCGCCGGTGCCGCAGCAGTCGGCGAATAGGTAATCGGGCCGTTCGAACGGCAGCGCCGCTGCAAACAGCCCGCGCGCGGCACCGATCATTTCGTCGGCCGTCTCGCCTTTCATTCGCAAAGCGATCAGCATGCCGGCGATCTCCGCGGGCTCGAGCCGGCCGAGGACAAGCCGTTCGAACAGATGCTCGGATTCGTCGGCGGTCAAATCATGGCCGGACAGTAGGCGCGGCAGGGGATTGGGCACCGGCCCCTGGTCGACGACCGGGTGACGGAGCGGCGGGGCGGCAAGCTGGCCTTGGATCGACATGGCGGTTCTCGCTTGGGCTAAGGCAATGAAAAAGCCCGCCTTTTAGGCGGGCCTCGAGGTCATCGGTCGGTGAGAATTATCGATTCACCAGCCACGCCATCGTGCCGCGCCAAACGAATGCGCGCGCCACCACCAGCCATTGGCCGTCGGGTTGGTCAGCATGGGGCGAGCGCTTGCCATGCCCTGAAGCTTCGCGGCGCGGGCGACCCCTGTCAAGCGGGGGGGTTTGCGAGAGCGGACCTGCCGCACTATCAGGCCACTCAAATTCACCGATCAGCCGCAAAAGGTTTCTCATGCCCCTTACGATCTCCAGCGCCTTCGACGCCGGCAATATTCGCGTCGTCAAACAATCCGGCGACACGGCCGAGCTGGAGATCGTCACCGATCACATGTCGGACTTCTACCAATGGTTCCACTTCCGCCTCGCCGGCGGCGCCGGGCGCGAGGTCACGCTCAGGATCACCAATTGCGGCGGCTCGGCCTATCCGGACGGTTGGCCGGACTATAAGGCGTGCGTGTCAATCGACCGCGAGGACTGGGTGCGCGTCGACGGTACCAGTTACAATGACGGCGTCCTCACCATCAAATTCAGGCCCGAAGCCGACATCGTCTGGATTGCTTATTTCGCGCCTTATTCGATGGAGCGGCACCACGACCTCGTCTCAACGGTCGCGGCGCTGCCCGGCATCTCCTACCGCTCGCTGGGCAAGAGCCTCGACGGCCAGGACCTGGATTGCCTGACTATCGGCGAGGGCAAGCTCACCTGCTGGCTCTATGCCCGCCAGCATCCGGGCGAGACCATGGCCGAATGGTGGATGGAAGGTGCGCTGGAGAAACTTACCGACCCGGATGATCCCGTCGCCCGGGTCCTGCGCCGCGAATGCACCTTCCATGTCGTGCCGAACATGAACCCGGACGGGTCGCGGCGCGGACACCTTCGGACCAATGCCGTCGGCGTGAACCTCAATCGCGAATGGCATGCGCCGAGCGCCGAGAAGAGCCCGGAAGTGCTGTGCGTGCGCAACGCGATGGACGAAACGCCGCCCGATTTCGCCATGGACATCCACGGCGACGAGGCGATCCCCGCCAACTTCCTGGCCGGCTTCGAAGGCATTCCCTCGATCACCGACCGGCAAAGCCGGTTGTTCAAGCTCTTCTCCGAAACTCTCCAGCGGCTGTCGCCCGACTTCCAGACCCGCAAGGGTTATGAGGTCCCTGCCGCCGGCCAGGCCAACATGTCCATGTCGACGACCCAATTGGCCGAGCGCTTCGGCTGCGTGTCGATGACCCTGGAAATGCCCTTCAAGGACAATTTCGACCTGCCCGACGAGCTTTACGGCTGGTCGCTGGAGAGGTCGAAATATCTTGCCGTCGCCTGCCTCGATTCGCTCCACGCCATCCTGCCGGATCTGAAGGCCGCGCAAACTGAGCGCGCCAAGAGCGAGAAAGTCGAGGCCTGATGCCGACGCTCGTCCTGCTGCGGCACGGCCAGTCGCAGTGGAACCTGGAGAATCGCTTTACCGGCTGGTGGGACTCCGACTTGTCCGACAAGGGCATTGAGGAGGCGCGGGCGGCGGGCAAATTGATCAAGGCCCGCGGTTTCGATTTCGACCATTGCTTCACCAGCGTACAGACCCGCGCGATCCGCACGCTTCATCTCGTCCTGCACGAAATGGACCGGCTGTGGCTGCCGGTGACGAAGGACTGGCGTTTGAACGAGCGTCACTATGGCGGGCTGACCGGCCTCAACAAGCAGGAGATGATCGACAAAGTCGGAGCCGAGCAGGTCAAGACTTGGCGGCGCTCCTTCGATACCCGGCCGCCGCCGCTGCCGGACGACAGCCCCTGGTTCGTCGGCGCGGACCGCCGCTATGCCGGTATCGATGTGCCGGCAATGGAAAGCCTCAAGGACACGATCGCCCGAGCGCTGCCCTGTTTCCAGGCAGAGATCGCGCCGCGCCTGACGAAGGGCGAGCGCATCATCGTCTCGGCGCATGGCAATTCGCTGAGGGCATTGGAGAAGCATCTGTCGAACATCAGCGATGACGACATCGTCAGGCTCGAGATCCCGACCGGCGAACCGATCGTCTATGAGCTTGGACCGGACCTGTCGGTCGAGCGCCGGTATTACCTTGGCGAGGAAGCCGCCTAGGCGGCGTCCTTTTCCCGGTACATGGCCTCATCGGCCCTATCCAGCACCGACTCGGGGGAATCGCCTGCCTGGATATGGGTGAAGCCGATGGCAATGCTCAACGGCAGGCAGGTGCCCTCGAAGCAGAATTCGCAGCCGGCCACGTGCTCGGCGAGCCGCGCCGCCGTCTCGCAGGCGCTCTTTTCGTCGGCGTGGTCGAGCAGGATGGCGAATTCGTCGCCGCCGATCCGCGCCACCATGTCCGTCTGGCGGACGCTGTCGACCATCATCTCTGTCAGGTGAATGAGCGCTGCATCCCCTGCCGCATGGCCAAAGGCGTCGTTCAACGCCTTGAGGCCGTCGACGTCGACGAACAGCAGGGACGCCGGCGTGCCGTGCCGTTCGAAGCGGGCGATCATCATATCGAGCTGCCCGATCAGTCCGCGGCGGTTGGCGACCGGCACCAAAGTGTCCAGATTCGCCAGCCGGTCGAGTTCCTCGACCCGCGATTCGAGCCGTGCCACTTCACCCCGCAAACGCGAGATTTCCGCAAATAAGGACTGAGGGTCCGCAGTCACGACCCGTTGTTCCATAACAAAATGCCCGCTTTTGCCCGGACCCCTAAATATCCGAGATCGCGCCAAAACGGAATTCCCGGCTTTCGGCTGTGCCAGATTGCGCCATCGTCCGCTAATTCCTAAACCCCGCGCTCACGTCATGAGGGGCTTCAAGCGAATGTCAGGAGCGTTGGTCGGGATCATCATGGGGTCAAGTTCCGACTGGGAAACGATGCGCCATGCCGCCGAGACACTCGACGCGCTCGGCGTCGCCTTCGAGAAGAAGATCGTCTCCGCCCATCGCACGCCGCAGCGGCTCTATGATTATGCCCATGGAGCTCGGGACCGCGGCCTCAAGGTCATCATCGCCGGCGCTGGCGGCGCCGCGCATTTGCCGGGAATGGCCGCCTCCATGACCAGCCTGCCGGTGCTCGGCGTCCCAGTCGAATCCAAGTCCTTGAAAGGCCTCGATAGCTTGCTGTCGATCGTCCAGATGCCGGCCGGCGTGCCGGTCGGGACGCTCGCCATCGGCCAGGCCGGCGCCGTCAATGCCGCTTTGCTCGCCGCTTCGATCCTTGCGACGAGCGATGATGCGCTGGCCGAGCGCCTGAACGCCTTCCGCGCCAAGCAGACCGCCTCGGTCGCCGAATCGCCCGAATGAGGGTCGAACCGGGGGCCACCATCGGCATCGTCGGCGGCGGCCAGCTGGGCCGCATGCTGAGCCTTGCCGGCGCACAGCTCGGCTACCGGACCCACATTTTCGACCCGCACGAGCGACCCTGCGCCGCCGATGTCGCGGCACACGTCACGCGCGCCGGCTTTGACGACCTGCTGGCACTGGAGGATTTCGCCGCCGCCATCGACGTCGCCACCTATGAGTTCGAGAACCTTCCGGTCGATCCATTGCTGGTGCTCGGCTCCCGCCTCCGACCGGGCGCGAAGTCGCTGGCGGTCGCGCAGGACCGCGGCAAGGAGAAGAGCTTCATCGAAGCCACCGGCGCCCGCGTCGCAGGCTGGCAGGCGATTGCAAGCCTCGACGACGTCCGCGATGCAATCGCCAGCCTCGGTCTGCCGATCGTGCTCAAGACCCGTCGTTACGGCTATGACGGCAAGGGCCAATCCTGGATCCGCGCTGCCGGCGACGCCGAGGCGGCATGGGCGGCGATTGACTGCGAACCGGCGATTGCCGAGGCCGGCGTCGCCTTCGATTCCGAATTCTCGGTTATCCTTGCCCGCTCAGATGATGGGAGCTGTGCTTTCTGGGATTCACCAAGGAATGAGCATCAGGGCGGCATCCTGCGGCGTTCGAGCGTCCCCGCAGGCGATGTCGTGGCTGCTCAGGTCGACGAGGCGCGGCGCGCGGCGATGACCATTGCCGAGACGCTCGGCCATGTCGGCGTGCTGACGGTCGAGTTCTTTGCCGGCGCTGACGGACCAGTGGTCAACGAGATCGCTCCGCGCGTGCACAACAGCGGCCATTGGACCATCGAGGGAGCCGAGACTTCGCAGTTCGAGCAGCACATCCGCGCCATCTGCGGCCTGCCGCTGGGCTCGACCACTCTGACAGCCCGTGAGGTGACCATGGAGAACCTGATCGGTGAGCAGGCGCGGGACTGGCCGCGGCTGGTCGCCGAGCCCGGTCTGCACGTGCACCTTTACGGGAAAGGCGAGGCGCGGCCGGGCCGCAAGATGGGCCACGTCACGCGCTTGGCGCGCTAATTACTGAGGTGCGTAGGCCGCCGCCGCGCCGTAGGCCGACGCCGCGAACGGCGTCCGGAAGGCGTTGACGAATCCGTCGTAGACCGCACGAGCCGCCTCGGCGATCGTCCGCGGACGGTTGGCGCCGGCGCGGGCGAAGAAGGCAACCGCCAGCCGCCGCCCGTCGGGCAGGGTAATGAAGCCGACGTCGCTCGTGTAGCCGGACAGCGTCCCGGTTTTGTGCTCGACCCGCGTGCCCGCCGGCAGCAGCGCCCGCATCCGGTTCTTGCCCGTCTGGCAGCGGCCCATCAGCCCGAGCAGATAGGAACGGCTTTGCGGCTGCAGAAGCTTGCCGCTGTCGATCCGCTGCAGCAGGCTGACCATCGCCTTGGGCGTCGAGGAATCGCGGACGTCGCGCAGGTCGCGCCGGTCGGCCAGCAGGCGGGCGATGCTGCGGTCGATCCTAAGGCCGGTGATGGAGTTCTGGTCGAGCCAGGCTTGAATCCTGCTCGGCCCGCCGAGGTCCCGCAGCAGCAGATCGGTGGCGTAATTGTTGCTGTGGATCAGCATCGCGTCCATGAGGGCAGCGGCGCTGTGGCCGGCGATGCGGTCGTCCAGCGACCGGCGCCCATGCTCCACCTGAGCCAGATAATTGGCGGCAATCGCCACTTTGACGGTGCTCGCCATCGGGAACGGCTCGTCGCCATAGATGCTCACCAGCTCGCCCGTCTTCAGATCGAGCGCGGCAATGCCGATATTGCCCGGGCTGGCGTTGCTGAGGGAGGTGAGACGGGCTTCGAGGAACTGCAGGCCCGGCGGGGCTTCGGCAAGCGCGGGCGTGGCCACCATGGCCAGTAACCAGACCAATGCCCCTGTTATGCGCCTCATGTCGCTCCCGTATCGGTTTGAATCGAAAGGATTCCCGTAGCGATTAAATGGTTAATTGTTCCTTACTCTGCGTTTGACCGTTGCTGCAGTGCGGTGAGTCGAGTCCCGCGATGGGTCATGGGGGTCCAAAGCAGTGCTTATTGGGCTTTTGGGGATGGAGGTGAGCCATGAAGGGGCTGAAGATCCTGGCCGCCGTTACCCTGCTTGCCGCCATTGCCGCCTGGGCCGCGTGGCGCCTCTTTCCGGTCCAGATCCTCGTGCTGGCCGACCGGCTGCGCCATTCGGTCGCTGCGACGCAAAAGGTACGCTGGGCCGAGGGGCCCGCGTCGCCGCCCCCCGGCCAGCGCCTGCCCAATATCGTCCTCATCGTCGCCGACGACCTCGGCATCAACGATATCACCTTGGACGGGAGGGGCCGCGGCGTTGCCGGCGGACTGGTGCCGACGCCCAATATCGACGCCATCGCCCATGAGGGCGCGAATTTCACGCAAGGCTATGCCGCCAACGCCACCTGCTCGCCGTCGCGCGCGGCGCTGATGACCGGGCGTTATCCCACCCGGTTCGGCTTCGAATTCACTGCCGTTCCCGACCAGCTGGCGAAATTTGTCCCGCGTTATTCGCCGCAAGGGCGGCTGCATCCGACCATCTATCATGCCGAGCTTCAGGGCCAGGCGCCGCCGATGGAGGACATGGGCATGCCGGCCGAAGAAGTGACCATCGCCGAAGTGCTTAAAAGCCGCGGCTATCACACCATCCATCTCGGCAAATGGCACCTCGGTGAGGCAGCGGGGATGCGGCCGGAGGGGCAGGGCTTCGACGAGAGCCTGGGCTTCATGCCCGGCGCCGCGAAGTATGAGCCCGACACGGCGGTGCACGCCATGCTTCCCGGCGATCCGCTCGACCGGCTCCTCTGGGCGGCGGCGACCGATGCCGTCCAGTTCAATGGCGGACCGCGCTTTCACGCCGGGGAATATATGACCGACTATCTAAGCAAACAGGCAGTGGCGGCGATCGAGGCTAACCGCAACCGGCCATTCTTCCTCTACCTCGCCTACAGCGCCCCGCACACGCCGTTCCAGGCGACGAAGAGTGACTATGACGCGCTGCCGGCAATCAGGGACCATAAGACCCGCGTCTATGGCGCCATGGTCCGCGCGCTCGACCGCGGCGTCGGCGAAGTCATGGCGGCGCTCAAGGCTGAGGGCATCGATGGCAACACGATGGTCATCTTCACCAATGACAATGGGGGGGCCTGGTATGCGGGCCTGCCCGACATCAACAAGCCGTATCGCGGCTGGAAGGGCACCTTCTTTGAAGGCGGCATCCGCGTGCCCTTCTTCATCCGTTGGCCGGGCAGGGTCGCCGCCGGCCAGCGGCTGTCGATGCCGGCCCAGCATATGGACGTCTTCCCCACAATCGCCTCCGCGGCGGACGCGAAACTACCCAGCGACAGGCGGATCGACGGCATCGACCTGCTGCCGTTCGCGATGGGACAGGCGCTGCCCAAAGCGCGCAGCTTGTTCTGGCGTTCGGGCGGCTATGAAGCGGTGCGCGACGGCGACTGGAAGCTGCAGGTCTCGCAAAACCCGCCCCGCGTCTGGCTGTTCGACCTGGCGGCCGATCCGACCGAGCGCCATGATCTTTCCAGCCGACGGCCTGATATCGTGCGGCGGCTGCGCGTTGAGCTCGCAGCCCATGACCGCGAAATGCCCAGGCCACTTTGGCCGGCCCTGCTCGAGGAGCCGATTCGCATCGACGTTCCGGCTGACGCGCCGTGGAGGGCCGGGCAGGAATATGTCTACTGGTCGAACTAGCTGATCGAGGTGCAGACGGCTTGGGGATTGACGCCAGGCCGCAAGGCGGTGGCGCGATCGCGATAGGCCAGCTGGCGAACGGCGCTAGCGTCGTCTCCGACGCTTGGGGGTCAGTTGCAGCAGTTGGACCGGTTTCACGAAAGTCTGGTCATCGAAGCGCTGGATGCGCTGGCGCGGAGCGTCGACGAGTTGCGCCGCCTTGAAGAAGAGGGCGTGCCTGACCCCATTGCCATTGCCCGTATATTGTACGCCAAATCGCTTCTTGGCCAGGCCCGAGGCCTTGTGCTCAAGCTTGCGGGACCGGCGAATTCGGCAAGCTGATACAAAACGGGGCGAGCGGTGAGTTCGCACTTCCGCCCCACTTTCCGAAGCGGAGTGGCCGAATGTGAGCGGGACATTCCCGGCCCTAGGATCAAACCCGAATAGTCGATCGGTCGCCTAATCGCGATACGACAGAGGATGGTAAAGCGTTTCCAAGGGCAGGTGGAGAAGCGTCGCCTTGTCGGCTGCTATTTCATGCTAATCGCGCTGGTAATCGTCCTGTCTTTTGTTGGCTTCATGGCGCTGCAGAAGGGAGATCGGCAGCAAGTGAATGAGGCAACCAGCGTTGATGTGGGACGGCCGTAGGGGGCGCGATGCGACTGGGGCCACATGGTGGAACAATTCATCCATGCGGTTCCCCGTTAGGGGTCGAACCCCAACTGTGTTACAAGAACAAATCGCGCGAACATTTTCCTGTAGGCCATTGCGCGGCTGAGAGACCGACGCGCTCCCGCTTACCGGAACGGAGCATAAAAATGGACCTCAACGACCTCGCCGCCGCGAAAAGGGAGGCAAGACGATGAGCCGCGAAATGTATTTGTCGATTCCGCAGGACGAGGCGCTTGCGAAGTGCCTCGCACAGAAAGTTGGCGTCTCCGTCATCGAGCGGCTTCCGCAGGGTGGAGTCCGCCTCGTCTGCATGAGCGGCAACGGCGCTGCTCTAATGCGAGAGAAATTCAAGCGGGACCTGATCAAGGGTGAGGTGACGCGGGCAAGAACACGGCCGAGGAGTCCGCTTTGGTGAGCGCAGAGAGCCTGTGCTGACCTTCGCCGAATGCCTGCTTTCCACCCAGAACAGACCTTCACCCTGCTCCAATGAAAACGGCGGCCGCCGAAAGGCGACCGCCACTTCATCCTGATGAGGCTCCGGCCCTATCGCGGTTGAATTACTTCAACCGGGATGCCTAGCTTGTCGAGTTGCGGTTTCACCTGCCTGGCGTCGCCGACGACGACCCAGGTGAAGCCCCTGGGATCGACGGCGCTCTTCAGTGCCTGGTCGAGACCCGCCCGGGTCAGCGCCCGATACTTGTCCGCCAGCAGCTCGTAGTAATTGTCCGGCCGGCGATATAGGTCGTTGGCCATCATCGCGCCTAGCACCGCGCCCGAGGTCTCGAACTGGCCTGGAAGCGCGTCGACATTGTTCGACACCGTCCGGGCCAATTCCTCGCCGGTTACGCCCTTCTTGCGCATCATCAGGCTGAGCTGGTCGTTCATGGCGCGGATCGACTCGCCGGTCTTGTCTGACTGGACCGGCGCGTTGATCAAATAGGGCACGGCGTGAACGTTGAGGCCAATTGACGAGCGTACCCGGTAAGACCAGCCCTTGGTCTCGCGCAGGTCCATATTGATCCGCGAGAGAAAATTGCCTCCAAAGATTTCGTTGGCGCCGCTGATCGGCACGATGTCGCCGAACGGATCGACCGGAGTCAGCTGGCCGCCGTAGATGACCGACTGCGGCGAGCCAGGACGGTCGATCAGCACGATCTTCGGGCTCGTCGGTCGGGCAGGCGGCGTCGTGAAGGTCTTGGCGCCTTTCGGCGCCGAGGGTGTCACCCAGCTGCCGAAGCGCTGCTCGATCTGCGGGATCAGCTCGGCGAGCGGCAGGTTGGAGACGATGAACAGCTCCATATTGTCCGGCCGCAGCCAGCTGTCGTGGAAGCGCTGAAGATCGTCGCGGGTGAAACCGGTGACTGCGGCGACATCGCCCAGTGAGGTCGTCGCATAAGGATGGTCCTCGCCGTAGAGCAAAGCCGGCAGCGCCCGCGCCGCCATCGAGTTCGGCTCCTTCTGGGCCTGGGCGATGGCGGTCAGCGTCTGGGCCTTCACCCGCTCTACCTCGGCTGGATCGAAGGTCGGCCGCTGGACGATGTCAGCCAGCAAATCGAGTGACGGCGCCAGGTTCGCCGACAGCGCTGACAGGATGACCGCCGAGCGATCGGAGCTGCCGTTGGCGCTGATCACCGCGCCCAGCCGCTCCTCTTCCTCAGCGATCTGCTGTGAGGTCATGCCGTCGGCGCCTTCTTCCAGCAAGCTCAGGGTCAGGTTCTGCAAGCCCCGGCCGGCCTTGGCGTCGGCGGCGAAACCGGCGTCGAAGGACAATGCAATCTGCGTCGCCGGGATGGCGCTGCGCTGCGCGTAATGGACTTGGACGCCGTTCGACAGTGCGACATGAGTGACGTCGGGGAAGTCGAGCGGCGGTGTCTGCGCGACCGCCGGCATCGCCCGCGGCGTCTTCTTGGTCGGAATGTCGACCGACTTCGCTTTGCCGCCCTTGGCTTCTTCATAAGGCGGACGATCGCCGGGAACGAGCGAGACGTTGAACGATGGCCGGCCGAGCCATTGCTGCATCGCCGCGCGGACGTCGGCGGCGGTGACGGAGGCATATTGATTGAGCGACTTCTTGTAGAAATCGCTGTCGCCGGTGAACACCTTGCCCTCGGCCAGGGCCACGGCCTTGCCGCCGAAGCCGCCGACCTGCTCGAGCCCTCGGATGCGGCTGGCGACGTCCTGCGTCGCAGCGCGCTTGACCTCGTCCTCGGTCGGGCCATTGGCGAGATAATCGGCGAGGATTTCCGTCAGGCGCTTGTCGACCACCGCCGGATCGACGCCCGGCTTCACGGTCGCGTCGACCTCGAACAGGCCGATGCGCTGGAAGGGCTGCAGGCCGGCCGACACCGACACGGCGAGCTTCTCTTCGCGCACCAGGATCTTGTCGAGGCGCGAGCTGGCAAGGCCGCCGAGCACCGACGCGCCAAGGTCGAGAGCGGCAAGCTGCGGCGAATTGATCCCCGGCACCGCCCAATGGCGCTGCAACACGACCGCCGCGACATGGTCCTTCATGACAATCGACTTGGGCGCCGCCAGGGTCGGAACGGCCGCCTGCGCCGGACTGTTCACCGGCCCGCGCTTGATCGCTCCGAAATATTTCTCGACCAACGGCCGCGCTTCGGCAGTGTTGATGTCGCCGGCCAGGACCAGCACGGCATTGTTGGGGCCGTATTTGTCGAGGAACCATCCCTTGACGGTCGCCAGGCTCGCCGCATCGAGATCGGCCATCGAGCCGATGGTGTCGTGATGATAAGGATGGCCCTCGGGGAAGAGGTTGGCGAGCACCTCATAGTCGACCAGTCCGCCGGGCTGGTTGTCGCCCTGGCGCTTTTCGTTCTGGACGACGCCGCGCTGGTTATCCAGTTTCACCTGGTCGATGGCGCCCAGCAAGTAGCCCATGCGGTCGCTTTCCATGAACAGCGCCCGCTCCAGCGCGCCTCTCGGAACCGTCTCGAAATAATTGGTGCGGTCGAACCAGGTGGTGCCGTTGTAGTCGGTGGCGCCGATTTGCTGCAGGTAGGTGAAATAGTCTCCCGGCGCGTTTTCCGAGCCGTTGAACATCAGATGCTCGAACAGATGGGCAAAGCCGGTCTTGCCCTTGGGCTCGTCCTTGGACCCGACATTGTACCAGGTGCTGACCGCCACCACCGGCGCCTTGTGATCCTCGTGGACCAGGACGGTGAGGCCGTTCTCAAGCTGGAACATACTGTGCGGGATAGTGACCTCGCGGACCAGCTCGCTGACAGGGGCGGGCTTCTGCTCCGACGGCACTGCGGGGGCGATGGCGGCGGTGAGGTCAGCTACCGCCGCTGATTCGACGCGCTGCGACGGCGCGCAGGCCGCCAGCAGCGAGGCGGACGCAAGCAATACAGTCAGCTTGGACAGGTTACGCATGGGGGGGAGGCTCCGGATGAAGGAAGAATTACCGGGCGCACCCTAAGGGCCGGAAGCGCAAGCGCAACTCCCTTCGGCCAAGGCGCAAATTTGTTCGACAAGTGGCGGGAAGGAAATGGGAGGCGGGCTGGTGAGCCGCGCCTCCCCGACGTTCGATCAGTGCGCCTGCGGGGCCGCTGCAGCGGCGTTGGCCGGAAGCCCGCCCAATTGCGTCACCATCTTGATGTAGGCGTCGAGGTAGGCGAGCACGATGACCTGGCCGATCTCGGTATTCTGGTAGCCGTAACCGCCTGCCGCGCCGAAGCCGCCCCACCAGCCGGCGCCGCCGCCGGCGCCCCAGCTGATGTCCTTCTTGCGGGCGTAGCCTTCGGTCAGTGCCTCTTCCTCGGTGGTGCGGGCGTTGACCATCGACAAGGTGACGTTGGCCTCGCCCTTCTTGACGTTGATGCCGCCGGCCACCGCGCCGACGAAGCTGCCGGCGCCGCCGAACAGGCCGCCCAATGCGCCGACCGCAGCGCCAGCCCCGCCGCCGCCCGA
>JBKPSK010000149.1:0-17747 GCA_046734995.1 Pseudomonadota bacterium
TCGTCAAGCCGTGGTTCAACGGAAGGATCGACTTCTCACCACCGGTGCCGGAACTCGCCGGCCAGGGATTCCCGCTCGTCGGAGGACGGCTTGATTCCATCAATGGCAAGACGGTTGCCGCCATCGTTTACGGACGCCGGCTCCATACCGTGAACCTGTTTGTCTGGCCGGCGAAAGCTGAGGGTGTGCGATCGTCCGTTGAAGAAGGTTTCAGCTTGGTCGAATGGAGTGCTGGCGGCCTGAGGTTTGCAGCCGTTTCCGATATCTCGCCTCAAGAGCTCCAGCACTTTGAAACTAACTTTCGGGCGAAAGCAGATTATTAGACAGCTAACGTCCGCTTTGGGTCGAAAGCAGACATTCCGGGCAATCACCCGCCAGTATTCGCCGTCACCGCGGCGCGGATGAGCGCCTTGAACGCGGCTTCATCGACCCGATCACCCTCGCGGATATCGATCGCCCGCCGCGTGCCGCCGTCGAGGCTCGAGTTGAACAGGTGCGACGGATCTTCCAGCGCGGCGCCCCGGGCGAAGGTCAGCTTGACCTTATCTCCGTAGGTTTCGCCGGTGCAGATGATGCCCTCGTGCGACCAGGTCGGCACGCCGAACGGGTTCGACGGCTTTCGCCACTTCACCTCCTCGATCACGTCAGAATCGGCTTCGTGGATCAGCTTGCGCACTCGCGCCAGTGTCTCACCCCGCCAGTCGACCAAAGTCTCGATCTTGGCGTCGATCAGGTCTGAGTATGTCATAACTGCTCCGCCTCCTTCATCACTTGCTGCTGCCCGCCGCGCCACTTAGCGACGTAGGGCTGGAAGAACATGTACGATCCGCTCAGCCAGAGCAGGGCGAGCGGGAGCAGGGGAATGTAATACACCCAATAAGGCGGCTCCTTGCCCAGTCCCAAGGTGATGAAGATGCCGGCAGTGACGATCGTGAAGATCACCGCAATCGCGCGATGAAACTTCCGAATGCTTTTGCTCCGGTTCGTGGGAACCTCCTCTCAAGATGAGCCATGCGGGGACCAGGCACATCGGCAAGCTCAAACCTCGCGCCGCGCTTCGAGCATCTTCCAGCCGTTCCCCGACGGATCGCGGAAGCTGGCGTCGACGCTGCCGAAACGGGCGACGGGTTCTTGCGTGAACTCGACGCCGCGCCCGCGCATTTGTTCGTATGCCGCACGGCAGTCGTCGACTACGAGCACGACCGGCGGCATGGCGCCTTTCGCCACGGCCTCGCGCAGGCTCTCCGCCGTCGCATCGTCGACCAAAGGCGCCTGAGGCGTGAACAGGCCGAGCTGGAAATCTGGCTGGTCGGGGTGCTGTACCGTCAGCCACCGGTAATCGCCGTTCCGCGCGTCGGTGTGGACGTTGAAACCGAGCTTCTCGACGTAGAATGACAGGGCCTCGTCCTGATCGTGGACATACAGGCCGGCTACTTGGACACCTTGGCTCATGGGACCTCCGTTGGTTCGGGCCCTATTTAGCGTCCGAGTCCCGCCGCCGCTTCTCCGAAACTGCGATTTTGAGGTCCGGCCGGTAAGAGGCGCTGACGAAGCAGTGGGGCACGCTCTCGAGCTCGTGCGGCGCGGCCTGCTCGCGCGCCCGCAACTCGGTCGGGTTGTCGCCGGTGATGTCGCGGAACGTGCGGCCGAACGTCCCCAGGCTGTTCCAGCCGGTCTGGAAAGCGATCTCGATGATCGGCAAATCGGTATCGCGGAGCATGGCCTTGGCCCGCTCGATCCGGCGCGTCAGCAAATAACGGTGCGGCGGCACCCCGAAGGCGTCCTTGAACGACCGCGCGAAATGGGCCTCGGAGACACCGCTCACGCTCGCCAGCCGGCTGACGGGCCATTCCTCGTGGCTGGCGGCGTCCATCCGGTCCTTCGCGCGCAGCAGTCGGCGCAGCAGCGCGGGATCCTGGCCGGCAGTGGATGTCGTTCGCTTTGCCATTGGATCCGCTTCTATCAGGAATGCGGGTCGAGGGCAGGCCGGGGGCGAATCGCTACAAGCGAAGGTCTTCCGCGGACAGCGCTGGAGCGATATCCGCCATTCTCTCTTCGAATCCGCCCGGCGAGTTGAAAGACAGAAAGCCGGTGCGTTCCAATCCCTGATTCTCGAAGCTGTGCGGCGTTCCGCCTGGGATAATGATGCACGTCCCTTGCGCGACCTGCGACCAGTCCTCGCCAAGGCACAGGCTCAAGGTGCCGGCGAGGACGTAATAGACATGGTCCTCATCGTGGAAATGCACATGCGGTCCTCGCGTGCGCGGATCGAGCCACCATTCCGAGACCGAATATTGGCCGGCCGTCTCCTCGCGGTCCGCCTTGAAGACCGCCGTAATGCGGCCCATCGGATAGGTACGGCCCTGCCCGGGCGGGACGACGATCGGCTTACGAACGGCTAGGGCTGCTTCCATCGGTCAATTCCATTCGACGAATCGGCGTGAACAACGCTGCACCGAGCGCCGCCAGCGGCGCCAGCGGCACCAGGAAGGCAAGGTGATACCAGACCGGGAATTTGTTCCACAGCTGGATGTGCACCGGAACGAATACAGCAAGCAGCACGAGGCCAATTGCCCAGGGCGCCCATTTCGTCGAGGAGGCGATCCTGCCGACGACGGCGCCGGCTGCAAGTGAAGAAAGCGCGGCTTCGGTCAACCGTCCGGCCTTCATCGCCATCGTGAACTGCAGCGTTGCTTCCGCGGCATGATAGCCCGGGATCGCTGCGCGCAGACCGAAGTTGAGCAGGGTGACGATCAGCCCCCACGCCAGAAGTCCGGCAACAATGCTCAGGGCCGTGCGCCACATGAGTCGAACCTTTCTGCTTGATTAGTCGAATCACATTAGTCTAATTAAACTATGAACACAAGGCTCCTCATTCTCGGCGTGCTCCATCGGGGCGACTTTCATCCCTACGAAATAAAGCGCCGGCTCGAGGCGGCGATGGTCGAATGCTACGTCGATGTCGATGTCGGCACCCTTTATTATTCGGTCCGGCAGCTCGAAAAGGACGGGTTGATTTCGGCCATCGCGCAGGAGCGGGTGGCGCGTGGCGGCATGCGCACCATCTATCGAATCACACCCAAAGGGCGATCCGAATTTCAAGAGGGGCTGCACCGGCAATTCGAGAAGGAGGGTCCGGTCTCGCAAACGCTTTATGCCGCGCTTCTATTCTTGCATCTCGCCGATCGCGCCATCGTCGAGGACTGCCTCCGCCGCAGGATCGCGCGCCTCGACGAGCTGATCGCCAAGCTCAAACCCATCCGGAAAAATCTTGCCCCCGTTCTTTCGACCGGCGGGGAACATCTCGTCCGCCACCTCGACAAGCAAAGGCGCCTCGACCGCGCTTGGCTCAAGGACCTGCTGGCCGAGATCGAGACCCAGGGGATCCACGATGTCCCGGATCCGGCGAAATTAGGCGCCGCTGCTCACTCGAACCAGTAATCAAGCGTTCAGGTCTGGGGCATTTTCTCGAACTGGATCAGAGCAGGATCGACATGGTCCCAGGCCTGGCCGGCAGCGGTCCACATGACCAGTTGCGGCTTGTACCGTGACGGGTCGTCAAGGCTCGCCGCGCTGGCCACGAACACATCGGGCATATCAGGGATAGTCAGGTAGACCGGATTTCCGCACGTCGGACAAAAGGCGCGGGTCTTCCTCGTTCCGCCTTCTCCCACTGTGTCCCAGGAGCTAGCCTCGCCCGTGACTTCGACCGGTGCGCCGACAAAGGTCAAATGCGCGCCATGTCCGGTGCCGCTGTCGCGCTGGCACTGGCGGCACTTGCAAATATTCATCATGGCCGGCTCAGCCGAGACTTCGTAGCGGATCGCTCCGCACGCGCAGCCGCCGGTATAAGGTTCACTCATCTGCTTGTTACCTCAGTCAGTCTGTTAATGGGTAGCCTGGCGATCAGCTTCAGCCATGGCGTCGAATGGAAGACGCTCATCAGCACGTACATCGGCACCATTCCGCCTAGCGGCCACGAGCCATTCGCAGCCGAGCAAAGCATGGCGGCCGGGTCGCCATGCGCTGCGGTCAGCACTGCCATGATCCCGAAACCAGGCGCCGCGGCGAGGCTTAGCCCATCGGAAAACCGTCCGCCGATACGATCGCCGCTCATGCTCATCCTTCCGAAAGGGCGTTGTCGCGCTTGCGGAACGCGGCCTCTCCGGCGTCCGACACCTCGACCCATTGCTTGTCCGGCGGTGCATCTTCAACGTAGCTGTCGTGCCAATTCCACCATTTGTAGGTCGGGGTTTGCGGATAGCCCTCGGGCGAGTCCTCCCACACCTCCTGGCGTCCGAGCGCGGTGATATCGAGGTAGTTCCAGGTCCCACCCATCTGCTCGTCACCGCGATTGTTGACGAAGTAGGTGCGGAAGATACGCTCGCCGTCGCGGATGAACGCATTATGCCCGTGCCACTCGTCCACGCCGAAGTCCGCGTCGAAGCTGTCGGTGATGGTGTACCAAGGCATTTCCCAGCCCATCCGCGACTTCAGCCGCGCGATGTCCGCCTGCGGCGCGCGCGAGGCGAATGCGAGAGTCGTGTCACGGGCATTCAAATGGGCGAGGTGCGCGACTTGGTCGGCCACCATGGAGCAGCCGCGGCAGGCATGCTCGGGCCAGCCGAACACCCCGGGCTCATAGAAGGCACGGTAGATGATCAGCTGGTGGCGGCCCTCGAACAGGTCGAGCAGGCTTGCTTTGCCGATGGGACCGTCGAACTCATAGGCTTTCTCCACCGCCAGCCACGGCATCCGTCGGCGTTCCGCCGCCAGGGCGTCGCGTGCGCGGGTCAGCGCCTTTTCCTTGACAAGCAGCTGCTGCCACGCGGCGTCCCACTCTTCTCGCGGTACGACCGGTGGCCGATTCTCCAGCCATCCATCGCGCGTGCCGGCTTCGTTTTGCATAACTATTCTCCATTCCCCCTCAGACCGGAAGGCGCCGGTCGTACTCGGCCTTGAGGCCGCTCCAATGATCCCAGAAGGGCTCCGACATCCGGCCCCCCGCGGCGCGGGCGGCGAGGACGTCGAGATGGGCATGCCAGCCGGCGCTGACGTTCAGCATGGTCGACCGATCCGGCAGGCGCCGGTGGGTCAACGTCAACAATACGTCTTCGCCCTTAGGGTCGAGCTCGATGGTCACGCCGCCGGTCTTGCCCCAGCTGAAGGCCAGCTTGCGGGGCGGATCGAGCTCGGTGATCTCGCTCTCCATGCTATGCTCCTCGCCGAAGCCTTCCGGACGGTGGCCCGGCGGCTCGGTCAGCTCGTTGTTGCGCCAGGTCAGCTTGAAGGGCGCTCCGACTTTCATTTCCATTTCGCCGGCCGCCAACCACTGTCGGCGAAGGTTGCTGTCGGTAAGATAGGCCCAGATCCGATCGATCGGGCCGGGCAAGAGTCGGCGGATGGTCAGGGTGCCCGGTTCGGCGAGCACGCCATAATCGTCGCGGGTTGCGAGTTGGGTCATCGTCTGGCTCCTTTGGTTTCGATGTTGTGGGCGTCCTCGTCGCGAAGAAGTTCCTCGAGGACGTCGAGGCGGCCGCTCCAGAAGCGGTGGTAGCTCTTGAGCCAGTCGGCGAGCGGCGAGAGGCCATCCGGCGCGGCGCGATAGAAGACGTTGCGGCCTTCCGGTCGCTCGGCGACCAGGCCGGCCTGCTTTAAGGATTTGAGATGCTGCGAAATGGCGCCCTGCGTGACGCCGCTGCCACGGGTCAGCTCGGCGACGCTGATCTCGTCATTCGCGGCGACGCGTTCGAACACGGCGCGCCGAGTCGGATCGGCGAGTGCCCGCATGACAGCATGAATCGAGTCGGTTTCGACCATGCATCACCAATTAGTGCACACTTATTGATTAGTCAAGACTAATTCATTGGCGAACCCAGGGCTTAGGGAACGTGCACGGTACGCAACCCGTTCCCGTCGCAAAGGAGTGGGTCCGCACAATGAAGCCGATGACAGAGCAGCATTTGGCCATATTCCGCCGGCACATGGTCGAGATCATCGATATGCATTACGACCTGGCTGGCGAAGAGATCGGCAAGTCGGCCCCCGATCCCGGACTGCGCCGTGCCCTGCTGGACGTCCCCCGGCATCTGTTCGTCCCCCAGCAGTTGATGCTGATGGCTTATCAGGACATGCCGCTGCCGATCGGGTTCGACAAAACCCTCTCGCAACCATTTATCGGGGCCCTGATGATCGACCTGCTGGGCGTCGCGCAGGACAAGCGCATCCTCGAAGTCGGTACCGGTCTCGGTTACCAGGCGTCGGTAATGGCGGACATGGGCGCTGCGGTGTTCAGCGTCGAGATCGTCGAGGAATTCGCCGAAGGGGCGATCTCACGCTTCGCTGCGCTCGGCTATGACATCCAGGTGCGGGTCGGCGACGGGTCGCGCGGCTGGGTCGAACATTCGCCGTTCGACGGCATCCTCGTCACCGCCGCCGCAGAGGAAATCCCGGCGGATCTCATTGAGCAGCTCAAATCCGGCGGGCGCATGGTCATTCCCCTTGGCGGCCATGATGTTCAGCAGTTGAGCGTCGCCGAAAAGCAGGAAAGCGGCGAGACGGCGGTGCGCGAAATCATGCCGGTCCGCTTCACCCAGCTGGAAACGGCCTGACGTATTTTCCGGCCGGCTTATTCCCGCTTGCGTTGAATCTAGAGCCAGGTCGTCGCGTTCTTCGGAAATCCTGCACGCTGCACGCGTACGATGCAGAAGCGCTGGCCAGTGGGTGCGCGCATGACCACCCAGCGTTCCATTCGCGTGTCGACCGTTGCGCCAAGTTTCTCAAGGCGCGCGACTTCGGCGGGGATGTCGTCGGTCTCGATGTCGAGGTGGACCCGGCTTTCGTGGTCGACGCGCTGGATCTGCACGCTGATCTCATCGGGCGGAGTCTCGAGCATCACGTAATTGCCGCGGGTGCCGGGATGGTCAGGGTCTATGGGCCGGCCAAGCGTCTCGGACCAAAAGCGCGCCGCCGCATCGATGTCGTCGACATTGCAGTCGATCAATATTCCGTTGATGCGCGATCGGTGCATGTTGCTGTCACTCCCACTCGATCGTGCCCGGCGGTTTCGACGTATAGTCGTAGACCACGCGGTTGATGCCGGGCACTTCGTTGACAATGCGGGTGGCCACCCGGCTCAGGAATTCGGGCGCGAAGGGAAAGACGTCGGCCGTCATGCCGTCGACGGAAGTAACGGCGCGCAGCCCGCAGACACTGTCGTAAGTGCGCGCATCGCCCATTACGCCGACGGTGCGCACGGGCAGCAGCACCGCGAAGGCCTGCCATATGGCGTCGTAGAGTCCGGCATTGCGGATTTCCTCGAGGTAGATGGCGTCGGCCTTGCGCAAAACGTTGCAGCGCTCATTGGTCACTTCACCGGGGATGCGGATGGCAAGGCCGGGCCCCGGGAAGGGATGGCGGCTGACGAAGGCTTGCGGAAGGCCGAGCTCGCGGCCCAATTCGCGCACCTCGTCCTTGAACAGTTCGCGCAGCGGTTCGACGAGCGCCATATTCATCCGCTCCGGCAGGCCGCCGACATTGTGGTGGCTTTTGATGGTGACGCTCGGCCCGCCGGTAAAGCTGACGCTCTCGATGACGTCGGGATAGAGCGTCCCCTGTGCCAAAAAGTCGGCGCCGCCAACCTTCTGCGCTTCAGCATCGAAGACATTGATGAACTCGGCGCCGATGAATTTGCGCTTGGCTTCCGGATCGGTGACGCCCTTGAGCCCCGCCAGGAAGTCGGCGCTGGCGTCCACGTGGACTAGCGGGATATTGTAGGAATTGCGGAACAGGCTGACGACTTGCTCCGCCTCATTGGCGCGCATCAAACCGTGATCGACGAAGACGCAGGTCAACTGGTCGCCGACCGCTTCGTGGATCAGGACTGCGGCGACCGCGCTGTCTACCCCGCCTGACAGGCCGCAGATGACCTTGCCCTTGCCGACCTGTTCGCGGATCTCGGCGATCTTCGAATCTCGGAAGGCTGCCATCGTCCAGTCGCCCGAGCAACCGCATATATGGCGCGCGAAATTGGCGAGCAGCTTGCCTCCGTCGGGGGTATGGACGACCTCGGGGTGGAACATCAGCGAGTAGCGCCGAGCCTCCTCGTTGGTGGCGATCGCGAAGGGTGCTCCTTCCGACCGGGCGACGATTTCGAAGCCCGGCGCCAGGCTCTCCACCCGGTCGCCATGGCTCATCCATACCTGGTGCTTTTCGCCCACCTGCCAGAGGCCGTCGAACAAGGCGCTTGGGCCGACGATCTCGATGAAGGCGCGGCCGAACTCCTTTTGGTCGGAGGTGACAACCTTGCCCCCCAGTTGCTGGTGGAGCGTCTGCTGGCCGTAGCAGATGGCGAGCAGCGGCACTCCGCTGTCAAAGAGAATTTGCGGTGCGCGCGGGCCTTCGTCCGCCGTGACCGACGCCGGGCCGCCTGAAAAAATGATTCCCTTCGGCCGCAGCCGGTCGAACACCTCGGCTGCGGCGTTGAAGGGTGCGATCTCGCAATAGACCCCGGCCTCGCGCACGCGCCGGGCGATCAGCTGCGTCACCTGGCTGCCGAAATCGACGATGAGGATGGCTTCGGCCGGTTGGGTCATGGCGGGCGGATAAGGAGCAAAGCCACAGGAGTAAACCTTGCCGACATTTACGGCTGTTCCGCACGATCATCTGTGCTAACCTGCATAAGCCGGATCGCTGGGTTGGGGGATTCCCATGAGCTTCGACTGGGAAGTCGCGAGGATCTGGCTCGTCGTCATCGCGCTCATCGCATTCAACGCGCCGATCGGCGTCGCCGCGTGGAAGTTCCGCGACGTCTCCGGACTTGCCGATCTTATCCGCGAAAAGACTCCCGAGGGTCGGGAAACGCAGGCGATTAGTTACAGCAGGGTTACCGGCCTGATCGGTGCGGTCGTCGTGGCTTCGCTATTCTGGATCATGAGCAATGTCGCGATCGCGGTCGCCATTCTGAATCCGGGGGACCTGCCGGACATTCTCAACGGGGTAACGAAGCTGTTCTTTGTCGGAGCGGCGCTGTTCATCCCCTACGCGTTCAATCAGCTCAAGACTCTCGTTCAATAGGCGCGGCTCATGGCAAAGCCACCCGAGACGCGCCGGCCGACGACGCGGAGGCGCCGCGCCCGGCCCGAGCGCAAGGAACCCGAGCGCAGACGGTCGAATGCCGGGCGTGTCATCGGCGCAGCGATCGGAATTGCGACCGCCGTCGGCGTCGGCACGGGCCTAAGCACGCCGGTCACCGAAACCGGCCCGACCTGCGGTGGAACCGAACGGTGGAACGTCAAGTCCGCCAACGATGCGGACGCTTCGAAGATCGACGCCAACCCGCAAGGTCCGTTCACTGTCGCCCAGATGAACCAGGCTTTGCCCGGTCCGCTAAGCCCCGGCGGACGCATGGCGGCGGAAAAGAAGCAGTATACAGTCCGGGGCTTTCTCTCCTTCTTCAAGGAAGAGGATGACGGCGACTACCACGTCGTCATCACCGACCAGCCGGGCGACTTCGCCAAGGGGCTGCACACGCCGCCGAACGGACGCAGCATGGTTGTCGAGTTCCCCGACGTTAAATGCCTCAGCGGCAAGAGCGGGCTGGGACCAAGCTCGTCAACGCTCGGCCAGCGGATGGCCGAGGCACGCCTGGAATTCGAGGATCATACCAGCGGGATCAGCGGATCGAAGATTACCAAGCAGATACCGGTGACTGTTACCGGTGTCGGATTCTTCGACCGGGCGCACGGCCAGAAGGGCCGCACGACGGAGCGCGCAGAGCCCGATGGTCGCGGGGTGGTGTTTGAGCTCCACCCGGTCACGGAGATCACTTTCGACGCCGAGGCTGAACCGGACTAATTGTTAAGCAGATGCTTAACTGACTTGACAGCGGACCGCGACCCGCGCGATAGTTAAGCCAGTGCTTAACGATTCGCGCCTCGATCATGCCTTCGCAGCCCTGTCGGACCCGACCCGGCGCACCATGCTCGCACGATTGTCCCGCGGCCCCGCCTCGGTGTCAGAGCTGGCGAAACCGTTGAGCATGAGCCTGCCGGCTGTCCTGCAGCACCTGCAGGCGCTGGAGGCGAGCGGGCTGGTCCGGTCGCAGAAGGCGGGGCGGGTCCGCACCGTCCGGCTGGAGCCGGGCGTGCTGACCGAGGCCGAGCAATGGCTGACCGAGACGCGCAATGCGTGGGAAGCGCAAGCCGACCGCCTCGAACAATATCTGGAGGCAATGAAAGAGAAGGAGAAAGGCAATGACCCACGATCTTGACCTGATGCTCGAACGCACCCTCGATGCTCCGATCGACCTGGTGTGGAGGGCCTACACCGACCCCGCTCACCTGAAGCGCTGGTTCGCACCCAGGCCCTATGAGATCACCGAATGCGAGCTCGACCTGACGCCCGGCGGCATCTTCCGCATTCGCATGGTGGGGCCGGACGGCTTCGACACCGGCCACGGCAATGCCGGCTGCGTGCTGGAGGTCGTCGAGGGCAAGAAACTGGCTTGGACCAGCGCGCTCGGTCCTGGCTACCGCCCTGCCGAAATGGCGGCGGCCGGATGCGAATCCTTTCCGATGACCGCGATCGTCACCTTCGCCGATGCCGGCAATGGCAAGACGCACTACAAGGCGGTCGCTTTGCACAAGGACGCTGCGGACCGGGAGAAGCACGAGCAGATGGGCTTCAGCGAAGGCTGGGGCACGGTGGCCGGCCAGCTGGAGGAATTTGCGAAGGAATTGGCTCGCGAGAATGCCTGAAAGAGAAGCGATGCGCCGGCCTCCTTGGGAGTCCGGCGCATCCATCTTTCCGTTCTAGCGCTTGTTGATGTCGACCTTCAGCACTCGGCCGCCATAATCGACGTTGCAGTGGAACGACATGTCGGCCGTCTGGCTGTATTTGTAGCCAAGCGCGCCATAGGCGCCGGTTCCATACTGCCCGTAGGCGTAACGATCGCTGATCGCGAGGCCCGTGACCCGCACATATTCGCGGCGCGGATCGGAGCGGGTCACTTCTACCACGCGCCCACCGACAACCTGGCCGCCAAAGCCGCGCACGCCGGTCCGGTGGCTCAGCCGGTACTGGACCGCCGTCACGCAGCGGTCCGCCGCATATTGGTGGGGCCCGCCATAAAGAGGCGCAACTTGGGCCGTAGCAGTTGTTCCGCTTGCCAGGACCGCAAGGGCGAGACCGCCAACGCCGGCGGCAAATATTCTCGTCATGGTCATGACCAATCTCCTTTCGGGAAAACGGGGTCATTCACGCCTAACAACGCTTGAGCCGCGCTCGCGGTCCGCGTTTCCGGGGCCGGCACGCATGAAAATGGGCGGAAACCCCTCGGTTCCCGCCCATCTGAGGTTATCCTCAAAGCCGCGTGAGCGGCAGTCGATTTAGTCGTCGGTCGACTTGGTTGCCCGGCGCGCCTCGCGGCGCTCGCTGAGCGACTGCTGGCGAGCTTCGGACCGCTCGCTGCGCAACTGCTGCTGGGCCTGCTGGCGCTCGCTGCGCAGCTGCTGCTGGGCCTGCTGCCGCTCGAGCGCCCGCTGGCGAAAGACGCTGCGGCGCTGCTCGATTGTTGCCGAGCTGGCGGTGCCAGCGGTCGTCGTCGTGCCAGTCGCGGTCGTGGTGGTGCTGGTGCCTTGCGGGCGATTGAACCCGCTCCAGTTTTCCTTGGTCACGCTTGCCGTCTGGGTGCCCTTGAGCTCGCGATACTTCCGCAACTGCTCTCCCCAGAAGCTCCGCTGCTCGTTAGTGATCGGGTAGCGGTTGCGATAGGGGTCGTAGACGTAATAGCCGGTGCCCGGATAATAATAGCCGTTGTACCAGCCGAAGGGACTGTAGCCGTACGGGTTGCCATAACCGGCATAGCCGTAGGGGCTTCCATAGCCATAGCCATAGCCGGAATAATAGGGATCATAGCCGTACGATCCGTAGCCGTACGGGCTGCCGATGCCGGCGCCGATGCCGCCATAGGGGCCGAGGCTGGTGCAGGCGCTTGAGAGCGCAGAGGCAGCGAGCACGACGAGCGCGGCTCGGATGCGGGGGGTAAGCACAGGCGATTCTCCTTAAGATTCGCAAAAAACGCAGACCCGGCAATATGCCTGCCCGCGATTGAACCGTGAATGAATTGGGCCGGAGCGCGCGTGCGACGCCCCGGCCCAACATCTGTTAGTAGCGGCGGTAACCGTAGTTGTTGTTGCGGACGCGGGTGGCGTCAACGTCGGTGACCTGGCCGTTACGGTCGATGGTGCAGTCGAAACGCGCATCGCCTTGGGCGCCATAGCCATAGGCCTGGTTGCCATAACCGTAGCCCTGACCGCCCGGATAGCCCTGGTTAGGGTAGCCATAGCTTTGGTTGGGATAGCCATACTGGCCGCCATACTGGCCGCCGTAGCCGCCGCCATAAGCACCGTTGAGCCCGGTCGCGGCGTAGCCGTAGACCTTCAGCTTGCCGTTCGACTTGCGGGCCACCTGGGTGACGCTGGTGACGCGGGCGCCAGCATAGCCGTTGGCGTAGCCGTTATTATAGCCATAGCCGTAGGCGTAGTTGCGATAACGGCCGCCTTCATTATCGAGCCCGTGGGTGTTGATGTAATATTCGGCGGCGCGGACGCACTGCTCGACGGCGTAGCGCTCGTTGGTCGCATAGCTGCGCCCGCCCAGGATCGAGTTCAGGATCGAGCCGACAACGTCGCCGCCGCCGGGATAGCCGGTGCCGGGATAACCGTAACCGCCGCCCGGATAGCCCGGATATTGCGCGGCCGCGGGAGCCGACGCCGCAAGGGCCGCCAGGCCGAGCCCGCCTGCCAGGAACTTGGTGAATGCCTTCATGGCCACACTCCTTGAATACGCACGCGCCCCAACATTCGGGCACGCTTAGTAGCAACGCATCTACGCGCGACTCGCTGCATCGCGGCTGAATGATCTTGCAGCGAAACGTTCAGGTTGAGCCACAGAGGCGAAGAGAGCAAATGCGGATGTTCACGCACCCGGTCGGCAACCCTTGTAAGTAGCTCAAATCCAATGGTAATATCGCGCAAAAGCCCGGGGAATTCCGGGGTCATCGCATGACCTGCGCGCGCTAGGTCAGCGATGCTCCTTCCCTGTGGAGCCGGAGACCCGCCTGTTGAACTTCCAGGCGGGTCTCCGTTGGGTTCGAAGCGAAAGGGAACCGGCATCGATGGCAGATATCCGAAGCCGCCTGGCGCGGGCTAATCGCCTGTTCGATCATCTCTTCAGCAGCTCGCCCGGAATCGCGATCGACCTCGGAACTGCCAACACCGTCGTCTACGTCGAGGGGATCGGCATCGTCATCGACGAACCTTCGGTCGTCGCCGTGGAATGGATCGATGGTGCGCGGCGCATCAGGGCGGCCGGGATCGATGCAAAGGATTGGCTGGGCAGGACGCCCGACAATCTGGAAGCTGTCCGGCCGGTGCGCAACGGCGCCATCGCGGATCTTGAAGCCGCGGAGCAAATGATTCTGCACTTCATTCAAAAGGCGCACCCGGAGCGTACAACCATGTCGCGCCGCCCCGATGTCGTCATCTGCGTTCCGTCCGGAGCGACAACCGTCGAACGCCGGGCCATCCGAGCCGCCATCGCCAATGCTGGCGCGCGCACCGTGTCGCTCATCGATGAACCGATGGCCGCGGCTATCGGTGCCGGTCTCCCCGTCATGGAACCAGTGGGGTCGATGGTTGTCGATATCGGCGGCGGAACGACCGAAGTTGGAATGATCTCGCTCACGGGCCTGATGTACAGCCAGTCGGCGCATGTCGGCGGCGACAGGATGGACGAGGCCATCGCCGCTTATGTGCGACGCAAGTACAATTTGTTGATTGGTGAATCGACATCCGAGCGGCTGAAGCTGGAAATCGGGATGGCGAAGCCTCCCAGCATGGGCGAGGGATTGACCGCCCGGCTGAGCGGCGTCGACATTGCCAGGGGCCTTCCGGCCGAGATGGACGTCAATCAGGCCGAAATTGCCGAAGCAGTGACGGAACCAGTTTCGCACATCATGCAGGTCGTCGTCGATGCGCTGGAGCATGCGCAGCCGGAGATCGCGGCTGACGTCATCGATGAAGGGATCACTTTGACTGGCGGCGGGTCGCTGCTGCGCGAAATCGACGTCGTCCTGGCCGACGAAACCGGCCTGCCGGTCCACGTCGCCGAGGACCCGCTGCGTTGCGTTGCCCTCGGCGCCGGTCACGCCCTGCACGATCGGAACTATGAGGGCGTGCTTAATGCCATCTGAGGCTCGCCGCCGGAAGATCGAAGGCTCAATCTGACGTTTGCTTTCCGCCCAAAGTAGCCACTCGGCGCTCCTGGAGACCTTTAAGCCTCCGCGAATTTCTCGTCCATCACCGGGCCGCTGTCCTGGCCCTTGGCCGAGACGTCGCGGTCGACGAACTCGATGATCGCGATCGGGGCGGCGTCACTGGCGCGGATGCCGGCCTTGACGACGCGGGTGTAGCCGCCGTTGCGCGCCGCATAGCGCGGGGCGATGACGTCGAACAATTTGGCGAGCTGCGCCTCGTCCATCAGCCGGGCAAAAGCCAGGCGGCGGTTGGAAAGGCCGCCCTTCTTGGCGAGCGTCACCAATTTCTCGACATAGGGGCGAAGCTCCTTCGCCTTGGCCGTCGTCGTGGTGATCTGCTCATGCTTGATGAGCGCCGCCGCCATGTTGCGGAACAAGGCCGCGCGGTGGCTGGAAGTGCGCTGCAGCTTACGATGGCCAACGCGATGTCGCATGATTCATATCCTTCGTTCGTCAGGGGACCGTATGAGGTATCCCCAGCCAGGCCGCGCTCAAGGGGGCGGCCCCTTTTCCCTTAAAAAGCAATGGCGAGGCCGCAGCCCCGCCGTCGCCGAGCCCTCAAGCGGAAATGGTCCGGAGAGTCAAGCCTTCCCCCCGCGATGACCCGCATCAGCGGATTGGGCTTGTGTCTGACACCGAGATTGGTCTCATGTGGTTGTCGCGAGCAGTGTTCTCAGCCGGCTCGATGGGGCGCCAGCCTCTCCCCTCAGCTTGTCTTTGAAGACCTGAGCCAACAATGCCAGGCTGTTGCTGCCGCCGGCGAGCAGGCCCGCCGTCAGCAGAACGTCCATTGGTTCGAACAACCAGTCGGTCGGTGTCGTTGGGTCGACCAATCCCGCGAGGGTTCTAATACCCGCGGCACTGGTTAGGAGACCGACGACAAATCCGACGAGCAGTCGAAGGCGCTCCTTTTTGCCCATGACTTCGGCTAAATTGACAACTCCTGCCGTAACAGTGGTGTCGTCGGTGCTGGAAAGCTGGATGATGGCAGCCCGTTGCTCGTCTCCAAAGAGCAGCGAATTCACAACCGCCAGGCCCCTTTCCATAAACGCAGCTACCACGAACAATGCGGTTGCCACGCCCGCCGCTGCTTCAATCATATTTGCTTTAAATGGTTCGGCAGCCTGAAGGTAATGACCCGGGTCGCGAACCGTCAGAATGAATATGGCGATCACCAACACGAAGGCCGCGCCAAGCAGCCAATTTGCATATTTTCCCATGCTGACCCCCTCTATTGCCAATCAAGCGACCCAAGGGGAATTCCCGCAGGCCCCAGTCACTTGGGATCGCGAAAGTTCGCGTGGATTGCATTCACTCGGTGGAATCCGCTCGTGATTGGATAAGTTGCCGTATCCAGCACCGGGCCCGAAAGCCCATCCTGCACCAGATAGCTCGTGATCCCTCCCCCCGATACGAAGTAGGGCATCCCTCCAATGAAGGTGAAGAAGTTCTTCTTGGTATAGGACGTGCCCCCCAGCATGTGGATATTGGTCACCACGAGATAGCCGCCTTGGTCGAGCAGCCCAGCCACCGCCGCCTGCCGGAAGATCGAAGCGATCAGCGGCGGCTTGTCGTCGCTCGGCGTGGTCAGCCCGGTCCTCAGCTCGTCATAGGCACCAATAGCTTGTTCGAGGACTACCTTCATCGCGGCGTCGGACTGCGCCCTGAGGCTGGCGGCGCTTCGGATCCGCTCCATCACCAGCAGTCGACGCACGGCGGGATTCCGCTCGTCGCGGAGGTTGAAAGGCGCAACATCGGGCAAGTAAACTGGATGTGAGTTCCCGCTCGCGTCCATGTACGTAATCGCGACTCGCTTGGTCAGCAGGCTCTGATCCGGAGTGAGCGAGATTCCGTAAACCGTGTAGTCTGCACGAAGTAGGTTTGCGACGGTGTTAAGGACTGCTCCCGCTGCGGCTGCCGAGCCTGCCGCCAACTCTGGATCGGTTGTCAATAGGGCATTGCAAAGTTGATGCGCGACCGCGGCAGTGCCGACCGCAAAGGCGTCGGCGAGATCGGTCGCGACGGCCGTATCGTGCGATACGATGACCACCGGCCGAGCGGCAGCGGCAGCCGGAATCGGCAAGTCGATGCGCTTGGCTTCCTCGCACAGTTGATCCGGCCCCATTTGGGAAACGGACGGGAGTGAAGCGCGTGGAGAAATCTTCGCGGCTCCCTTATCGGATTTTTCGATCGTGGTTGCGAGACGTTTCCCCAACTCGACGGCAGCTTTGTCGACGGCGCGAGACGCGAGCAGCGTTGTTTCGAAGACGCTGCGATTTGCATCGTCCACGGTCACCGTGCCTTGCGCCCCCTGATAGGTACCTAGCGGGCCGAAGGCCGCGGTGGCCGCGGCGGCTTGGGAATCGCGAAGTTCCTTCTTGGCATCAATTAGCTCCTTTTCCTCCTTCAGGCGTTTGAGTTTGTCGGCATGACTGTCTGACGTTGCGGGGGTGTCCGGTTTGGGCTGTTCAGTCGGAGTTTCCCCTTCGGCAGGCGTGTCCTGCGCATATGCCGATCCGGTGGTCCAGCAGGCCGCAAGTGCGGCCGAGGCGATCAATAGTCGAATGGTTTTCATGGCGTCCCCCTCTACTCACTCCAGTGCATTGGTGCTGCCAGCCGTCATGAGTGACCGCCGCTCTTCCCAATCAGCGAAGAGGTCACTCGGGCTAATTTCATCTTCCGCGGAGCTCGGCGAAAAGGTCCACAGGCGATCTTCTCGACCGTGGATCCAGATCGCCCCGCCGCCGACGAGCGGTTGTACCAGGATGCGCGCCTCACCTACCGCTGCGGCCCCTTCCGCTCGGGCGGCCGCGTTCAACAGCTTGGCAACGGCCGGGCCCTCAATGATCTCGGCTACATCGGCGTCTTCGAGATCCACCCAGAACGGCGCTTTCGAAGAGAGCACGATGAACCGCCATCCGGCGTGGGATGCGGCGGCCAGATCCTGCCCGGGTTCCAAGCTGTAGATCGGCAATGGCCGGCTGACCTCAACTCGCTCTTCCGGCAACAGGCTGGCATCAACTCTGGCAATTTGCCTTAGCTCGGCGGCCAGCGACGCAGTTACATTGGCTGGGGGCGTGGGAGCGCCGATTGTCATCGCGCAAGCCGCGTGGTTTGGGCCCACTGCCGCCCGTTGAAGCTGCTGGTAAAGGTCCGCAGCGACCGCTGCGCTCGGACCCCTTCTGCCGGGTCGTCGACGATTACGAATTCTACCCCGCCAATGATGGCCCAGCCGACCATTACGACAAAATGAGCCGTCCCTCCGCCCCGCATGGCGCAGACGATCGGGCAGTTGGCCGAAATGTCGGACCGGATGTCGCTGAACGACAGAACGCCCTGTGGCTGCGGAGGAGCCGGGCGCCGGGCCAGCCCCAACGCCGCAAACACTTTGGACATGGTTTCGGTCACGTTGCACTGCGCGTGACCGGGC
>JBKPSK010000150.1:0-8748 GCA_046734995.1 Pseudomonadota bacterium
GGTCAGGGTCGTCGCCCTTGACGACGGTCAGCGTGTCGATGACCGCGGCCGCAACCGGCGGGCTTTCATCGACCACCGCCGCAGCCGTCGCGCTCAGCGCCGGGCTGGCGGTCGGCGCGTCGTCATTGAACTCGACATTCAGCGTGCCGTTGACGCCGCCCGCAGGCGAATTGTCGCTGTCGATGACGGTATAGGTCAGCGCAACGTTGGGCGCGCTGGTCTCATTGCCGCCCGCCGCATGCAGGACGTTGTCCAGAAGTGTCAACGTGTACTCGCCGGTCGTCTGGTTGACGACGATGTTGTACAAAGTCGTGCCGGTGCGCGCGCCGCTGGTGATCACGGCGGCCAAAGTCGATGTCCCGGCATTCCAGCTGTAGAGGACGTTTTCGGTCCCGACCGTGCCGGCCACGCCATTCATCGCCGCGAAGGTCACGCTTCCCGCACCGTCGCCGCCAAAGTTGAGCGTCAGCTGGCCATGGAAAATGGCCTCGTTCGGGTTGACGACGGGGATTTCACCCGCGTTGGCGTCGATGTCGCCGGTCGTGCTGGCGGGATTGCCGCCGGCCAGGCCGTCATCATCAACCTTTGCAGCGCTGATTCCAGCGGTCGGCGCGTTGGCGTCGGTGATGTTGAACGCCCAGTTTGCAACCGCCTCATCGCCGTCGCCGTCGGTCACGGTGAACGTGCCGCTGGTGACACCCGAGCCATTGCCGTCGGACTGGAATTCGTAGCTGCCGTCCGCCTTGGCGCGGATCTGGCCGTCATCCACCGCGATCCACTGGCTGAAGCCGCCCACGCCGAACACCAGAGCGGTGCCGTTGATGTTCGTCACGGTGGCGCCGTCGGCGCCCGGGACGAAATCGAACGTGCCGGAGACAGTATTGAACCCTTCCGGAACATTCTGCTGCGGCTCGTCAATGGCGCTCGGCACGTCGTCAACGACCGTCACACTGAAGGACCCGCTGGCATGGTCGCCGTCGCTGTCGGTCACCTGGAACTGGACTCCGCTCAGCAGATCCGTGTTCTCATTGTTGCCGACATCAACATGCTGGACCGGCTGCAGGAGCTGGGCCTGATAGGTGTAGGTCACCTCGCCCGCGCCCGGACCGGCCACGGCACCGGTGACCGAAATGATCATCACCGTAACGCTGTTGGCAGTGCCAACCAGCTGACCAGAACCGTTGAGGGCAAAGGTCACCGGGTTGCCGCCGAGATCGACCAGCTGGCCGTCCAGCGCCAGGGTATCGACCAAAGCGATGGATGCGGTCAGCGGTGCATTGGGAACGTCGCCGCCGAAGTCGACTATGACCTGACCGCTCTGCGTGGCGTTCTCGGTCGAATTGGTCTCGGCCGGGTTGCCTTGCAGCGGTGAGGCGTCAACATTGGCACCGGCAAGGCCGTCCTCGTCGACAATCAAATTCTGCGGCGTCCCGACCTGCGGGACGGAATCCTCTGCCAGATTGATAGTCACTGTGGCGATCGACGGATCGCCATCGCCGTCGATAATCCGATAGTCGAAAGTAACCTGACCTTCTTCGCCGGCACCCGGCGTGTAGGTGAAGGTCCCGTCATTGTTGTAAACTAGGCTGCCGGTGCCGCTCAGCGTCCCCGCGACCAACTCGACGCGAACCGCCGGATTGTTGTCGATGTCGACTCCGTCCGCGCCCGGGATGTCGTTGGCGAACACGTTGACCGTGATGGGTGTATCCTCGGTCGTCTGGTTGCCGACGTCATCATTGGCCGTTGGCACGTCGTCGATGATGCTGACGACGAAATTTCCCGAAGCCTGATCACCATCCTGGTCTTCGGCAACCACGGCGAACGTCACCGAAGTCGCGTCGCCGGACGTGTTGTCGGTCAGGGTGAACGTGTAGGCAATCTCAGTATCGGTGAGGCTGGTGATCACCAGCGTTCCCTCAGGTCGGACAAAGGTCGATCCCACGCTCACCAGAGTGCCGTCGATGAAGATCTTCAGCGGCCCATCGCCGCCGCCGATATCTACGGACCCGGAGATGATTTCGCTCGTGTCGCTATTGTTGCCCGGGATGCCGTCGGCGATCTCGCCCGATCCGGCCGGCTCGCTGCCGCGCGGCGGCAGGCCCTTCTCGAACACGACATTGTCGCCGACCTGGCGAGGCTGCCGCGGAGCGGCATCTTCGATGAAGATGTCGAGCGTCGCTGGATCGGTGTCGCCGTCGCCGTCAGCGAACGTGTAGGTGAAGATGTCGTGCACGCCGCCCGGCGTTCCGGCATCGCGCGTATAGCTGTAGCTGCCGTCGGGATTAATGGTCAGCGAGCCATATTGGCCGTCGACGATCAGGCCGCCGCCGCTGGGTACGCCGACGGCTCCGCCGAAGCCGGTAACCGCGGTGACATGGCCGCCATTGTCGTTGCCGTCATCGTCGATGCCGGCCGCGCCGCTGGTCGTGCCAACGCCGGTGATGACGTTGCCGGTTTCCGGCCCGTAGGTGCCGCCGGGAACGGTATCGGTATCGTTGTTCGCAACCGGTCCATCATCCAGGAAGATGAAATCCTGGGCGATGCTGATGGGCGCACTGATGGCGGAAACGTCGCCGTCCTTGTCCGTGATGGCCGCGGCCAGCGTGATGAGGTCGTCCGCGCCGAAGGTCTTGGCGTCATTCGGATCCAAGGTATTCGGGTGAACGATGGCGCGCTGCTGGTCGAGGGTGACGTTGCCCGACGAATCGACGCTGATCACCAGCACAATCAACCCACCGGCGCCAGCACGGCCGACGACCTGTCCACCTTCAATGGTAAGCACGACGCCAAGGCCGGTTTCCGTATCAACCAGCCCCGAGCTGCCATCCTTGATCCCAAGGACATACTGAACCGGGTTGATGATGGCGGGGCCGTCGGCGCCATAATTGAAGTTGAACAGGCCGGCGAAGCTGGTCGGACCGGCATCGCCGCCGAGGTTGGTTTCGTCGACAATCAGGTTCGGCTCGGCAACCGCATTGAGGGTCACCGACGGAGCGTCGTCCAGGAAGGACAGGTTCGTGCCGATGTTGATGCTCGCGCTCGCGTGATCGCCATCCTTGTCAGTGACGGTCGCGGTCAACGTGATCAAATTATCGTTCGCCAACGTGACGCTGTCGTTCGGGTCTAGCGGATTCGGGTGCTGTACCGCGAGGATCTGGTCGAGCGTGACACTGCCCGATCCATCGACCGTGACGGTGAAGGCAAGCGCCCCTGCCGCACTTCCGACGTGCCCTTCGATGACGCCCGCATTGTTGACCAATACGATGCTCTGCCCGGTAGCGACATCGACGAGGCCACTGGCGACGCCGTCGGCCCCGGTGATCCCCAGCGCATAGGTAACGGTGCCTGCGCCGTCGGCGCCGAACGCCGGACTGAACGCACCGGCGAAGCTGGCGCTAGCGTTGGTCGCAAGGACCGTCTCGTCCACCACCAGGTTCGGCTGCTCTCCCTGATTGCCGATCGAGGGACCGTCGTCCTCGAAATGCAGGTTCAAGCCAATGTTGACGGAAATGCTCGCCTGATCGCCGTCTCGGTCGGTGGCGACGACGTTGAGCGTGACTAGGTTGTCTGCCGACAGCGTCGCGGCGCTGGCGCCGGTCTCGATCGAGTCGTTCGGATCGTTGTGCTGGACGGCGCGCTGCTGGTCGAGCGTGACATTGCCCGAACCGTCTACGGACACGCGGAAGACCAGCAAGTTGGTGGTTGCCGTCCGGCCCTCGACGACGCCGCCGACCAGCGACAGGTTGACCGCTTCACCGGTGGCTACATCGATGATGCCAGAAGGGCCGCCGGGCGTGCCGAGCGCGAAGACAAGCGAATTCGCGGCCGCCGGGCCGTCGGCGCCATAGCTGACGGTGACGGAACCCGAGAACGCGTCGGTATCATTGATGGCAAGCGTAGTGTCGTCGACGACGAGATCCGGCTCGCCGATGCGGCCGACGATGGTTGGCGAATCGTCTTCGATGGTGACGGTGATGGCGCCGCCGATCGTGGTGTCTTCGCCGTCACTGGCGCTGACGGGAACGACGAACGAGATGCCGTCTTCGCTGTTGACGGTCGCATGATCGACCGGGCGCAGCAGGGTCACGGTGTAAGTGCCGTTGTCGTTGAGGACGAGCGTGATAACGGTATTGGCGCCGGCCGAGCCGGTCAGCGTGTGCCCGTCGGCGCTCACCGACCAGCTGATGGCAACGCCCTGCGAGGTCAGCGCATCGCCCGGCGTGCCGAGCGTCAGCGTCAATGCGTCGCCGTCCGGGTCGGAAGCAACGATGATGCCGCCGTTGACCGGCGAATTGGTCGTGTCCGGCGAGCCGGTCGTGTCGGGAATCGGCGCAGCGATGATCGAGACGCCTTCTTCGGAAACGTTGACCGACGAGAGGCCGATGAGCGGCGGCTCATTATTCGCCGCCGGGAACAGCTCTCTGACTTCCGGCGGCGTATAGGTGAGCTCGGTCGGCGGGATCAGGTCGCCCAGGGGCACGCCCGGATCGAGCGGCTGGACCGGAACTTCGAAGTTGCCGCCGCTTGAGAGCTGGGTCGGGCTCGCGTCGCCCGCGCCGGGCTTCGGCTCGGCATCGATCAACAACGCGGCAAGGTTCGACGCCGGGACCTCAACGCCGTTGACGACAAGCTGCGGCACGAAAATCGCGCCGTCGGGAATGACCATCGTCGAGCCGTCGGGAAGGGTGACGACCAGGTCGCGGCCGACGACGCGGACGTCGGACAGCTCGACGCCGGCCGGAAGCACGACCACGCCGTTGTTGGTCTGTATGGTCTGAGTGCCCTCTGCCTGCAGCATCGGCAGGTTGCCGATACTGATGACCAGCTTGGCGGTGTCCGTGGCGCCCGCGTCATTGGCGAGCGTGTAGGTGAAGGTGTCGGCGACGCCATCGGGCGAGCCTGGGTTGCGCGCATATGTATAATTGCCGTCGGCATCGATTGTCAGAGTGCCGTACTGGCCGGCGATCTCCAGCTTCCCGTCAGCGAACGTATTGTCGCTGCCGCCGGCGCCCGCGATGGCGACGATGTGGCCGCTACTGTCGGTGCCCGTCGCGCCGCTGACCGTGCCGGCGCCGGTGATGATATTGCCGGTAGCCGGACCGAAATCGTTGGACGCCAGTTGATCGGCATCATCACGCGCATTGACGTCGCTGCCGGTCGATCCCGCCTGGGAAGCATCTTCGTACCGCATAATCCCCACCTTCGCCCTGGGCGCTGGCCGCGTGGCCGGCGCTGCAAAAATCCCTCGCGCTTGGTCGACAACCGGGCCTGGCAGTTAACCGAAAGTGGTTAACCCATTCAGGAGGATGCCCGCGCTCACGAGAAAAGAAGCATGACATCGAGCGAAAAGGCAAGCTTGCCCGGCCAACTCAACGAGCCGCCCGCTTAACAGCGCTGTTTTTCGGTAAGTATTAATTGGTTAAAATTCAGCGACAGCTTTAGTGCAATAGCAGTATAGAATTGGAGAAAGCAGGCTGCGGTCGACAGTGTCGGCGGGTTTATTCTTAGTTGGGGTGAGAATATGGTCGCGAATAGATTCAACGCTGATTTGAACAGTTAATTTCTGTTAATTTTCTCATCGAAGTTTCGCAAAGGTTAACGAGGGTTCATAACCTGATTCATCGCGCCGGGCGGGACATGGAAGCTTGGGGATGGCGGGGTGGAAAAAAATGAAGCTTTTCGTCTCGAAACGGGACGATACGGCCCGTTCCTCACCCAAGTTTCGAGTCCGACTCGAGCGCGACTCGGCCTGTCGACCGCTGGCCCTTGCCTGGCCCCGCCGCAGGCCTAAACCGGGCGGGCGATGCCGACCATCCACGTCACGATGCGAGACGGAAGCCAGCGCCAAATCGAAGCGGCCGCCGGCCAGTCGCTGAAGGACGCGCTGAAGGGATCCGGCGTGGACGAAATCCTGGCCTTGTGCGGCGGCTTTGCCTCCTGCGGCACTTGCCATGTTCATGTCGCCGAAGACTGGCTCGCCCGTCTGCCGCCGATGCGCGCCGATGAGGAGGAATTGCTGGGCTATTCCGACTGGCGGCAGGCCAACAGCCGCCTCGCCTGCCAGATCCCGGTCAGCGACGCGCTTGATGGCATCGCGGTCACGGTCGCGCCGGAGGATTGAGCCGCGCCCTCGCCAGGCGCTAGGGTAGCCGCCATGAAGATCGCGATCATCGGGGGCGGGCCGGCGGGGCTCTATTTTGCCATCTCGATGAAGCTGCGCGAGTCGGGCCACGACATCGCCGTCTTCGAGCGCAACCCGCCGGGCGTGACCTTCGGCTGGGGCGTCGTCTTCTCGGACCTCACCGTCGAGAACATCACCGCTAACGATCCGGTCTCGGCAGAGGTCATCACCGACGAGTTCGCGCACTGGGACGACATCGATGTCCATTACCGCGGCGAGTGCATCACCTCGGGCGGCCACGGCTTCATCGGCATCGGCCGCAAGCGACTGCTCGAGATCCTGCAGGACCGTGCCCGCGAGCTCGGCGTCACGCTGCACTTCGAGGCCGAGTGCGACCCCGCCGACCGCAAGTGGCGCGAATACGATCTCGTCATTGCCTCGGACGGCATCAACTCGCGTTTCCGCGACGCGCAGCCGGAAGCGTTCGGAGTCGACGTCGACATCCGCCGCAACAAGTTCGTATGGCTGGGCACAGCCAAGGTATTCGACGCTTTCACCTTCGCCTTCGAAGAGACCGAACATGGCTGGGTCTGGGCGCACGCCTATCGCTTCGCGCCCGACTGTTCGACCTTCATCGTCGAATGCTCGGACGAGACCTGGGCGGCGATCGGCTTCGACCGCATGGACCAGGCCGAAAGCATTGCCTGGTGCGAGCAGCGCTTCGCCAGATATCTCGACGGCCACAAGCTGCTGTCGAACGCCGAGCATCTGCGCGGCTCGGCGGCATGGCTCAACTTCCGCCGAATCAAATGCGAGCGCTGGGCGAACGCCAATGTCATCCTCTTGGGGGACGCCGCCCACACCGCTCATTTCTCGATCGGCTCGGGCACCAAGCTGGCGCTCGAGGATGCGATCAAGCTCGCCGAGGTGCTGACCCGCCCCGAGCTTTCACTGGAAGCCGCGCTCGACGAATATCAGGACGAACGCAGCCTCGAGGTACTCAAGCTGCAGAACAGCGCCCGCAACTCGACCGAATGGTTCGAGACGCTCGACCGCTATTTGCATTTCGAGCCGCTGCAGTTCGCTTATTCTTTGCTCACCCGCAGCCAGCGCATCAGTCATGAGAACCTCCGGTTACGGGACCGCGATTGGCTGGAGACGGTCGAGCGCTGGTTCTGGAAGCGCGCCACGGAAGGCAAATCGAACAAGACCGCGCCGCCGATGTTCGCGCCGTTCAAGCTACGCGAGATGAAAGTCGAGAATCGAATCACCGTCTCGCCGATGGCGATGTATTCGGCTCTAGATGGCGTGCCCAACGACTTCCATTTCGTCCATCTGGGCGAGAGGGCGCTGGGCGGCGCCGGCCTCGTCTTCACCGAAATGACCTGCGTCTCGGCCGAGGGGCGGATCAGCCCGGGCTGCACCGGCATGTGGAACGACGACCATGTGCAGGCGTGGAAGCGCATCGTCGATTTTGTCCACGCCAACTCGAAGGCGAAAATCTGCCTCCAGCTCGGCCATTCCGGCGCCAAGGGATCGACCAAGCTGGGCTGGGAGGGCAATGACGTTCCGCTCGACGAGGGCAATTGGCCAGTGATGGCGGCAAGCGACGTCCCCTGGTCGCCGATCAACCAGGTGCCGCGCGCCATGACGCGTGCCGACATGGAAACGGTCCGCGACCAGTTCGTGGCTGCGGTACGGATGGGAATCGAAGCCGGGTTCGACATGGTCGAGCTGCACGCCGCTCATGGCTATTTGCTCTCGAGCTTCATTACCCCGCTGCAGAACCGGCGCAGCGATGAATTTGGCGGGTCATTCGAAAACCGGCTGCGTTATCCGCTCGAAGTGTTCGCGGCGATGCGCGCCGCCTGGCCGTCCGACCGGCCGATGTCAGTGCGTATCTCGGCCACCGACTGGGCCGGCGAGGATGGCATCACGCCCGAGGATGCGGTGGCGATCGGCGAGGCCTTCGCGCAGGCCGGCGCCGATTTGATCGACGTCTCGGCCGGCCAAACCTGGGCGGAGCAGCAGCCGGTCTACGGCCGGATGTTCCAGACTCCGTTTAGCGACAAGATCCGCAACGAGGCGCGGCTGGCGACCATGGCGGTCGGCAACATCTACGAGCCCGATCATGCCAATTCGATCCTCGCCGCCGGCCGCGCCGACCTGGTGGCGCTGGCGAGGCCGCATCTGATCGACCCGATGTGGACCCTGCGCGCCGCCGCCCAGCTCGACTATCGCGACGTGCACGTCCCGCCGCAATATCTCGGCGGCATGGCCCAGCTCGCGCGGAACCTCAAACGTGAGGCGGAAGCGGCGGCGGCAGCATTGCGCGCCTGATCTGCAGTTTCGCGAGCCAAGAGCGTTCTACCCCCGTCGGAATGGGGGCGTAATCCGACGGGGGAGGGGGCAAGAGTTTCGCTGCCGACCGATCAGTTTGACCGCAGCGAAGCAATCACGGGTACGCCGCTGACCGGCTCTGGAAATAGCAGTCAGACGTGTAAATGCCCGACGGCATCAGCCTTTCCGTGCAGCGGACGTCATCGAACGAAATGTCCCTGATCAGCGCGGACTTGGGGAGTGCCGCTCCAGCCGGCGCCTGGGTCTCATCGTGATACATGGCGCTG
>JBKPSK010000151.1:0-8108 GCA_046734995.1 Pseudomonadota bacterium
CGCGGGCACCGGTCGAAACGGCTACGCAACATTCCTGCCACAACCTCTTTTCCTTTGGATAAGAGGCTGATAGGTGATGGCCAAACCCGCGGGGGGCGGGGATAAGTTAAACGCGGGGACAGCCATGATCCGTTCCGAACTGGTCCAGAAGCTTTGCGGCGACTTTCCAGACCTGACTCAGCGCGAGATCGAGGGCGTTGTTGCCGCTCTCTTCGACAGCATCACCGACCAGCTGGCCAAGGGCGGCCGAGTCGAATTGCGGGGCTTCGGAGCTTTTTCGACCAGGCAACGTGACGCCCGCGTCGGCCGCAACCCGCGCACCGGCGCCTCGGTCGACGTCGACGCCAAGCGCGTGCCCTATTTCAAGCCGGGCAAGGAAATGCGCGAGCGGCTGAACTTAGGCGAAGTCACGGCGGAATGATGAGCCCGCCGTCCGTGCGGACGTGGCGGAACCGGTAGACGCTGGAGACTTAAAATCTTCTGCCCGATTGGGCGTGCGGGTTCGAGTCCCGCCGTCCGCACCATGGCGAAGCACAGACAGTCCGAGGGACTGTCGAGCATTGCAATCAAACCGGGGGATTCGGGGAATGGCCGGTTGAATCTCCGAGCGTCTTCTCCGTTCTGGAGAGAATTTGTTAAATATCCAATGTTAACAGACAGGCCGTGCGTAGGACGGCGGCTGGGGCGCCCGCTCTTGTTGAGCTGAAGGCATTTGCGTTGCGCCGCGTGCGGCGCGACATCGTCGTCCTTTCCGTGCTGATTGGCGCCCTCGCCTTGCTGATCTTCAACGGCAGCGCCCTGTTCCGTGCGGCCATGAACAGCGCCGGTGCCCAGCTCGGTCCCGAGATCAAGGTGATGGCCGTCGCGCTGACGCTCAATGTCGCCCTCATCCTGTTCGGCTGGCGGCGCTACGCCGACCTGCTGCACGAGGCCGAACGCCGGCTGGAAGGCGAGGAACGGGCGGCGCAACTGGCGTCGAGCGACGCGGTCACCGGCCTGGCCAACCGCAAGGGTCTTGCCGACCGCGGCGAACAACTGCGCGATGCGGCCGCGATACGCGACGAATGGCTGGCCATCATTTCGCTCAGGCTGCATCGCTTCAGGCAAATCAACGATCGCTACGGTTACGAAGTCGGCGACCAGTTGCTGCGCGACGTCGCCGTTGCCATTTCAGTCGAGCTGGGCGAGGAGTTTGTGGCGTCGCGTCTCAATGGCGACGAATTCGCGATCGTCTTCATGGTGCCGGACGAAGAGACCGCTTTTGCCGACGATGTTGGAGAAACACTTCTTCGATCAGTGACTCGTCCGTTCGAGGTCGAAGGCAGGATGCTTCAGGTCGGCGCCTATCTCGGTGTCGCGACTGCCCCGGCGGCTGGAATCACGGTCCCTGACCTGCTGCGCCGCGCGGACATTGCCATGGATCACGCGCGCAACCGCCTGGCCCCTCGTCCCGTCTGGTTCGACGCCGGAATGGAGCGCGCGCTGATCGCCTACAGCGAGATCGAGCAGTCCCTGCGCTTCGGCCTGGAGAACCGGCAGTTCGTTCCATTCTTCGAACCCCAGGTTGACTTGGAAACTGGCCAGGTGATCGGGTTCGAGGTGCTGGCGCGCTGGCAGCACCCGCTTTCAGGGCTGATCATGCCCGATACCTTCATTCCCGTTGCCGAAGAGATGGGCCTGATCGGTCAATTGTCCGATCAGGTCATGCGCTCGGCGCTGGAGGAAGCGGCGGCCTGGGATCCGTCGATCAAATTGTCGGTCAACATTTCGCCGGCGCAGCTGGCCGATCCGTGGCTGGCGCAGAAGATACTTCGAATCCTGACTGAAACTGCATTCCCGGCGGAGCGGCTGGTGGTCGAGGTCACGGAAAGCTCGCTGTTCGCCGACATCGACCTGGCTCGTTCGATTGTCGCGAGCCTGAAGAACCAGGGGATCCGCCTGGCGCTGGATGATTTCGGCACGGGCTTCTCGTCATTGTCGAACCTGCGTTCGCTGCCTTTCGATGTCATCAAGATCGATCGCAGCTTCACTGCCACCATTCACCGCGATTCTCAGAGCGCGGCCATCGTCCGGGCAGTGACCTCGCTCGCCAAGGCGCTCGATGTGCCGGTGACCGTCGAAGGGATCGAGGATTCTGCCACCTACGCAGCAGTACTCGGCTTCGGCTGCAAATATGGCCAGGGATGGTATTTCGGCAAGCCGATGACGGCTTCCCGGGCGGCAGAATTGCTGAGCCGCCGCGACGCCCTGCCTGACTCTAAGCGCGCTGCGACCCGCTAAAGGGACAATCAACCCGAAGATGCGTCCTGTCCCCCTGCGGGACAGTCGGGGAACGACTGCGCAATAATCGCCGTTGAAGGCGAATGGTAAACGCGTCATTAACTTTTTCCATGACACCGCAGCGCTCGCATTTCGACCCGCGCTCCTTCGGCCGCCGCCGTCCATTCGTGGGCGAAACCATTGCAGCGCCGGCCCCTGCTGCGATCAGCGACGATTTGAGGCTGTTCGCGCTGACGTATCTCGCGGGCTTCGCCTTCGTTTTCGCGTACCTGGCGTGAACTAGAGGCCGTTACGAAGTAAATTCGTGACGTCAGTCGGGCTGCGCCCGCTGGCCGGCATTCGCGCTCTCTTCACGCAAGTTCGCCTGTGCTTTGCAAAGTCTCCCTTGCGCTCGGGCGCTCCTGCTCAATCACAGGCGAGATGCAGTTTCCAGCCTAGCCAGGCTGCGACCAGGCACATGGCAGCAACCATCAGCAGCTGCCCGACCGGACCCACGCCAAGGATGCTCAGAACGTAGGCGCCGAGCGCGCCGATCACCATCGCCCCCGAGTTGACGATATTGTTGGCCGCCACCGTCCGCGCCGTCAGCGACTTGTCGACGGTGGTCGTCAGGAAGGCATAGAGCGGCACAACAAACATGCCGCCGAAGATAGCGACGCCGAGCAGCGCCGCGATCATGAAGCCCGAGCTCGGGTGGAAGATGAAGTTGCCCAGAGTTGTCAGCTCAGGGCCCGTCTCACCCCAATTCAGGGCGACCAAATAGAGCAGCAGGATGAACAGCGCCATGACGATTACCGATACCGGCGCGAAGCGGGCCGAGACCTCGCTCTTCAAGAGCCGATTGATCAGCACAGAACCGATGGCGATGCCGATCGAGAAGATGGCGATGAACAGGCTGGCCACCTGCTCGTCGGCGCCCAGCACGTTCTTCACCAGCGGCGGGAAGATGATGATCAGCACCGCGCCGATCGTCCAGAAGAAGCTGATCGCGAGGATCGCCAGGAACAGGCGGGGGATGTGCATCGTCTCGCTGACCAGGCGGATCGAGGCGCGGACGATGTGCCAGTCGGGCTTGACCCGTTCGGCCGCCGGCGGCGCAGGTGGAACCTGGCTGCCGGAGATCAGGCCGAGGACGGCGATGCCAATGGTGGCGGCGACCGCCAGCTCGGGGTTGTCGGCGAGAACGCCGGCGGCGATCGTACCGACGAGGATGGCGATATAGGTTCCCGCCTCGACCAGGCCGGTGCCGCCCAGGACCTCGTCGATGTTCAGATGCTGGGGAAGGATGGCGTATTTGATGGGCCCGAAGAAGGTCGAGTGGACACCCATGGCGAGCACCGCCGTCAGCATCAGCGGGATATTGGCGAGCAGCAGGCCGGCGCCGCCGACGATCATGATCAGGATTTCCAGCGTCTTGATGATGCGGATGAGGCGCGCCTTGTCATGGTCGTCCGCCAGCTGGCCGGCCAGGGCCGAGAAGAGGAAAAAAGGCAGGATGAAGAGCGCTTGCGCGATGGCGCTGAACTGCGCCTCGCGCGCCGCGTCCGAGTAGAGCTGGTAGGTGACGAACAGCACCACACCCTGCTTGAACAGGCTGTCGTTGAAGGCCCCCAGGAACTGCGTCGTGAACAGCGGCGCGAACCGCCGCGAGCGAAGCAGGTGGGTGACGTTCTGCATCAAGGCTGCGGCACTCTCGCGGACGGGCGCTCAGGGATAGCCAGCTTTGCGCGAGCCGCCAAACCCTATAACTGGACCAAGATGCTGACGCTGCCGAACCTGTTGACGCTCTCGCGCATCCTGGCGGTGCCGATCCTCGTCTTCCTGCTGTGGAAGCCGGCGCCCTATGATTATCTGATCACCTTCATCCTCTACTGCCTGGTCGGCATCACCGATTATTTCGACGGCTACCTCGCCCGCGCCCAGGGCCGCATCTCCCGGCTTGGCCAGTTCCTCGACCCGATCGCCGACAAGATCATGGTCGCCGCTGTCCTCGTGATGCTGATGGCCAGCCGCAAAGCCGACGGCGACGCACCCATCATCCAGGACTGGAGCGTGATTCCGGCGCTGATCATCCTGCTGCGCGAAATCATGGTTTCCGGCCTTCGCGAGTTCCTTGCCGAGCTGAAGGTGCTCGTGCCGGTGAGCGCGCTCGCCAAATGGAAGACGACCTTCCAGCTGGTCGCGCTCGGCGCGCTGATTTTCGGCGGCGCATTCCCGGCGCAATATTGGATCCACCTGGTCGGAATCGGTTGCCTGTGGGCCGCGGCCGCGCTGACCTTGGTCACCGGCTGGGATTATTTGCGGATCGGCCTGAGGCATATGGATTAATCGATTCTTCGATTGTCACTGAGCAAGTTTAATCGTTTCCGTCGCTTCTCCGCCGAGCTTAGGGCAGGTTCGAGCAACCAAAAGTGGAGGCAAGACAATGGACGCAAAAACCGGCGAAGGCATGGGTTGTCCAGCGGACCGGCCGAGCACCGTACGCTCGCTGCTCGGCCGCCAGAACCGTGACTGGTGGCCGGAGTCCTTGCCGCTCGACATCCTCCACCAGGGGGGCGTGTCGCCCGACCCGATGGGCGAGGATTTCAGTTACGCCGAAGCGTTCAAGAAGCTCGACTACCAGGCGCTCAAGGCTGACCTCAAGGCGATGATGACCGTCAGCCAGCCATGGTGGCCGGCGGATTACGGCCACTATGGCCCGTTGATGATCCGCATGGCCTGGCATGCGGCGGGCACCTATCGCACCGCCGACGGACGCGGCGGCGCCAACAGCGGCCAGCAACGCTTCGCCCCGCTCAACAGCTGGCCGGACAATGGCAACCTCGACAAGGCGCGCCGCCTGCTGTGGCCGATCAAGCGCAAGTACGGCCAGAACATCAGCTGGGCCGATTTGTTCATCCTGGCCGGAAATGTCGCGATCGAAGACATGGGCGGCCCGATCTTCGGCTTCGGCGGCGGGCGCCCCGACGTGTTCGAGCCGGAGCGCGACATCTATTGGGGCGCCGAGGAAAAGTGGGTCAGCGACGGCGCCGAGACGCGCATTCAGCCCGACCGCGAGATGGAGCTCGAGCATCCGCTCGCCGCTATCCAGATGGGTCTGATCTACGTCAATCCGGAAGGCCCGGGCGGTAATCCCGACCCGTTGCAGTCGGCGCGTGACATCAAGATCACATTCGAGCGAATGGCGATGAATCATGAGGAGACGGTCGCGCTAACCGCCGGCGGTCATACTTTCGGCAAGGCCCATGGCGCCGGCGACCCCAGCCTGGTCGATGCGGCGCCGGAGGGCGCCGACATCACGCTGCAGGGGCTGGGCTGGGCCAGTGCGCACGAAAGCGGTTTCGGCGAGCATACCATCACCAGCGGCATCGAGGGCGCCTGGGTGAACACACCGACGCAATGGTCGGAGAATTATTTCCGCCTGCTGCTCGACTATGAATATGAGCTGGTGAAGAGCCCGGCCGGCGCCCAGCAGTGGCAGCCGATCAACCAGCGCGAAGAAGATATGGCGCCGGCAGCGCACAACCCGTCGAAGCGTGTGCCGACAATGATGACGACCGCCGACATGGCGCTGAAGATGGACCCCGAATTCCGCGCGATTTCGGAGAAGTTCCGCCGCGACCATGAAGCGTTCAAGGACGCCTTCGCCCGCGCCTGGTTCAAGCTGACCCACCGCGACATGGGCCCGAAGGTCCGTTACCTCGGGCCGGAAGTGCCCAAGGAGGATCTCATCTGGCAGGACCCCGTTCCCGCCGGATCGGAACCGTCCGGCGGTGATGTCGCGGGCTTCAGGTCGAAGATCCTCGACGCGGGCTTCAGCATCGGCCAGCTGGTCAAGGCCGCCTGGGCGTCAGCTTCGACGTACCGCCGGTCCGATCATCGCGGCGGCGCCAACGGGGCGCGCATCCGGCTGGAGCCGCAGCGCAACTGGGCGGTCAACGAGCCGGAGGAGCTGGGCCGGATTCTCGCCAAGATCGACGAGCTGCGCGGCGGCCTGTCCATGGCCGATGCGATTGTCCTCGCCGGCACCGCGGCGGTCGAGAAGGCGGCGAAGGACGCGGGCTTCAATATAGAGGTTCCGTTCACCGGCGGGCGGGGCGACGCGACCCAGGACTGGACGGACGTCGAGAGCTTCAACGTAATGGAGCCGGCAGCCGACGGCTTCCGCAACTACCTCAAGACCAAGCATTCGGTCAGGACCGAGGAACTGCTGCTCGACCGTGCCTCCTTGCTCGGGCTGTCGGCGCCGGAGATGACGGTGCTGCTGGGCGGGCTGCGCGTGCTTGGAGCCAACTACCAGGATCGGCCGGAGGGCGTGTTCACCAACCGCAAGGGCCAGCTCACCAACGACTTCTTCGTCCACCTGCTCGACAACGACACCTTCTGGGAGGTGGTCGACGAAAGTGGAGACGAGGAATTCATCGGCTACGACCGCGGCGGCCGGCAGGAGAAATGGCGCGCGACGCGGACCGACCTCATCTTCGGGTCGAACAGCCAGCTGCGCGCGACCGCCGAGGTCTATGCCGAGAAAGGCAACGAGGAAAAATTCGTCCGCGACTTCGTGCACGCCTGGACCAAGGTGATGAATGCGGATCGCTTCGACGTGCCGCAGAACCGGCAGAGCGTCGAGCCGATCGGCATCGCCGACCCGGCGATGGCCAAATAATCGCGTCGACCGCTGCGACGGGCATCCCCTCCCCACCCCCGGCCCGTCGCAGCCAGTTCGAAGTTCGGCCGCAGTCCCCCTCCCGGCTGCGGCCGAACGCGCCTGTCAGGCTGCAAGTACGGGAATCACCTCCCGTGCGATCTCGCGCAGCGTCCCGGCGAGCAATTCGAACTCTTCTTCGCGCGGGCTCGACTTGCGCCATGCCAGCGCGATGCGCCGGTAATTGTAGCGCGAGCGCAGGGGCCGGGCGACGATCGCCGTCCCCTCGAGAATCCCCGACTCGATCGCCATCGCCGGGACGAAGGTCTGGCCGAGGCCGTTGTCGACCATCTGCACCAGAGTGTGGAGCGAGGTTCCCATCATCGTCGCCTCGGCACGCAGCTCCGGCCGGTTGCAGGCCGACAAGGCATGGTCCTTGAGGCAATGGCCGTCCTCGAGCAGCAATAGCCGGGTCTCATCGATCGCGCCGGGCTCGACCGCGCCCTCCCCCGGCGCCTCGCCGCGCGGGAAGGCGACGAACAAGGGGTCGTCGAACAACACGGCGATGTCGACCTCGCCGCAGGCGTAGGGCATGGCGAGCAGCACGCAGTCCAATTGTCCGCGGTGCAGGGCGTCGCAGGCCGCCTGGCTGGTTTCCTCGCGCAGGAACAATTTGAGGCTCGGCCATTCGTGCCGGAGGCGCGGCAGCATCGCCGGCAGCAGGAACGGGGCGATGGTGGGGATGACTCCCATGCGCAGCTCGCCGGTCAGTGGTTGGCCCTCGGCGCGGGCGAGGTCGGCCAGCTCCTCGCTCTCGCGCAGGACGCGTTGCGCCTTATCGGCGATCCGTAGACCAAGGGGCGTGAAGCGGACGACCCGGCGGGTGCGCTCGACGAGAGTGATGCCGAGCAGGGTTTCCAGCTCTCTGAGGCCGGCAGACAGGGTCGATTGGGTGACGAAGCAGGATTCGGCCGCCCGGCCGAAATGGCCGTGCTGGCGAAGCGCAACGAGATATTGCAATTGCTTGAGCGTGGGCAGGTGCACGGTCATTGGCTGATCCGATTAGATCAGGCGCTATAATCGACCCCGACGATTAAATCCATTGGTCCGCAATGGCCCCTTTCGACCCAGCGCGGACTGTAGCGGTCGCGTTAGCTCAGTGCGCGATAGAGTCCGTAGCCGC
>JBKPSK010000152.1:0-11985 GCA_046734995.1 Pseudomonadota bacterium
TCGGCTGGCAAGATGACGTCACCGTCCAGCACCAGCCGGCCGGTGCGGACTTCGCTGATCTTCTCAGGCCCGTCCGGGGCCAAGCGAATGACGTCGCCGTTTTTCTGATAGATCGAGGAAGCGACGCCCTGCGTCAGCGCGAAGCGGGCCTGCTCGGCCATGTGCCGCGCCTCGCCGTGGACCGGCACGACGATCTGCGGCCGGATCCAGCCGTACATTTCCGCCAGCTCAGGCCGGCCCGGATGCCCGGAAACATGGATATGTACCTGCCGGTCGGTGACGACGATGACCCCGGAATCGCTCAGCTCGTTCATGATCCGGCCGATCGCCATCTCGTTGCCGGGAATGATCTTCGACGAGAAGATGACGGTATCGCCCAAGCTGAGCTTCAGTTCGTGCTGGCCGAAGGCGATCCGGCCGAGCGCAGCGCGTGCCTCGCCCTGCCCTCCGGTAGCGATGATCAGCACCTCCTCGCGCGGCAGTCGCATCGCCTCGTCGAAACGGATCGGCTCGGGAAATTCGCTCAGATAACCGGTGGCGCGGGCGACCCGCAGAATCCGCTCCAATGATCGACCGGCGACGCAAACCCGACGGCCGGTCTCATTGGCGACCCGGCCGATGGTCTCGAGCCGCGCCGCGTTGGAGGCAAAGGTAGTGATGCACACCCGGCCGCGCGCGGCCTGGACGGCGCCGAGCAGCCCGTCGTGGACGCCCGCCTCGGACCCCGATGGCGCGTCCTGGAAGACGTTGGTGGAATCGCATACCAGGGCCAGCACGCCCTCGTCGCCCATCCGGGTCAAAGTCTCGACGCTCGACGGCTCGCCGAGCACCGGTGTCTCGTCGATCTTCCAGTCGCCGGTGTGAAAGATGCGCCCGTGCGGAGTTTCGATGAGGAGACCGTTGCCTTCCGGAATCGAGTGGGCCAGCGCGACGAACTCAACACGGAACGGGTCGAGGTCGATCCAACCGTCACGCTCGACAATGTTGAGCTCGACCTGGCCGGTCAGGCCCTCCTCTTCCAACTTGCCCGCGATCAGGCCGGCGGTGAACGGCGTTGCGTAGAGCGGCACCTTCAAATCCGCGGCAAGATAGGGGATGGCGCCGATATGGTCCTCGTGACCGTGTGTCAGGACAATGCCGACGAGGTCGCCGCGCCGCTCCTCGATAAACTCGAGGTCAGGCAGAATGAGGTCGATGCCCGGATAATCGGGGTCAGCGAAGGTCAGCCCCAAGTCCGCCATCAGCCATTTGCCGCGGCAACCATAGAGGTTGACGTTCATCCCGATTTCGCCCGAGCCGCCCAGCGCCAGGAAGAGAAGTTCGTCGCCTGGGGTCATTCCAGTCAGCCGGCCCGCACCTGTCGATACAGCAGGCTCAACCCCTGGATCGTGAGATCGGGTTCCACGGCTTCGAACAATTTGCCGTGGCGCTCGAACAAGGGTGCGAGCCCGCCGGTGGCGATGACCTTGACCGGCCGGCCGATCTCAGCCTTCAGCCGAGCGACCAGCCCTTCGATCATGGCGACATAACCCCAGTAAATGCCGGCCAGCATCTGGCTTTCGGTGGTGCGGCCAACGACGCTGATGTCCTCGGGCGCCTCGATGGCGATGCGCGGCAACTTGGCGGCCGCCGCGACCAAGGCATCCAGCGACAGGTTGATGCCCGGCGCGATGATGCCGCCCTTGTAGGCGCCGGTGAAGTCGACGACGTCGAAGGTGGTCGCCGTGCCGAAGTCGATGATGATGAGGTCGCCCTCGTGCCGAGCGTGGCCGGCAATGGCGTTCAACGCCCGATCGGCGCCAACGCTCTTCGGCTCTTCGACGTCGAGGGCGATCGGCCATTCGGCCTTGCCCTCTCCGGCGACCAAGGGCTCGACCTTGAAGTATTTGGTCGAAAGCACTTCCAAATTGTGCAGCGCGCGGGGGACGACCGTGCCAACGATAACGGCGGTCACCGCATCGCGGCTAAGGCCTTCCAGCTCCAGCAGCTGGTTGAGCCAGACCGCATATTCGTCGGCCGTGCGGCGCGGATCGGTAGCAATCCGCCAGCGCGCGCGTATCTGGCCGTCATCGACGAGCGCGAAGACGACATTGGTGTTGCCGGCGTCGATGGCGAGAAGCATGGGCCGCCCTTAAGGGAGAAGTCGCACGGCGGGAAGTGTCAGGCAGTGACGGCCGCGACCGCCGGCTGTTGCGCCAGTGCGGCTTCATCCGCCTTCGCCAGATAGGCGTGGATCGCGGCCACAACTTGGGCCCCATCTCCGACCGCGGAGGAGACCCTCTTGACCGAGCCAGCGCGCACGTCACCGACGGCGAAGACGCCTTCGCGGCTGGTCTCGAGCGGCAGGCGCCTGTCGCCCGCCGCTTCGCCGGCCAGCAGGAAGCCACGGGCGTCGCGCTGAAGGCCTGAGACGGCGAGCCAATCCGTGTTCGGTTCGGCGCCGATGAACGAGAACAGGTGACGGACCTGGTGTTTCGTCTCAGCGCCTGTTGCCCGGTCGCGCAATGAGATGGAGTCGAGCGCGCCATCACTGCCCTCGAGCGCGGCGACTTCCGCGCCGGCAATGACCTTCACGTTCGGCAGGCTTTCGATGCGCTCAATGAGATATTGCGACATGGTCTCGCGAAGGGGCCGGCGGGCGACCAAGGTCACGTTGGCGGCATGTTCGGCAAGGAAGACCGTGGCCTGCCCCGCCGAATTACCGCCGCCGACGAGCGCGACATCCTCGCTTCGGCAAAGGTCGGCCTCAAGCGGCGAGGCCCAATAGTGGACGGACGCGCCTTCGAATTCTTCCAGCCGGTCAACGTCCAGCCTTCGGTACCGGGCACCAGTCGCGATAACGACCGTCCGCGCCTGGATGCGCTCTCCCGTGGCGAGGTCAACGCGACAGGGGTCGTTACCGCACTCGAGCTTGACTGCCTCATCCGGAATGGCGACTTCGACCCCAAACTTTTGCGCCTGATTGAAGGCTCGCGCCATCAACGCGATGCCGGAGATGCCTGTCGGGAAGCCAAGATAGTTCTCAATCCTGGCCGAAGCGCCCGCCTGGCCTCCGAAAGAACGGCAATCAAGCATGAGCACCGACAAGCCCTCCGATCCTGCGTAAACGGCGGTCGCCAAACCGGCCGGCCCGGAGCCAATAATGACGACGTCGAAGAGCCTGTCCTCGTCGATTGGGCCGACCATCCCGACGCAACGGGCCAGCTGCCCCTCGCTGGGGTTGCGCAGAATTTGCCCTCCCGGGCAGAGGACAATAGGCAGCTCCTCGGTTGCGACCGAAAACCGTTGGACAAGGGTTCGGCCGCAACTGTCTGTTTCAGGGTCGAGACGCTGGTGCGGTTGGCCGTTGCGGCGGAGGAAGTTGGTCAGGCGAAGAACGTCTGCGTCGCCTTCCGAGCCGATGACCACGGGCCCCGCCCCGGATTCGATCAGTCCGACCCGGCGCAGGATCAGCGCCCGCATGATCCGCTCACCAAGGGAGGCCTCTGCGATCAAAAGAGCACGGAGTTTCTCGGGCGAGATGGCCATGATTTGCGTGTCGGTAACGGCGATCTCATCGACCAAATAGGGGCGACCCGACAGCTGAGCGAGCTCACCCATGAAATTGCCACGCTTGTGGGGAGCGATCTGGCGCGTGCGCCCGGGCTCGTCGCGCTGCGTGACCTCGTTATCGCCCTCCAGAACCAGGGCGAGGCGGGGGCCGACCTCGCCGACCCGAACGACCGTCTCTCCGGCCACGTAGGATCGCGGCTCACCGAATCGGCACAAGCGGTCAATTTCGTCCGCTTGCAGTGTCGGAAACATCTGGTCGCGGCGCGTATCGAGAACGGACGGAGGACTGGGTTCGCTCATCGGAAACCTTCAAAAACCAAGGGGAAGGCCGAGCATAACCCGGCCTTCCCGATATGCGTTAGGCAGTTACAGGCGCGTCGACGATCCGGACGTCGATCTTCGGCTCGGCCTCCGCATCCTCACGAATGAAGGCTAGAATGTCCGGGTTCACGGTCTCCGGATGAGTCGACGGGCAGCCATGCGGCAGGTCCTTGTAGGTGATCAGCCTCCCACTCTTGAGCAGCTTGACCGTCAAGGGTGCCGAATCCGCATAAGGCACGATCTGGTCATCCTCGCTGTGGATCACCAACACCGGTACGTCGATCGCTTTCAAATCCTCGGTGAAATCGGTTTCCGAAAAGGCCTTTATGCACTCATAGCCGGCCTTGACGCTGCCCATCATGCTCTGGCGCCACCAATTGTCGATGAGGCCCTGGCTGACCTTCGCCCCGGGCCGATTGAAGCCGTAGAACGGACCCGAGGGGATATCGAGATAGAACTGGGCGCGGTTATTCGCGAGCGCGGCGCGGAAGCCGTCGAAAACCTCGATCGGCGTCCCCCCAGGGTTCGAGTCCTTCTTGACCATCACCGGCGGCACGGCGTCGATCAGCACCGCTTTGGCGACGCGGCCCTTGCCATGCCGCGCGACATAATGCGCGACTTCGCCGCCGCCGGTCGAGTGACCGATATGGATCGCGTTCGTGAGGCCGAGCTCGGTCACCAGCGCGTCGACGTCGGCCGCATAGGTGTCCATATCGTTGCCGCCGTCGGTTTGCGTGGAACGGCCATGACCGCGGCGATCGTGGGCGATAACCCGAAAGCCTTCGCCGAGGAAGAACATGAGCTGGTTGTCCCAATCGTCGGCGCTGAGTGGCCAGCCATGATGGAAGACAATCGGTTGCGCGTCTTTCGGGCCCCAGTCCTTGTAAAAGATTTCGGTGCCGTCTCGGGTGGTGATGAAAGGCATGCCTCTTGCTCCGCGTGGGGGTCCGGCCGTCAGGACCGGCGCTGCGGTCTCGTGAGGGGGCCGACGAGCGGAAAGAACAGACACCGCGCAACGCCTCGACTCGGTCGCGAAACGAGGCAGCGCATTATCAACTGTAATAAGCGGCGGCGAGACGCCGACTCGAGGCTAATCCAGCTGGACGTCGCCGGCGCGGACGATTTGCAGGTCGCCGCCGACATCGAGCCGCAGCGCGCCGTCATGTTCGATGCCGGCAAAAACACCCGAAATTGTCTCATCCTTGCCGGTGTGGACCGTCAAAACCGTGCCCAAAGGGTGCGCGCGGGCCAGCCAGGCACGGGCAAAAGCCTCGGGCGTGGATGACCGCCAGGCGTCGAGCAGACGCGCGAAACTAGCGGCGAGCAGCGGGGCGAAAGCCTTGGGACCGATTATTCCGCCGAGATGCGCAGTCGATCGGCCCTCGATCGCCGGAGCCACCGAAAGGTTGACCCCGAAGCCGACAACGACCCGGTCACCCGAGCGCTCGAGCAGGATGCCGCCGAGCTTGGCGCCGTCGAGCATCGCATCGTTCGGCCATTTCAGCATCGTGCGGCGGCCAGGAACGGCGATGTCCACTGCCTCAATCAAAGCCAGGCCGGCGGCGAGCGCCAAAGAGGGTGCGGGCGGGTCCTGCGGATGCAGGAGGACCAAGGTCGATCCGAAGAAATTGCCCTCCAGCGATTGCCATGCCCGCCCCTGCCGTCCGCGGCCGGCGTCCTGGGCCAGTGCAACAAGCCATTCGTCCTCGGCCGCCGCACCGTCGGCGAGCAAATCCGCATTGGTCGAGCCGGTGCGTTCGACGATTCGGATGCGGCTCAGAACAAGCTTCCGGCCGCCCGGTCGGTCAGGGTCCCGAGCGGCCCGATGATGAGGTAGCCGAACGGACTGATGACCAGAGCGGACAGAAAGATGAGGGCGGTCTCGACGGGGGCGCGAACCCGCGAGTAAGGGGCGCCGGGCGCATCCATATACATGATCTTGACGATCTTGAGGTAATAGTAAGCGCCGATCACCGTGCCGAGGATGCCGGCGACCGCCAGCGGCACGAGATGGGCGTCGACTGCCGCCCAGAAGACCAGCAACTTCGGCCAGAAGCCGAACAATGGCGGAATGCCGGCCAGGCTGAACATGAAGATGGCGATGGCCGCGGCGAGACCCGGCCGGCTCTGTGACAGGCCGGAGAGGGTTTCGAGGCTCTCCACCGGCTCGCCCTTGGCATCGCGCATACGCAGGACACAGAGGAAGGCGCCCAGGGTCATGACGACATACACGGCCATGTAGAAAAGGACCGACGACGCGCCCCGGGGCCCGCCGGCGGCAAGGCCGATCAAGGCGAAGCCGACGTTGTTGATCGACGAATAGGCCAGCAGCCTTTTGATATTGGTCTGGCCATAGGCCGCGACGGCGCCGAGGAAGATCGAGGCCAAGGCCGCGAACATGACGATCTGACGCCAGGCAAGGATAGCGGGGTCGAGCGCGTCGAGGCAGACGCGGGTGGCGAGCAGCACCGCCGCGACCTTCGGAGCCGATGCGAAGAAGGCCGTCACCGGTGTCGGCGCGCCTTCGTAGACGTCGGGCGTCCACATGTGGAACGGCACGGCGCTGATCTTGAAGGCCAAACCGGCGAGGGTGAAGACGAGGCCGAACAGCAGGCCGATCGATGGTGTGGGGTCGCGCGCGAAGGCGGCGGCGACGCCGGAAAAGCCGGTGGTGCCGGTGAAGCCATAGAGCAGGGAAATGCCGTAAAGCAGGATGCCCGAAGCAAGGGCGCCCAAGACGAAATATTTGAGTCCCGCTTCGGCCGAGCGCTCGTCGGTGCGGCGGTAGGAAGCGAGGACGTAGCTCGCCAGGCTCGACAGTTCGAGGCCGACATAGAGCGTAATCAAGCTCGTAGCCGAAACCATCACCGCCATGCCGATCGAAGCGAATAAGATCAGCACCGGATATTCGGCGCCATGCTCGAAATCGCGCTCGAACCAGCCGTGGGCGGCAATGATAGCCACCGCAGCGGACAGGAAGGAGACCAATTTGCCAAAGGCGCCGAAGCCGTCGGCGACAATCAGGCCGCCGAACAGGGGCCCTGCGTTCTGCGGGGAGCCGAGAAGGGCGAAGCAGGCGCCAACGAGGGTCAGCACGGCCAGCCAGCTGATGAGGCCCGCGGCGCGGCGGCCGCCGAACGCCGCGACCATCATCAGGACGGTGGCGCCGAGTGTGAGGATCAGCTCCGGCAGGATAGCGAGCAGCTGCTGGTTCATTGGTGCGCCGCCTTCGCAATTGGCCTGCCCGGGGTCAGATGTGCATCGCCCGGCGGGGCGGCGCGCTCGACCCGCTCGAGCAGCCGGCCAATGTCAGCGCGCATCGGCCGGAGGAAGCTCTCGGGATAGACGCCCATCCAGAAGACAGCGGCGGCGATGGGGGCCAGCAACCACCATTCGCGTACGCTCAGGTCGGGCATGGCCGCCGCATCGGCATGGACCAGCTTGCCGAAGCATATGCGCCAGTAGAGGTAGAGCATATAGGCCGCGCCGAGAATGATGCCGGTGGTCGCCGCGATCGCTGCCCAGGTCGAGACCTTGTAGGTGCCGACCATGCTGAGGAACTCGCCGACGAAGCCGCTGGTGCCCGGCAGGCCGACGCTGGCCATGGTGAAGACCATGAACAGCAAGGCATAGCCCGGCATGTTGTCGGAAAGGCCGCCGTAGCGGCTGATCTCGCGGGTGTGCAGGCGGTCGTAGATGACGCCAACGCAGAGGAAGAGCGCTCCCGACACCAGGCCGTGGCTCAGCATCACCATCATCGCGCCGTCGATGCCCTGCCGATTAAAGGCGAACAGGCCGAAGGTGACGAAGCCCATATGCGCGACCGAGGAATAAGCGATGAGCTTCTTCATGTCGCGTTGCGCCAAAGCGACGAGCGAGGTGTAGACGACGGCGATGCCGCTCAGAATGAAGATCAGCGGGATGAAATAATTGGACGCCTCCGGAAACATCGGCAGCGAGAAGCGGATGAAGCCGTAGCCGCCCATCTTCAGCAACACGCCGGCCAGGATCACCGATCCGGCGGTCGGCGCCTGGACGTGGGCGTCGGGTAACCAGGTATGGACCGGCCACATCGGCATCTTGACCGCGAAGCTGGCGAAGAAGGCGAGCCATAGCCATCTTTGCGCTTCGAACGGGAAGTCGTGGGCCATCAGGGCCGGAATCGACGCGGTCTTCGCCTCGATCACCATATAGACCATGGCGATCAGCATCAGCACCGAACCGAGCAGCGTGTAGAGGAAGAACTTGTAGCTGGCCTTGATGCGCTCGCCGCCGCCCCAGATGCCGATGATCAGATACATCGGGATGAGGCCGCCTTCGAAGAAGATGTAGAACAGCCAGAGGTCCTGCGCGCAGAAGACGCCGATCATCAGCGCCTGCATCAGCAGGAAGGCGGCCATATATTCGGGCACGCGCTTGTCGATCGCCACCCAGCTGGCGCCGATGCAAATCGGCATCAGGAACAGCGTCAGCATGATCAGCATCAAAGCGATGCCGTCGATGCCGAGCGCCCAGGCGGGTGTGATGCCGCCGCCGAAGCGGACCAGCTCGGTAAACTGCCACTGCGCGCCGTTGGGGTCGTAGGCCGTCCACAGCCAGATACCGAGAACGAGATCGACAAGCGTTGCGACAAGCGCGATCCAGCGGGCCGCATTGGCGCCGACGAACAGGCACAAGCCACCGGCGAGCAAAGGCAATGCAATCAGTACGGTCAGGATCGGCAGGCCCATTAACGCACCCACCAGAAGACCCAGGTGGTGGCGGCGATCAGGCCGAGGAGCATGACGAGGGCGTAGCTATATACATATCCGGACTGCAGCCGCGCGGTAAGCTTGTTGCCGACGCCGACCGCATAAGCCGCGCCATGCGGGCCGAAGCGGTCAATCGTCCCCTCGTCGCCCTTCTTCCACAGGAGGTTGCCGAGCCACAGAGCCGGGCGGACGAAGAGGAGATCATAGAGCTCGTCGAAATACCATTTGTGCATCAGGAAGCGGTGCACGCTCGGGAATATGGCGACAAAGGCCGCCGGCGCGCCGGGCTTCTGGATGTAATTGCGGTAGGCGATGGCGAGACCGATCAGCATCACCGCGAACGGCGTCCATCTCACCCAGACGGGCACCTCATGCATGGCGTGGGCGAGATGCTCGCTGAAGGCGACGCTGCCGCGCCAGAAGCCAGGCCCCTGCTCCGCGCCGACGAAATGGCCGTGGAACAGCTGGCCGGAGAAGATCGCTCCCAGTGACAGCAAAGCCAAGGGCACTAGGATGGTCCAGGGACTTTCATGCGGGTGATAGCCAGCGGTGCCTTCCTTGACCTTGACCGCATGGTCGTGGGCGCTGTCGTGGTCGGATGCTATTTCGCCCGCATCCTCGTGCACGTGGTGGACGGCGTGCTGGACATGCTCGCTGCCTGCCCAGCGGGCTTTTCCGAAGAAGGTCAGAAAAATGAGCCGCCAGCTGTAAAAGCTGGTCAGCAACGCCGCGAAGGCGCCGATCCAGAAGGCGATATTGCCGTGCACGGTCCCGCTGGCAAATGACGCTTCGAGGATGGCGTCCTTCGACCAGAAGCCGGCAAAGCCGATGCCGACGACGCCGACGCCAGTGATCGCCAGAGTTCCGGCAACCATCGCCCAGAAGGTCAGCGGGATCTCTTTCCGGAGCGCGCCGTAGAAGCGCATGTCCTGCTCATGATGCATGGCGTGGATGACGCTACCCGCGCCGAGGAACAGCAGGGCCTTGAAAAAGGCATGCGTGAACAAATGGAACATCGCCGCGCCGTAAGCGCCGACGCCGGCGGCGAAGAACATGTACCCGAGCTGCGAACAGGTCGAATAGGCGATGACGCGCTTGATGTCGTTCTGCACCGTGCCGACGGTGGCGGCGAAGATGGCAGTCGCCGCGCCAACGTAAGTCACGACGCTGAGCGCCGTCGGCGAGACTTCGAACATCGGCGACAGACGGCAGACCATGAAGACGCCCGCGGTGACCATGGTCGCGGCGTGGATCAAAGCGCTGACCGGCGTCGGGCCCTCCATCGCGTCGGGAAGCCAGGTGTGGAGACCGAGCTGCGCCGACTTGCCCATCGCGCCGACGAACAGCAGCAGGCATAGCAAGGTCATGGTGTCGACCCGCATGCCGGCGAAGCCAATGGTCGAGCCGGCCATGCCCGGGCTTGCCGCGAGGATCGCCGGAATCGAGACGGTGCCGAAGACCAGGAAGGTGCCAAAAATGCCGAGCGAGAAGCCGAAATCGCCGACGCGGTTGACGACGAAGGCCTTGAGCGCCGCCGCATTGGCGCTGGGCTTATGGTACCAGAAGCCGATCAGCAGATAAGAGGCGAGGCCGACGCCCTCCCAGCCGAAGAACATCTGCACCAGGCTGTCGGCGGTCACCAGCATCAGCATGGCGAAGCTGAACAGCGACAGATAAGCGAAGAATCGCGGCTGGCCCGGGTCCTCTTCCATATATCCCCAGCTGTAGAGGTGGACGAGCGACGAGACGGTCGTGACGACCACCAGCATCACCGCCGTCAGCGTGTCGACGCGCAGAGCCCAGGTCACATCCATATCGCCGGACTTGATCCATTCAGCGACGTCGATGGCCATCGGCTGGGTGTTGCCGTTCAAGAAGTCGAAGAAGATCGGCCATGACAAAACCGCGCCGATCATCAGCGCGCCGGTGGTCAGTACCTTGGCGGCGGTCTTGCCGATCCACGGCCCGCCAAGCCCGGCGACGATCGCCGCGATCAAAGGCAGGAAGACGATGAGCTGGAGCGAGATATCCATCAGCCGCGCATCCTGTCGGCGTCGTCGACGGCGATTGAGCCGCGGCGGCGGAAGAAGATGACGAGGATGGCGAGGCCGATGGCGGCCTCGGCGGCGGCGACGGTCAGCACGAACATGGCGAACACCTGGCCGGTCAGATCGCCCAGGAAGGCGCTGAACGCGACGAGATTGATGTTCACCGCAAGCAGGATCAGCTCGATCGCCATCAGCATCAGGATGATGTTGCGGCGGTTCAAAAAGATGCCGAGCACGCCGATTGTGAACAGGATGGCGGCGACGGTGAGGTAATGGTTGAGGCCGATCATGACTTGCTCCACCCCCATTGGGGGAGGTGCCGCGAAGCGGCGGAGGGGGAAATGCGGAGACGGCAATAGGCCCCCTCCGTCAGCCCTGCGGGCTGCCACCTCCCCCATTGGGGGAGGAGCTGATTCCTCCCGATCACAGCTTCACCCCCTGCCCGCTCGCCGGCTTGGCCAGCTTGACCGCGTCCTGGGGCCGGCGGCCGACCTGCTTCCAGACCTTCTGGCCGCGCACGTCTTTGCGGCTGCGGTGGGTGAGGACGATGGCGCCGACCATCGCCACCAGCAGGATCAGGCCGGCGATTTCGAACGGAAAGAGGAAGCGGCCGTAGAGCGCCTCGCCCAATGCGACGATATTGGGCTGCGCCGCCTCGGGCGGCTTGTCGGCGATCAGCGGCCCTGCCCCGCGGGCATTGGCGGCGACGATGATCTCGGCGAGCAGGACCATAGCGATCAGCAGACCGAATGGCAGGTTCTTCGTGAAGCCTGAGCGGAGCTGCGCGAAGTCGATGTCGAGCATCATGACGACGAACAGGAACAAGACCGCGACTGCGCCGACATAGACGATGACCAGCAGAAGCGCGATGAACTCGGCCCCTGTCATCAGCATCAAGCCGGCGGCGTTGAAAAAGGCGAGGATCAGCCACAGCACGCTGTGCACCGGGTTGCGGGCGAAGATGACGAGCACCGCCGAAGCGATGGTCATGGCCGCGAATAGGTAGAAGGCGATGACTGCGATCATGGGATTGCGGCGCGCCTAGCGATACGCCGCATCGGCGGCAAGGGAGGCGGCAATCGCCTGTTCCCAGCGGTCACCGTTGGCCAGCAATTTCGCCTTGTCGTAGAGCAATTCCTCCCGCGTTTCGGTCGCGAATTCGAGGTTCGGCCCCTCGACGATGGCGTCCACCGGGCAGGCTTCCTGACACAGCCCGCAATAAATGCACTTCACCATATCGATGTCGTAGCGCGTCGTGCGGCGGGACCCGTCCTCCCTCGGCTCCGCCTCGATGGTGATGGCCTGCGCCGGAC
>JBKPSK010000153.1:0-4408 GCA_046734995.1 Pseudomonadota bacterium
CGCCATGGGCGTCCCACGGGCCCGCGCCCGGCGGCCCAGGCGAACGGCGAGCGCCGCCACGACGGCGGGCAACGCCAGGACGGCCAGCGCCGCGATGCTGCGCCGCGCAGCGACGGCCAGCGCCATCCGCATCGCGCCGACGGCCATCCGGCTCACCGGCCGGGCGGCGGCGGGAAACGTCCGTTCAACGGTCGCCGCAGCGGTCCGAACCGCTTCAGCCGCGCCCAAGGCTAAGCCCGCTTCCAATGGTGGATACCGTCTGCCGTCGCCGGCGGACGGTATTCTCATTGCCGGCCGCCATTCTTCGGCAGACGAGTAATTCCCGTCCGTTTCGCGCGCGCGTACGCGCGCACGTGCGTTAGGGCGCGACTTTTGTGACTTTTGATCCTATCTGAGACCCATGGCTACCGATCCCAACCAGAATGAATATGGCGCCGACAGCATCAAGGTCCTCAAGGGCCTCGACGCCGTGCGCAAGCGCCCCGGCATGTACATCGGCGACACCGACGACGGCTCGGGCCTGCACCACATGGTGTTCGAGGTTTCGGACAATGCGATCGATGAGGCGCTGGCCGGCCACTGCGACCGCATCCTGATCACTCTCAACGCCGACGGCTCGGTCAGCGTCGAGGATAATGGCCGCGGCATCCCGACGGGAATCCATGCCGAGGAAGGCGTGTCTGCGGCCGAGGTGATCATGACCCAGCTGCATGCTGGCGGGAAGTTCGAGAACACCAGTGACGACAATGCCTACAAGGTCTCCGGCGGTCTGCATGGCGTCGGCGTGTCGGTGGTCAATGCGCTCTCCGAATGGCTCGATCTCACCATCTGGCGCGACGGCGAGGAGCATTTCATGCGCTTCCGCCACGGCGTCGCCGAGGCCCCCTTGACGGTCGTCGGCAAGACCGAAAAGCGCGGCACCCGCGTCACCTTCATGCCATCGAGCGAAACCTTCAAAATCACCGACTTCGATTTCGAGCAGCTTGAGCATCGTTTCCGCGAACTTGCGTTCTTGAACTCAGGCGTACGCCTGGTGCTGGTCGATGCCCGCCATGACGAATCCAAAGAAATCGAACTGTTCTATGAGGGCGGGACATCCGCATTCGTCAAATACCTCGACCGCGCCAAGACTCCGCTGGTGCCCGAGCCGCTCGCGATCCACGGACAGCGCGACGAGATCGACATCGACGTCGCGATGGAATGGAATGACAGCTATTACGAAAATGTCCTGCCTTTCTCCAATAACCTCCCGCAGCGCGACGGCGGCACGCACCTTGCCGCATTCCGCGCAGCACTGACGCGCACGCTCAACAATTATGCAGAGCGATCGGGCGCTCTCAAGCGAGAGAAAGTCAGCCTTACCGGTGAGGACATGCGCGAAGGTCTGACAGCGATTGTCTCCGTGAAGCTTCCGGATCCCAAGTTTTCGAGCCAGACCAAAGATAAGCTGGTCAGCTCGGAAGTACGTCAACCGCTCGAGAGTCTGATCGCTGACAAGCTTGCCGAATGGCTGGACGAAAATCCCGCGAATGCCCGGACGATCATCCAGAAAGTGATCGACGCCGCGGCGGCCCGCGAAGCGGCGCGCAAGGCGCGCGAAGCAAGCCGCAAGTCAGTGATGGGCATCGCTTCGCTGCCCGGCAAGCTCGCCGATTGCCAGGAGCGCGATCCTGCCTTGTCCGAGCTGTTCCTGGTCGAGGGCGACAGCGCCGGCGGCTCTGCCAAGCAGGGCCGCAACCGCCAGAACCAGGCGATCCTCCCACTCAAGGGAAAAATCCTGAACGTCGAGCGCGCCCGCTTCGACAGGATGCTCGGATCAAAGGAAATCGGCACCCTGATCCAGGCGCTCGGGACGTCGATCGGCGCGGAAGAGTTCGACCTTGAAAAGCTGCGCTATCACAAGATCATCATCATGACCGACGCCGACGTCGACGGCGCCCATATTCGGACGTTGTTGCTCACCTTTTTCTATCGGCAGATGCCGCAATTGATCGACGCCGGGCATCTGTTCATCGCCCAGCCGCCGCTCTACAAAGTCGCCCGCGGCCGATCGGAGGTCTATTTGAAGGACGATGCCGCGCTCGACGAATATCTCGTTGACGCCGGCCTAGACGGACTGGTGCTTGAAGGAGCCGAGCCGCGCAGCGGCAAGGATCTGCGCACTTTGGTGCAGCATGCCCGCCGGATGCGCACCCTGATGCGCTATGCTCCGAAAAAATATGACCCGGCGATGATTGAGGCGCTGGCGCTGTCTGGAGCGCTCAATCCGAAGCTTGATGATGCGGGCCGTGCCAAGGCGGTCGCCACGGTCGCCCAATGGCTGGGCGCCGGCGATCTCGAAGCGCAGTGGAGCGGCGAGGTTGCCGCCGAAGGTGGCTACCTCCTGCGGCGGCTGTGGCGCGGGGTCACCGACGCACACATGGTCGAGCCGTCGTTCATCGGCTCGGCCGAGGCCCGCAAGCTGCACACGCTCGCTGCCGAGCAGGCCGCGGCCTATGCCAGGCCGGCGACGTTGAAGACGCTCAAGAAGTCCGCAGCGCCCGAACCCGAGGCTGAAACTGCCGAGGGCGAGGAAGCCGAAGCCGAGACCAAGGGCAAGGCGGTTCCGATCACCCGGCCGAGCGAATTGCTCGACGCGGTGTTTGCCGCCGGCCGCAAGGGCCTTGGCATCCAGCGGTACAAAGGCTTGGGTGAAATGAACGCCGAGCAATTGTGGGAGACGACGCTTGACCCGGCCAACCGCTCGCTCTTGCGGGTCGAAGTCGCCCAGGCCGACGTCGCCGACGAGATTTTCACGCGCCTGATGGGTGATGTCGTCGAGCCGCGCCGCGAGTTCATCCAGGACAACGCGCTGTCCGTCGCCAACCTGGACGTTTGAGGAACCGGGCCGAAGCGGAAAGGTTGGCGGGACAGTGAGCGCCCCGACCATCACCGTCGCCAGCTACAACATGCGCAAGGCGGTCGGGCTCGACCGCAAGCGCAACCCGCGCCGCATCCTCGACGTGCTTCAGGAAATCGACGCCGACGTCGTCGCTTTGCAGGAAGCCGACAAAAGAGTCGGCGGGCGCGGGGCGGCTGTGCCGCACGAACTGATTGACACTCACGGCCTCTACCGGCCGATCAGCTTCGGGGTCCGCCATTCCCGGCTGCTGGCGAGGATTCCGGGCGGCCATCATGCCGAGCGCATGCTCAAGATCGACACCCGCAATTTGGGCTGGCACGGCAATGCCCTGCTGGTGAAGCCGCATGTCGGCGTGCTCGATGTTGCCGCCCTTGAGCTGCCGATGCTCGAGCCGCGCGGCGCGGTCATGGCCGAGTTGCTGGTCGGGGACCGGCCGCTCAGGGTCATCGGCCTGCACCTCGATCTCTCCGGCCTGTGGCGGCGACGGCAGATGCGGTCAATTCTCGAAGCCATCGAGCGCCGGACTCAAAAGATGCCGACCGTGCTGATGGGCGACACCAACGAATGGCGGACGGCCGCCGGCTGCCTCAAGGATCTGAACGGCGCCTATCGCATCGCGCCGACCGGCCCCAGCTTCCACGCCCGCCGGCCGATCGCGCCGCTCGATCGCATCATCGTCGACGAGCGGCTGGCGATCGAGGCGGCCGGCGTGCACGCCAGCGCCTGTGCGCGGCGGGCGTCGGATCATTTGCCCGTCTGGGCGAGGATCTGCCTGTCGGTTTAGCCGCCGGCGATCTTGCGCGTCCGCCGCCGCTGGATTGACGAGCCGACACCCATCGCCTCGCGATATTTGGCGACGGTGCGGCGGGCGACGTCGAAGCCCTGGATCTTGAGCAGGTCGACGAGGTCGTCGTCGCTGAGGATTTGGGTCTCGGCGGCGATCAACTTGCCGATCGCCGATTTGACCGCTTCGGCGGCGGCCCCCTCGCCGTCGCCGCTGCCGACCCCCGAGCCGAAGAAATATTTGAGTTCGAACATGCCGCGGTCGCAGAGCAAATATTTGTTCTGGGTGACCCGGCTGACCGTCGATTCATGCATTTCGATCGCTTCGGCCACTTCCCGCAAGGTCAGCGGCTTCATCGCCCCCACGCCGGTCTCGAAGAAGCCCTGCTGCCGGCGGACGATCTCGCTGGCAACCTTCATGATTGTGCGTGCCCGCTGGTCGAGTGCCTTCACCAGCCAACTGGCGCTTGCCAGGCAATCGCTGAGCCAGGCCTTCGATTCCTTGTCCTGCGGCCCGGCCTTCAGCTCGGCATGGTAGCGCCGATTGACGAGCAACCGCGGCAAGGTCGCACTGTTGAGCTCGACGGTCCAGCCTCCGCGCGAACGTTTGACCAGCACGTCCGGCTCGGCGGCGCCGGCGTCCTCCTTGCCGGCGAAGCGCCAGCCGGGCTTGGGATCGTAGGCGCGCAGCTCGCTGACCATGTCGGCGAGGTCCTCGTCGTC
>JBKPSK010000154.1:0-4030 GCA_046734995.1 Pseudomonadota bacterium
CTGGTTACCGGCTTTGCAGAGTCGCGCGCCGACGGCCGCCTCACTGTCGCCTGCTATCTCCACGACGTGACCGCCGGCCGCCTGCTCGCGAACCAAGGCTTCGCGGTCGGCCAATCCGACTGGCGCCGCGCCGCCCACAAATGCGCCGATCTCGTCTATTCGCGCCTATCGGGCCAGGGCGCTTTCCTCGACACGCGCGTCGTCTATGTCGCCGAGACCGGGCCCAAGACCAACCGCCTCAAGCGCATCGCCATCATGGATTCGGACGGGTCGAACCACCGCTACCTGACGGCGGGCAAGGCAACCGTGACCATGCCGCGCTTCTCTCCGCGCGGCGACCGGCTGGTCTACACCGGCACCCTGGCGCGCAAGCCACGGGTCTTCGTCCTCGACATCGCTTCGGGCCGCGAGCGGCTGCTGGTGCCCGGCGGCGCCATCACCTTCGCTCCGCGCTTCTCGCCCGACGGACGCCGGATCGTCTTTTCCTGGGCGAATAACGGCAACACCGACATCTACGTCGTCAATGCCGACGGCGGCACGCCGCAACGGCTGACCAGCGCGCCGGGCGTCGATACTTCGCCCAGCTACTCGCCGGACGGCAGCCGCATCGTCTTCGAAAGTGACCGCTCGGGCACCCAGCAGCTCTATGTCATGGGCGCCGACGGCTCGGGCCAGCGGCGGATCAGCTTCGGCGGCGGCCGCTATGCCTCGCCGATGTGGAGCCCGCGCGGCGACCTCATCGCCTTCACCCGCATTGCCGGCAGCTTCAACATCGGCGTCATGAGCCCGTCGGGCGGCGGCGCCCGAATCCTCAGCAACGGCTGGCAGGACGAAGGCCCGAGCTGGGCCCCGAACGGCCAGTTCGTGATGTTCAACCGCCTGGCGCGCGGGGGCGGCTCGACGCTCTACGCCGTGCCGATCGACGGGGGTCCTGCCCGCCGCATGCCCACCCCCCAGGACGGATCAGACCCAAGCTGGTCGCCGCTCCAGAGCTGAATTCGAACGAAATCCAAGGAGACCGAAATGCATAAGACCCTGATCCTCGGCGCCGCCGTCATTGCCCTCGCTGCGGGCGGCTGCGCCAAGCGCCAGCCGCCCCCGACGACGCCGACCGAACAGGCGCCGGTCGGCCCCGGCGGCGAACCGGTCGCTCCCGGCGACGTCGAGCTGACCGAGCTCCCGGCGCAACAGGCCGATCTCGTCGCCAAGGCAGGATCGGACACCGTCTATTTCGGCACCGACGAATATCTGCTCGATGACTCCGCCAAAGCGACACTCGCCGCGCAGGCGCGCTGGTTACTGGCCAATGCCAATGTCCGCGCCTCGATCGAGGGGCATTGCGACGAGCGCGGAACGCGCGAGTACAACATGGCCTTGGGTGAGCGCCGGGCGAATGCGGCGCGCGACTTCCTGGTGTCGCAAGGCGTGCCGACCACCCGCCTGCTGGTCACCAGCTGGGGCAAGGAGCGCCCGGTCGCCGCCGGTTCCAATGAGGAAGCCTGGGCCCAGAACCGCCGAGCGGTGACGGTGTTGGTGCGCTGAGTAAAATCCTCCCCGCGAGGCAGAGCCTCGTGGGGAGGGGGACTGCCGAAGGCGGTGGAGGGGCCCCTCCGTCAGCCTACCGGCTGCCACCTCCCCATCGCTTCGCGACAGGGAGGATTGAAACTTTACGCAGCGTACCTTTGTGTACCTGTGGCGCCCAGCCAGGCGCGGGCCTGGCGCTGCGCCTCGGCGATCTCCCGCGCGGTCATCTCGACGCTGATCTCGGCGCGGCACATCTGCGAGCGGGTGTCGCCCGACAGCGCCGCCAGGTTGAACCATTTGTGCGCTTCGATGAGGTCGACGGCGATTCCACCGCGCCCGGTCGAATAAGTCACGCCAAGCTCGTAAAAGGCACTGACATTGCCCCGGGCCGCGTCGGCGAGCCGGCTGCGCAGCAGGAAATCGGCACTTTTCTCACTGATCGCCATGTGAACTGTCCCCTGTTCTTCGTTGGGGGCAATTCACCAGCCAACCCCTATGAAATGGTTAACGGGATGGTGACCGTGATTCAGGAACTGTGTCCGAAACGACACGGACGTTGTCGATGAGGCGCGTGCCGCCGATCGTCGCCGCCGCGATCAGCCGCATCTCGCCGGCCGGTATTTCCAAGGGCTTCAGCGTCGACCCATCGACCAGAGCGAGATAGTCGACCTTCAGGAAACCGGCGTCGACCAGCGCCTGCTTGGCCTCGGCCAGCGCCCGGCCGACAGGCTCTCCGGCAGTGATCCGCTCCCGCGCTCTTTCCAGGGCGCGCGGCAGTGCCATGGCGCGCCGCCGATCCTCGTCACTGAGGTAGGCATTGCGTGAAGAGAGGGCCAAGCCGCCGGGGTCGCGCACCGTCGGCACACCGACGATCTCGACCGGCAGGCCCAGGTCGGCGACCATTCGGCGAACGACGGCCAGCTGCTGGAAGTCCTTTTCGCCGAACAAAGCGACGTCGGGCGCAATGGTGATGAGCAGCTTGGCGACCACCGTCGCCACGCCGTCGAAATGGCCGGGGCGCGCCTCGCCTTCCCAGCGCTCGCTGATCCCGGCGACGTGGACGGACGTTGAGAAACCGTCCGGATAGATTTGTTCGGCGGTCGGCAGCCAAAGGAGATCACAGCCCGCTTCCGCCAGCATCGCCGCGTCCGCTTCCTCCTGCCGCGGATAGCGGTCGAGATCCTCGCTTGCGCCAAATTGCATCGGATTGACGAAAATGCTCGCCGCCACCCGATCCGCATGATTTTTCGCCTCGGCGACCAGCATCAAGTGGCCGCCATGCAGCGCCCCCATGGTCGGCACGAATGCCAAGGATTCACCGCTTTCTTTCAAGGTCTTGAGAGCGGCGGCCAGCCCGTCGGGGTCACGAATGATTTGCATGGGGCAGGGCCGTCCGATACACCGTCTCGAGGGCCGCGCTTGTGGGGCGGGCGCGGGTCCCGATCAAGGGTTTTGGGGGGTTCAGGTACCAATGGCTCAGCCGCACTTTGTCGTCTTCGCCAATGAAAAGGGCGGTACCGGCAAGTCGACGACCGCGGTCCACGCTGCCGTCGCCCTCGCTGCCTCCGGCCACCGCGTCGCCGCGCTCGACATCGACAGCCGCCAGCGCACGCTCACCCGCTATCTCGAAAACCGCGCCGCGACCATCCGCCGGCTGGAGGTCGAGCTTCACCAGCCAGCTTTTGAAGTGCTGGAGGACCATGGCGAGACAGGACTCGAGGCGGCCATCGACCGCCTCTCCGCCCAGGCCGATGTTATCGTCGTCGACACGCCCGGTCGCGACGACCCGGTCGCCCGCTCGGCCATTCTCAGGGCCGATACATTGGTCACGCCGATGAACGACAGCTTTGTCGACCTCGATCTGATCGGTCAGGTCCATCCCGACAATTACAAGATCACCAAGCCCAGTTTCTATGCCGAGCTCATCTGGAACAGCCGCACCCAGCGCGCCAAGACCACCGGCAAGAGCGTCGACTGGGTGGTGCTGCGCAACCGCCTGCAGCACATTGATTCGCACAACCTGCGCCGCGTCGGCGCCGCCCTCGACGAGCTGGCCCGTCGGGTCGGCTTCCGCGTCATCCCGGGCCTTGGCGAGCGCGTCATCTACCGCGAGCTGTTCCCCAAGGGCCTGACCCTGCTCGACCTCGCTGAACTGGGCGAAGTCGGCATCGGCCACATCACGGCTCGGCAAGAGCTGCGCGAAATGATCGCCGGCTTGGAGATCCCAGGCGCTGGTGAGGCCGAGCAAAAGGTTGCGGTGGCCGGTTAGTCGTCATTGCGAGCCGGGAGTGCCGGCGCCGCAATCCAGGAATTTCTTGTTTCACGCAAAGGCGCTCCGGCGGCGGAGGGGGCACGGCTTCTCTCTTTGTGCCTTCGCGCCTTTGCGTGAAATTCCTTCTTTCTGGATTGCTTCGTCGCTCCGCTCCTCGCAATGACGAGAAGCCATGGCCCATCAATTCCACCCCTCCATCCCTGTCTCTTATACACATCTCCGAGCCCACGAGAC
>JBKPSK010000155.1:0-6356 GCA_046734995.1 Pseudomonadota bacterium
GCCATATGGTCCTCGATCGGCCCGGTCACGAAGATGATGCGCTCGCGCAGCAGCCGCGAATAAATGTCGAAGCTGCGCTCGCCCCGGTTGGATTGTTCGATGACGATGGGAACGAGCTGGCTGGCGATATCTGCGTGGTCCATGGGAGATCAGGAATCCTTGAAAGAATGAGCAGCTTACATCGGGCCGATTGGAGAAAGGTTCAAGCCGGGTTGCGCCGGAATGGCAAAGGGCGGCCGGCGCCACGCCAGCCGCCCCTCCTGTCCGGCGGTTCCTGGGATCCGCCCGACACGGTGCATACCGCTACATTTTGTAGCTGATGCGTGCGTATCCGAACTGGCCAGGCACGTCATAGGTCGTCGGATCAAAGTTGTTCACGCTGCACGAGAAGCAACCTGGCGGATCCTTATCAAACAGGTTGTTGACGCCAAGCGTGAAGTCAAATCGATGTTCGAACCTTGACGGGCTGTAGACAAGCTGAATGTCACTATAAAAACGGCTGTTCAGCTTGTTGGGCAAGTTGATGTTCGGATTGATCTCCGTCACGCTGTCGACGTAGCGGCCGGTGAACGCCGCCGAGAAATCGCCCAGCGCCCAGTCAATGGTGGCATTGCCCTTCCATTTTGGGAATGCCTGGTCAGGGCTGCCGCGTTCGGTGCCCTTGCGGTCCAGCACGACGAAGCCGTTTGAAGCCGTAAGCACATATTTCAGCAGGTGGGTGGCATTCACCGACAGGCCAAACTTGCCAACCGATGTCCGGGGTGACTGGTAGTTGAGCGTAAGGTCGATCCCCTTGGTACGGATGCTGTCGAGATTCTGCAGCGTCCCATCGATCTCATTGATGAAGCCGTTGGCCGTACGAATGACCAGCGCGCAGCTCGCCGGATCGCCCAGCAACGCGCAGTTGTTAAGGGTGAGGTTGGGATCCACTGCGCCGATCGCATCCGTAACCTTGATGTCGTAATAATTGAGCTCGGCGTTGAAGTTGTGGCCACTCCGACGCACCCAGGCCGGCGAATAAACGATGCCGGCCGTAAAATTCTTCGACTTTTCGGGGTCCAGGTTCTCGTTGCCCTGCGTGATAATGGGTAGTTGACCACCCTGATCTTCGGCGTAACTGCCACTGGCTGGAACACCGTTAGCTATACAGTTCGCTTGGACCGTCGGGTCCTGGAACAGGCCGCCTGCGGCGCTGGTGCACGGATCATTTGCCGGCAAGTCGAATCGCGACCGGCCACCGAACAATTCGCCGAGGCTTGGCGCACGGAATCCTGTCGAATAGGCGCCGCGCAGCAAGACGTCCTGGACAGGCTTCCATAGCCCGGTGAGCGTGTACGTCGTGCTGCTGCCGCTGATCGAATAGTTCGAATGGCGGATCGCGCCATTGGCCTCGAGCGAATAAGCGAACCGTTGCTCTTTCAGGATCGGGACACGGATTTCGCCGTAGATCTCGTCGACGTTATAGTTTCCTGACGCCGGCTGCGCGGGGATGTCGGCGCCCAGGCCTGCCGAAACGATCGGATCAGGCGTGAAGCTCGCACTCTGATAGCGGTGCTCGATGCCGAGCGCTACGCCGACCGGTCCCGCCGGGAGATCGGCCACGTCGCCGGTGATATTAGCTGAAAAATCATAGACTTGCTGCTTGCTCTTGTCATGCTCGGTAAAACCAATCCACTCGAGCATTTGCGGCGTGATCGAACCAGCACCACCGAACAAGTTGAGCGGAACGCACCCGGGCGTCGCGAGGCAGGTCGCAAGAGGGCCGATTGCCAGGGCAACACGATCGGCGCGAACATTGCCCGTGAAGCTTTGCTTGGCCTTGTTGAGGCCATAGAGGCCGTTAACATCCCAAAACCAATCATGATCGAGCATCGAGAAATTGCCGTCGAGCGTCGATGTCAGGGAGTAGGTATTGACCTTCTGATCGAAGGTCCGCTGCCCCGCCTCGATAAGCCGGCGCCTGACGGTCGAATAAGTCGGCGCTAAGCCATTGGGCGATCCATCCGGATTGAGCCCGGATTCGAGTGTGACTCCAAACGGGTTAAACGGGTTGGACACATCGAACGACAAAGTGTCGAACAGGCTGCCCGCGCCGTTGCCTGCGTCGGGCCCAATGAACAGGGGTTCAAACGCCGCCTGATTTTGCGAATTGCGCCGGTTGTACAGCCCCTTGATCCGCAAATTGATCGTGGAGGTCAGCTCCTGGGTGAGGCTTACCCATCCGCCGTAACGCTCGTTAGGCGTCAGAATGTATTGGAACGGTGCAAAGTTGAACCGGTCAGAGGTTAAGAACGGCCGCAGTTCGGCAAAGGTGGGCGTACTATCAGGCGGATTGCTGATCGTGAAATTGCCAAACGGAACGCCGGGTATCGGGCCGGCAAGTGTGCGGGTATCAAAGCGGCCGCCAGCCGTCGCGCTACTGCAGGTTGTGTCGCAGACCGTCTGGCCCGGGTTTGGGAATTGCGAAATGTCGCGGTCGGCAGAGCGAACGGCTTTCTGGTCCACATAGCTCACGCCGAGCACGATCTTGGTCGTGTCCAAGTTAATCCCGTAGCTTGCGCTCAGATCCAGGGTCTCGCCGTCGCCGTCGCCCAGATATTGTCCATATTGAGCGGAAGCGCGCAGGCCGTTCTGCTGCCCGACGGTAATGACGTTCACCACGCCGGCGATGGCGTCCGATCCGTAAAGCGGTGAGGCGCCTGCCTGCAGCACCTCGATGCGGCTGATCATGTTCGCCGGAATGGCGTTGAGGTCGACCGTCGCGGGAATACCGCTGGCGCTGGTTGCGTTGACGAACCGCAACCCATCCACCAGCACCAGAGTGCGCTTGGCGCTGAGATACCTGAGGTCGATCTCAGCCGAGCCTGCGCCGACGCCGCCACCGTCAGGCGGGTTGCCCAGGTTGCCGCTGTTGTTGACCTTGGAGTTCAACCCGCCGGCCGCGCTTGGCAGTCGCTGAAGAACGTCCGCAACCGAGGAAAGGCCTGTCTTTTCCAACGCGTCCTGATCGAGTGTTATGACGGGCGAACTCTGGTTCAGCGGATCGCGGCGAATGCGCGAGCCGGTGACGATGATCTCTTCCTGGGCTGAGGGCTCCTGCGCCGTGGTCGCGGGATTTTCAGCAACTTCGGCCGGCGGGACCGTGCTTTGCGCCCACCCGGTGCCGGACATGGCAGCCAAGACGGCAAGAGACGCAGTCGCGCGTAGATATTTCGTTGAGACAGTCATGATAGTCCCCCAATTAATCGGCCGAGCATTTACAACGCTACCGATCGGGGACCGTAACAAGGCCGTCAAATATTAGTTGCTGCCGCTCTCAACTTAGCTGCCTAGTGCGGCTTTTTCGTAACACCATCTTCTAAATACAGCGAAACTCAGTCCCTTGGTCCCGGCTGCGCCAGGTACGCCAGTCGCCGCATTTCGCGCCGCCCGCGGGTCACCGTGTCGAGGATCAGGCCGGCGAAGAAACAGAGCACGGCGATGATCGTCATGCCCGTGACGAGGATGGCGGTGGGGAATCGCGGGACCAGGCCGGTGTCCATGTAGGTGATAACCAGCGGCACGGCGAGGATGATGGCGGCGGCAAGCAGAAGCGCGCCGATCGAACCGTAGAACAGGACCGGCCGCTCGACGCGGTAAAGGGTGGCGATGGTCTTCAGGATCCGCCAGCCATCGCGGAAGGTCGACAGCTTCGACTCCGAGCCTTCCGGCCGGACTCCGTAAGCGGTCCCGACCTCGCCGACTGGCATCCTCAATTCAAGCGCATGGACCGACATTTCGGTCTCGATCTCGAAGCCTTCGGACAGGACTGGAAAGCTTTTCACGAAGCGCCGGGAAAACACCCGGTAGCCGGAGAAAATGTCCGAGAAGCTGCGGCCGAACAGCCGCGCCAGCAGGCCGGTGAAGATCCGATTACCGAGGACATGACCGCCTCGATAGGCGTCCCTGGCCTCGTGCTGGCGCGTACCGACTACCATGTCGAGCTGGTCGGCAAGCAGTTGCTCGACCATCGCCGGCGCGGCCTTGGGATCGTAGGTCAAATCGCCGTCGGCCATGACGTAGACATCGGCATCGACGTCGGCGAACATGCGGCGGACGACATGGCCCTTGCCCTGCATGCGCTCGGTGCGGACGACGGCGCCGGCCTTGGCCGCCCGCTCGACGGTCCGGTCGCGGCTGTTGTTGTCGTAGACGTAGATTTGGGCGCCGGGCAGCGCCTTCCTGAAGCCGGCGATCACCTTGGCAATCGCTGCCTCCTCATTGTAGCAGGGCAGCAGCACGGCGATGCGTGGTTGAACCATCGATTACCCCAACCCCCGTTCGGGCTGAGCGAAGTCGAAGCCCTGCCCTTCTCTTAGCACGCGCAGATAGAAAGACAGCCCTTCGACAGGCTCAGGGCGAACGGATTATTTCTTTTTCGCAGCGGATTTCTTGGCCGGAGCTTTCTCCGCTTTCGCCGGCGCCTTGGCGGGCGCCGCATCCTTCACCGGCTTTGCCGGCTTGGGCTTGGCCGATGCCTTTTCGACCGGGCCCTTGGCCGGCTTTTCAGGCTTGGGCGCCACCTTGGCGGTGTTGGCCGACTTTGCTTCGGCCTTGGCGGGCTTGGCGGGCGCCTTCTTCGCCGGCTTCTTGGCCTCGGGCAGGTCATGGCCGCAGCCCGGTCCATGGACATGGCCTTCCTCGCTCTCGAGGTCCGCTTCCAGCTCGGCGCGGGTGGACGCGCGTTCGCTGATCTCGGCCTTGGAGAAGAGGAAGTCGACGACCTTGTCCTCGTAGAGCGGCGCGCGCAGCTGAGCGGCCGCCATCGGATCATTCTGCACGTACTGGATGAATTTTTCGCGGTCGGCAGGCTGATACTGGGCGGCCGCCTGGCCGATCAGCCGGTTCATCTCTTGGCTGCTGATCTCGATGCCGTTGGCGGCGCCGATCTCGCTCAGCAGCAGTCCCAGGCGCACGCGGCGCTCGGCGATGCTGCGATAATCCTCGGCCTCGCTCTCGATCTCGGCCAGCGCCGCGGCCGGGTCGGCCTCGTGGCTTGCCTCGTGGCGCAGCTGCGCCATGATGTTGTCGTACTCCGCATCGACCATCGACGGCGGCACCGGGAAGTCATGCCGTTCGGCGAGCTGGTCCAGCAGCCGGCGCTTCATGTGGGTGCGGGTGAGCCCATTCAGCTCCTGCTGGAGCTGGTCCCTGACCAGTCCCTTGAGCTGGTCGAGGCCGGTCAGGCCGAGCGACTTGGCGAAGTCCTCGTCCACCTTGGCTTCGCCGGCGACCTTCACCTCAGTCACCTGGACAGCGAAATTGGCCGGCTTGCCCTTCAGATTCTCCGCCGGATAGTCGTCCGGGAAGGTAACTTTCAGGTCGCGCTTGTCGCCGGCCTTGGCGCCAACCAGGCCGTCCTCGAAGCCAGGAATCAACGAGCCAGAGCCGATCTCGACGGACATGCCCTCACCCGTCCCGCCGGAGAATTCCTCGCCGTCGACGGTGCCGACATAGTCCATGACTACCAGATCGCCTTTCGCCGCCTTGTGCGCCTTGGGCGCGCCGGTCCAGCTCTTCTGGGAGCTGGCGAGGTTGGCGATCTGTGCATCGACGGCGGCATCGTCGGCCTCGACCGTCAGCCGCTCGAGCGACAAGCCGTCAATCTGAGGCTTGGGGACATCCGGCAGGGTCTCCAGGCGAACCTTGACCTCGGCGTCCTTGCCATGGGCATAGCCTTCGCCCAGCTCCACTTCCGGCTGCATGGCCGGGCGCAGCTTCTGTTCGCTGAGCAGCTTCTGCACGCCCTGCTGGACGGCGGTCGACAGCGCTTCCTGCTGCAGCGCCTCGCCGTGCATCTTCTTGATGAGGTTGGGTGGCACCTTGCCGGGGCGGAAACCGGGCATGCGGACCTGCGGCGCGATGCGCTTGATCTCCTGCTCCACCCGCGCCTCGATATCCTTGGCGGGAATGGTCAGCATGAAGGCCCGCTTCAGGCCCTGGTTCTCCGTCTCGACGGTCTTCATCACGATTCTAAATCCTACTCAAAGTTCGAGCGCGCTGATTTCCGTGCGCGGACATCCCCCGGATGTCCTGTGCGCGGAAATGGTGCGCGCGGAGGGACTCGAACCCCCACATCTTTCGACAACAGGACCTAAACCTGCCGCGTCTACCAATTCCGCCACGCGCGCGCGGTCGATTGAAGTGGGGGGCCTATAGCAAGGATGCTCAACGGGGCAAGCCGCTGAAACAAGAGAAACAAGCGTCGTCTGAGGGCGTTGAGACCAAAAGGAGCATTTGATGCAGCAGCCACCCGATCCCGCTCCCGGCACGCCCGGCCCGGCCGAGCCTCCGGCGACGCCCCAGACGCCGCCGCC
>JBKPSK010000156.1:0-4635 GCA_046734995.1 Pseudomonadota bacterium
GCGGGATTGTGGTGTGCGCGCGGGCCGGGGAGCGGTTCTACGTGCTGGCCGACGAGAGCGTGCAGGGGCTGAGCCCCGATGGCTGGGCGCGGGCGGTCGTGACGGCGGCGGCGCGCTGGCAGGCGGACAAGGTGATCGCCGAGGCTAATAATGGCGGGGCGATGGTCGCCGAAGTGCTGCGCGTCGCCGACAGCGGGCTGGCGCCCAAGCTGGTCCATGCCTCACGCGGCAAGGTGGCGCGGGCCGAGCCAGTCGCCTTGTTGTTCGAGGCGGGGCGGGCGTTCTTCGCCGGGGCGTTTCCGCGGCTGGAGGATGAATTGAGCGGGCTGCAGGCGGGCGGCGGCTATGACGGACCGACGCGCTCGCCCGACCGGGCCGACGCCTGCGTCTGGGCAATGAGCGAATTGGCTCAGGCGCGGGCGAGCGTTCCGCGGGTGCGGGCGCTGTAGTTTTTCGGGAGAGAGGCATGCGGTGGTGGTTCGGGCGCAAGAGCGCGCCGGAGTTGGATCGGTGCGGCTATGCGCCGCCGCCCTGGCTGGCGGGCGTGTGCGAAGAAGGGTTCGCGCGCGGCTACGAGGCGCAGCTAAATGAGGTCTATCGGTCGAACCCGGTCGGACTGCGTGCGGTGCGGCTGGTCGCCGGGGCTATCGGCGGACTGGTCGTGGAGTCCCGGAGCGACGCGGCGGCGGAACTGGCGAAAGGCGTTCTGGAGGGCGTCGGCGCAGCCTTGCTGCTGCACGGCAATGCCTATGCGCAGCTAATCGCCGACAGCCATGGCATTCCGCGCGAACTGGCGCTGCTGCGGCCGGAGCGGGTGAGCATCGCTACCGACGAGCGGGGGCATGCCGCGGCATATGTTTATCGCGCCAACGGGCGGGCGGTGCGGATTGCCGCGCGCGATGCGCTTCACCGGCGGCAGGTGGCGCACATCCGCGCCTTGAATCCTTCCGACGATCACCTCGGTCTGGGCTGCCTGGACGCGGCGATCGCGGCGGCGAGCATCCACAATCGCGCCAGCCGCTGGAACAAGGCCTTGCTCGACAATGCGGCGAGGCCGAGCGGGGCGCTGACCTACGAGGCGGCGGACGGGTCGAACCTGTCGGGCGAGCAGTTCGACCGGCTGAAGGCGGAGCTGGCGGAGCAGTTCGCGGGAAGCATGAACGCGGGGCGGCCCTTGCTGCTCGACGGCGGGCTGAAATGGCAGTCGCTGGCGCTGTCGCCGGCGGAGATGGATTTCGTGGCGCTCAAGGAAAGCGCGGCGCGCGACATCGCGCTGGCGTTCGGCGTGCCGCCGGTGCTGGTCGGGCTGCCGGGCGATGCGACTTACGCCAATGCGCGCGAAGCGGGGCGGGCGCTGTATCGCCAGACGGTGCTGCCGATGGCGGAGCGGATTTTGGCCGAGCTGTCGGCGCTGCTCAGCGACTGGATGGGCGACGTCCAGCTGACAGTCGACACCGACCAGATCAGCGAGCTCGCCGAGGACCGGGCGAAATTGTGGGAGCAGGTGCGCGGCGCCGACTTCCTGAGCGCGGCGGAGAAGAAGGCGATGCTCGGCTTTGCTTCGGAGATGACGGAATGAGCGGCAATTTGAACGACGCGCTGCTGGCGCGGCTGATGGCGCAGGCGGAGGGCAAGGGCGTCGACTTCGTCACCCTGCGGGCTTTGGTCGAGGAGGCGAGCCAGTTGGGGGCGACCCGGGCGCTGGGTGCGCTCGGGCTCGACGACCCCCGAGCGCGGCGCGACATGGATGAATTGCGCGAATTGCTGTCGGCCTGGCGCGACGCCAAGAAGAGTGCACGGCATGCGATCGTCACCTGGTTCGTGGGGGTTTGCCTGGCGCTGCTGCTGATCGGGCTGGCGGTACGGCTGCGGCTGACGGGGTTGATGGCTGCATGAGTGGAGGTGCCAAGAACCCCTCCACCACCTTCGGCGGTCCCCCTCCCCGGGAAATCTCGGGGAGGATGAGGTTCGCCGGCTATGCGGCGGTGTTCGGCCATCCTGACAGCGGCGGCGATGTCATCCGGCCGGGCGCCTTTGCGGCGAGCCTCAAAGGCGTGCGCGACGTGCCTTTGCTTTGGCAGCACAAGGCCGGCGCGGTGATCGGCCGGGTCGAGCATCTGAGCGAGGACAAGCGCGGCTTGCGGGTGATTGCCGCGCTGGGCGCCGGCGAGGACGCGCGGCGGGCGGCGAAGTTGCTGGAAGCGAAGAAGCTGGATGGCCTCAGCTTCGGCTATCGCGTGCGGCAGGCGGGCAGGAAAGACGGCATGCGCGAGCTGATCGAGCTGGATTTGGTCGAAGTCAGCCTGGTCGCCGAGCCAATGCAGCCGAAGGCGCGGGTGCACGCGGTCGAGGGATGATTCAAGAAAGGAGTGGGGGAGCAGTCCCCTCTCCTCAACCCCTCTCCCCTGAAGGGGCGAGGGGCTTTTTGCATGGAGAAATAGACATGGTGGAAGTGAAGGCGGAAAGCCTCGAGGCGTCGTTTGACGCGCTCGAGAATGAGGAGGACGGGGTCGCTGCGCTGGAGGCAGAGCTGGCGACCTTGAAGGCGCGGATCGAGGAAGGCGTGATCGCCGCGCAGCGGCCGGCGCTGGAGGCGGCGGGCGTCAAGTCGGCGGCAAGCAGCGCCTTTGTCGAGCGCTATGTCCGCAAGGGCATCGAGGCCGGCGTGGAATTGAAGTCGGTCGACAATGCCTCGACCGGCGCCGGCGGTTTCGCCGTCCCGCGCGAGATCGACGAGAAGATCGACCGGACGTTGGTCGCCATCTCGCCGATCCGGGCCATCGCCAATGTCGTCAAGGTCGGCAGCTCCAACTATCGCAAGCTGATCACCACCGGCGGCACGCCGTCGGGCTGGGTCGGCTTCGAGGCGGCGCGGCCGGAAACGGCGACGCCGACCTTCAGCGAGATCGTGCCGGCGACGGGCGAGCTCTACGCCAATCCGGCGGCGTCGCAGCACATGCTCGACGACGCCATGTTCGACGTCGAGACCTGGCTGGCGAACGAAATCGCCACCGAATTCGCGCGGGCGGAAGGCTTCGCCTTCGTCAAGGGCACCGGCACCAGCCAGCCGCTCGGGTTCCTGAGCTCGCCGACGGCGACGACCGCGGACGGCGCGCGGCCGATGGGGACTTTGCAGTTCATCGGCACCGGCACCGCGGGCGCCTTCCCGGCGGCCAACCCGGCCGACAAATTGGTCGACCTGGTGCAGAGCCTGCGCCAGCCGTACCGGCAGGGCGCGGTGTTCGTCATGAACAGCTCGACGGCAGCGACCATCCGCAAGTTCAAGACGACGGACGGCGCCTTCATCTGGCAGCCGGGCCTGGTCTCCGGCCAGCCGGCGAGCCTGCTCGGCTATCCGGTGATCGAGGCCGAGGACATGCCCGACGTCACGGCAAACAGCCTGTCGGTCGCCTTCGGCAACTTCAAGGCCGGCTATGTGATCGCCGAGCGCAATGCGACCAGCATCCTGCGCGATCCCTATACCCACAAGCCGTACGTGCATTTCTATGCGACCAAGCGGATCGGTGGGCAGGTGGTCAATTCGGAAGCGATCAAGCTGCTCAAATTTGCCTGATGATGCTGGTGCTCGACAATCCCCCGGATTGTCTGCGCGCCAGCATTCCTCTCCCCATTGCCGCAGCCAACGGTCCGTCTCGAACGTTCGGCTGGCTGTCAGCAATGGGCCGAGGGGATCCAACATGGCCGCCGATCGAACAGCAAAGGTAACGCGCCGGTCCGCAATTCAATTGACCGGGGCCGCCATGGCGCTTCCGGCCGCTCAATTCCCACCGACCTATCTGGAGAACGGGCTGATGCCATTCACCCCGAAATTCGTCGACCTGGTCCGCAATTTCACGACGGTCCAGGGGACCGGCCCGGTCGTGCTCGGCGCTGCCGTCAGCGGCTATACGAGCCTGGCCGACGCGCTGATCACCGGCGATCAATTCTATTACTGCATCCAGGGCGTCGACAAGCCGCAGGAGCGCGAGGTCGGCCGCGGCACCCTGCAGGCCGACGGCAGGATCGCGCGACTGGCGGTAAGCGGCGGCCTAACGAACTTTTCGAGCGGCACCAAGACGATCGCTTTAGTCGCCGCTGCAGAATGGTTCACGAAATTCGAGGATGCGGGATCGACTAGTTTGCTGGCCCTCGCCAGCCGGTCCGAGCTGGCGGCCAGGGCGGGCGGACGCGTCTTTCTGGCCGAACCCGGACGAGAAGGCAATTTCGAGTTCGATTCCAGCAACCTGTCGGCCAAGGTTGCGGCCGACCCCGCCCAGGGCGTCTATGTCGCGCCTTCATCGCAACCGACCGGCGCTTCGGGTGCATGGGTCCGCAAATTCTCCGGAGCGGCCAATGTGCGATGGTTCGGCGCGGTCGGGGACGGGGTTGCAGGCGACGGCGCGGCGTTCGTCGCGGCCATTGCCTATCTGAAGTCGATCGCGATCAACACCAGCCAAAACGGCTTCTACAAGGCTTCTCCCCGCCTGCTCATCCCGGCCGGCGATTACAATCTGGGCACCACCACCCTCGATATTACGCACACCTTCATTATCGAGGGCGAAGGTCAGGCGCACAATGGCCCCGCACTCGCATCGACCTTGCGCTGGGCGAACAACACGACCGGCATCCGTATCC
>JBKPSK010000157.1:0-10953 GCA_046734995.1 Pseudomonadota bacterium
GTCCTCGGCTGGATGGGAATCGAGCGCTGGAAGTCGGGCAAGCCATCGTTACTGGGTGGCGCCTCCGGGGCTGTCGCCGGACTGGTGGCGGTGACCCCTGCAGCCGGCGTTAGCGGCCCGCTTGGCGCAATGTTGCTCGGACTGGTCGCGAGCGGAACATGTTGCACCTTCATTGCCCTGGCCAAGCATCGGTTCCGGGTTGACGACAGCCTTGACGTATTCGGCATCCACGGGCTTGGCGGAATTGTCGGTTCAATCGGAACTGCCATCGCTGCCCTGCCTGCACTCGGCGGCCACGGCGGCGAAAATTACGTTCTGGGTGGCCAGCTGGGTCGGCAATTAGGTGCGGTACTTCTGGCGATCGGTTGGTCCTCGGTAGGATCCGCTGCCTGCTTTGCACTGGTCCAGATAATCATCCCCCTGCGTCGCGACTGCGATGAGGAACGCGAGGGGCTCGACCTAAGCGATCATGGCGAACGTGCCTATAATCACTGAGCCGAACGTCGCGGCGATACCGGCTGCCTTCGACCCGAAGGCCATCGTCGACCAATTTGGCGACCTGGACGGTAGCTCGTGCCGGAGGCGCGGCGGCACGTCCCCTGCACCGCCCCCACCTTAGGGTGCCGGAAGTGCAAACGCCGCTGCGGCGTGGTTTCACCTTCCTCGTCCGCGGCTCCAGACGAAGGTTGCGTAAAATTGGCTCACGACCGGCCGGCCTTGCGCGTCGAGCGCCGGGGTGAACCGCGCCCGTTCCTTAATGAGACGGCATGTCATTGCATCGAGCCCAGCATTGCCGCTGCCGCGCACGGGAGCGCAATTCGAAACGCGTCCGCCCGGATCGATAGCGATTTGCACGGCAACGGTGCCTTGATACCGCCCTCCCCGATTGTCGGCGTCGGTGGGCCCCCCGCCAACCCATTGGGGTGGGCTGGGGATTATACTGCGCGAGCTTCCCGCCCCTGCGGGGGTGCCAATGTTCGCTGGCGCGATCCTGGGTCGCGGCGGTGCACGAGCGATTGCCGGCGCGCTGGCAATCGCCGGTGCACGAGTGATTGCCGGTGCACGCGTGATTCCCGGTGCACGAGCGACTGGCGGTGTCGGGACCGGCGCCCTTGGCCGGGCTTCAGCTGCTTCGATCGGTGCTGACGATGCTCCGGCCGCGGCGGGAGCCGCACCCGTCGACGTCGTATCCGCATGTGATTGAGCATCCGGCGCGCCCCTTGTGGCGCGTTCGCCAACGGGTGCGGCTCCCGGTGACTCGCCAGCTGCATCAGGCCTCTCACTAGGGGACGTTTTGCCGTCCCACACCGGCCAGGAGTAAAAAAGCACCAGCCCCAGGCCGGAAGCGGCCGCAGCGGCCATACCCCAGTTTCTAATCGAGGCTCGCTTGTGCTCGCTGAGGGCCGGAGCCGAGGCTCGCTCGTAGTCGCTGGGCGTCTCGGCCGATGCTAGCTCGTCCTCGTGGAGCATCTCAGCAGAGGCTAGCTCGGTGTCGCTGGGCGTCTCGGCCGATGCTAGCTCGTCCTCGTGGAGCATCTCGGCCGACGCTAGTTCGGCGTCGCTGGGCGTCTCGGCCGAGGCTAGCTCGTTTTCGTGAAGCATGTCAGCCGAGTCTAGCTCGGCGTCGGTGAGCGTCTCGGCCGAGGCTTGCTCGTCCTCGTGGAGCATCTCGGCCGACGCTAGTTCGGTGTCGCTGGGCGTCTCGGCCGAGTCTTGCTCGTCGTTCTGCTTCTCTGCCGATGCTAGCTCGTCCTCGTGGAGCATCTCCGCCGATGCTAGCTCGGCGTCGGTGGGCGCCTCGGCCGAGGCTTGCTCGTCCTCGTGGAGTATCTCGGCCGAGTCTAGCTCGGTGTCGCTGGGCGTCTCGGCCGAGGCTAGCTCGTTTTCGTGAAGCATGTCAGCCGAGGCTAGCTCGGCGTTGGTGAGCGTCTCGGCCGAGGCTTGCTCGTCCTCGTAGAGCATCTCTGCCGATGCTAGCTCGTTTTCGTGGAGCATATCAGCCGAGGCTAGCTCGGTGTCGGTGGGCGCCTCAGCCGAGGCTTGCTCGGTGTCGGTGGGCGTCTCGGCCAATATTAGCTCGGTGAGCGTCGGCGCCGAAACTCGCTGGTGGATTCTGAGTGTCGCAGCAAGGTGGTGAAACCAAATGACGACTTCTCCGTCTGGCCCTAACGCCCTGTCCGGCCGCTGTCACCGCGCTTCCATAACCAGTTCATTAGAGTTCCTCTGCCACAAAAAAGCACATAACAACAATAGCTTAGTATAAACGAACAGATCTCCCGCCGTCGAGCATTTCAAAACGTCCGCTTTCCACCCATTCCGGACTCTCGACCAGTAAGGTTTCGAGCCGCGCTCGGCCACTCATCTGAACGCCTGGATGTCGGTCAAGCCGAAGCGGGCCAACGCCTCAACGAGCTCCACCCCCGGCGGCCCGCCCGTAAATACCGCAATCCCCGGCGCCGCTTCGTTCGGCCAGTCCTGACCCCGCGTCAGCCAGGCGATGCGGCGGGCGATGCCGGGGCCGCCATCGACGAACTGGACGCCGGGGAGGGCCTCAGCCAGTTCGTCGGCGAGCAAAGGGAAATGGGTGCAGGCGAGGACGACTGTGTCCAAGGCTTCGGTTTCGCGCAGGGGCCGGACGGCTTCGGCGATCGAGGCCGGGTTGATCGCGTCGCCGGCCAGCTTGGCCTCGGCCAAGGCGACCAGCTCCGCCGAGCCGTGGCGGACGATCATGCAATCCGAGGCGAAATCGCGGGCGAGGTTGTCGACATAGGGCTGGCGGACGGTGGCTTCAGTGCCGAGGACGCCGATGACGCGCGTTTTCGACATTTCCGCCGCCGGCTTGATCGCCGGCACCGTACCGACCACCGGAATGTCGAGCGCCGCGCGGGCGTGGTCGAGGGCGATGGTCGAGGCGGTGTTGCAAGCGATGACGATGAGGCGCGGCTGAAAACGCTCGACCAGACGGCCGAGCAGCTCTGGCACGCGGGAAGCCAGGTCGCCCTCGCTTTTGGTGCCGTAGGGGAACGCAGCGCTGTCGGCGGCGTAGACGATCGGGGCGTTGGGCAGCAGCGCCCGGGTGGGGGCGAGTACCGACAGCCCGCCGACGCCGGAATCGAAGAAGAGGATGGGGGCGTCGGGGGTCAAGGCTGCTTTCCTCCCCGCGATTTCGCGGGGAGGGGGACCGCCGCAGGCGGTGGAGGGATTCTGAGCCGACACTCCAAAATGATTGCCGCATACACGCCGTCCAAGTTTTTCTGCATGTCGACCGCCTGAAAGCGCATGACCTTGATACCTTTTGCCTCGGCCCACTGGTCGCGAACTGTGTCGCGCTCTGGGTTGTGGCCCATCTCGTGCGCCATACCATCGACTTCAATCGCCACCCCGGCGGACACACAGAAGAAATCAAAGATGTAAGGGCCTACGGCACGCTGGCGGCGGAATTTCAGCCCATCCGGGCGAGTCTGTAGGATGTTCGAAAGAGTCAGCTCCGGCGGGGTCATCATTCGGCGCAGCCTATGGGCTTGATGTACCGTCATGCGTGTCCTGAATTTGAGAACCCCTCCACCATGCTAGGCATGGTCCCCCTCCCCCGCAAATGCGGGGGAGGAATTATTGCGCCTCGCGGACCTTCTGCTACCAACCCCAGCCATGACGTCGGCAACTCTTCTTCCCCTTGTGATCGGCTATCTGCTCGGCTCGATCCCGTTCGGGCTGCTGGTGACCCGGCTGGGCGGCAAGGGCGACATCCGCGCCATCGGCTCGGGCAATATCGGTGCGACCAACGTGCTGCGGACGGGCTCCAAATGGCTGGCGGCGCTGACGTTGATCCTCGACGCGCTGAAAGGCGCGGCGGCGGTGATGATTGCCCAGCGCTTCTGGCCCGAAGGCGTCCAGTTCGCAGCTGCTGGCGCGATGATTGGTCACCTCTACCCAGCCTGGCTGAAGTTCCAGGGGGGCAAGGGCGTCGCTACCTTTCTCGGTGTGCTCTCGCCGCTTATTCCGGTGGCCGCCGCCGTCTATGCATTGGTCTGGCTGGGTCTGCTGCTGATCCTCCGCATCTCGTCGGTCGCCGGAATCCTTGCCGTCGCCAGCGCCCCCTTGAGCGCTGCCGTGCTCGGCAAGGATGAGCTGTTCCCGCTGCTGCTGGGCTTTGCGATACTCGTCATCTGGAAGCACCGGGAGAATATCCAGCGCCTGTTCGCCGGCACCGAGCCGCGTATCGGCCGGGGCACTGCTTGAGCAGCGACCTTCTCGCACGAATCCGGTTGATCCGCTCGCCCTCCATCGGGCCGGTGACGTTTCGCCAGTTGCTTGGGCGCTTCGGCAGCGCCGAAGCGGCGCTCGCCGCCATTCCCGACCTTGCCGCGCGTGGTGGGGGCAAGCCTCCAATCTTGTTTCCCGCTGCCAGCGCCGAGCGCGAGATGGCGCAGGTGGAGAAGCTGGGGGCGCGTTACCTGGCGCTCGGCCAAGGGCTGTATCCGCGATTGCTGGCCGAGCTGCCCGACGCGCCGCCGTTGGTGATGGCCAAGGGCGACTTCGGCCTGCTTGAGCAGCAAGCCATCGGCATCGTCGGCGCCCGCAATGCATCCGCGGCCGCCTGCCGGTTTGCGCGGGGACTAGCGCACGACCTTGGCGGGCAAGGGATCGTCGTCGTCTCCGGCCTGGCGCGCGGCATCGACGCGGCGGCGCATGACGGTGCGCTGGAGAGCGGCACCATCGGCGTCGTCGCCGGCGGCATCGATATCTTCTATCCGCCCGAGAATGAGCAAAGGCAGCGGGCGATGATGGAGCGCGGGCTGGTGATCGCCGAAATGCCGCCGGGCACCGAGCCGCGGGCGCGCCATTTCCCTTACCGCAATCGCATCATCGCCGGGATCAGCCTGGGCATCGTTGTCGTTGAGGCGGCGCCCAAGTCCGGCTCGCTCATCACGGCGCGGCTGGCGGGCGAGGCGGGGCGCGAGGTGATGGCCGTGCCCGGCTCGCCGCTCGACCCGCGCGCCCAAGGCTGCAACCAGCTGATCCGCGACGGCGCGACCCTGATCCAGACCGCCGCCGACGTTCTCGAGACTATCCGCCCGCTCGACAGCCGCGTCCGTTCGGCCGGCGAACCGTTCGAGCCGGCGCCGTCGGAAACGGGCGAGGCCGACGAGGCTGGGCGCCGCTCCGTCGAGGAACTGCTTGGCCCGTCGCCGGTGCCGATCGACGAGCTGGTGCGGCTGTCGGGCCTGCCCAGCGGCGCCGTGCAGCTGGTGCTGCTGGAGCTTGATCTCGCCGGCCGCCTCGATCGCCATGCCGGCGGCAAGGTGAGCCTGACCGCTTGACGCGGCATTACCGCCGTCCCCACTCTCGTACGCATGCGTGAGGAAATAGTGTGAAGCTCGTCGTCGTCGAATCGCCCGCCAAGGCCAAGACCATCGAAAAGTATCTGGGACCCGGCCATCGCGTGCTGGCTAGTTACGGCCATGTCCGCGACCTGCCTCCAAAGGACGGCTCGGTCGATCCGGAGCATGGTTTCGAGATGGAATGGGAAACTTATCCGGACAAGGCGCGGCAGGTGAAGGCCATCGCCGACGAGGCGAAGAATGCCGAGACCCTGATCCTCGCCACCGACCCCGACCGAGAGGGTGAGGCCATCAGCTGGCACGTCCAGGAATTGCTGCGGAAGCGCAAGGCGCTGCCGGCCAAAGTCGAACGCGTGACCTTCAACGCCATCACCAAATCGGCGGTGACCGACGCCATGGCCAAGCCGCGGGCCCTCGATGAGGATCTGATCGACGCCTATCGAGCGCGCCGGGCGCTCGATTACCTAGTCGGTTTCACCCTGTCGCCGATCCTGTGGCGCAAGCTGCCCGGCGCCAAGTCGGCGGGGCGTGTGCAGTCGGTGGCGCTGCGCCTGATCGTTGATCGCGAGCGCGAGATCGAAGTCTTCAAGGCGCAGGAATATTGGTCCGTGTCGGCCAATTTCGAGGCCGACGGCCAGCCGTTCACCGGGCGGCTCGTCCAGCTCGACGGCAAGAAGATCGAGCGGCTGACGATCGGCAACAAGGGCGACGCCGATGCCGCCAAGGCGGTCGTCGAGGCGGGCCGTTTCACCGTTGCATCGGTCGAAACCAAGCCCTTCTCGCGGAACCCGCCGCCGCCGTTTACGACCTCGACTCTGCAGCAGGAGGCGGCGCGGAAATTGGGTTTCGCCGCCAGCCATACGATGCGCGTCGCCCAGCAGCTCTACGAGGACGGCCTCATCACCTACATGCGCACCGACGGCGTTCAGATGGCCGATGAGGCGATCAGCGCCGCCCGCCGCGCCGTCGCCGACCGCTACGACGCCGGCTATCTGCCCGACAAGCCGCGCTTCTACTCGACCAAGGCCAAGAATGCGCAGGAAGCGCATGAGGCGATCCGGCCGACCGATTTCCACCGCGCTCGGGCAGCATCAGGCGACCATGCGCGGCTGTATGAGCTCATCTATAACCGCGCGCTTGCAAGCCAGATGGCTTCGGCGCGGCTGGAGCGGACCACGGTTGAGCTTGCGGACGGGGCGGGCAGGGCGGTGCTGCGCGCCACCGGCCAGGTGACGCTCTTTCCCGGCTATCTCGCGCTCTATGAGGAAGGCCGGGACGAGAAAGAAGATGAGGAAGGCGCGCGCATGCCGGCGCTGCGCGTCGGCGATGCGCCCGCCAAGACAGGCGTTGAGGCGGTGCAAAGCTTTACCCAGCCGCCGCCACGCTATTCGGAAGCCAGCCTGGTCAAGAGGCTTGAAGAGCTTGGGATCGGCCGACCGTCGACCTATGCGGCGACATTGCAGACGCTCAAGGACCGCGAATATGTCCGGCTCGAGAAGGCGCGCTTCGTGCCCGAGGAGAGCGGCCGGCTGGTGACCGCCTTCCTCGAACGCTTCTTCGAGAAATATGTCAGCTACGATTATACCGCCGAGCTGGAGGAGGAGCTGGACGACGTCTCCGGCGGGCGGCTTGGATGGCAGAAAATGCTCGAGGACTTCTGGCGCGACTTCAAGCCCAAGGCGGGTGAGGTCATGGAGCAGAAGCCGTCGGAGGTGACGGCTGCGCTCGACGAGTTCCTCGCGCGATGGCTCTACCACGACAAGGGCGACGGCTCCGACCCGCGCCTCTGCCCGCAATGCGGCGAGGGGCGGCTGTCGCTGCGCGGCGGCCGCTACGGCGCCTTCGTGGCCTGCTCTAATTACCCCGAGTGCAAATACACGCAGAAATTCGGCCAGGGCGGCGCGCAGGCGGCAAGCGAGGGGCCGACCGATCTGGGCGAGGGCATCAGCCTCAAGTCGGGCCGGTTCGGGCTTTATGTTGAGCAGGATGGCAAGAGAGCGTCATTGCCAAAGGACGTGCCGGTCGAGGGCCTGACCCTGGACATGGCGAAGCAGCTGCTGTCGCTGCCGCGTGAAATCGGGCTGCATCCCGACACGGGCAAGCCGATCCTTGCCTCCATCGGAAAGTACGGACCCTACCTGCTCCACGAGGGCAAATATGCGCGGCTGGGTTCGACCGCCGAGGTCTTCGAGACGGGCATGAACGCCGCGGTCGCCAAGCTCGCCGATGCGGCGGCCGGCGGCGGTAAGGGACGCAGCGCCAGCCGCGAGCCGATTGCGGTGCTTGGGCCGCATCCGGAGTCGGGAAAAGAGATCAAGGTCATGGCTGGCCGCTACGGGCCCTATGTCAGCGACGGCGCGACCCATGCGACCTTGCCGAAGACGGCCGACCCGAAAGCGGTGACGCTGGACGAAGCGGTGGCGCTGATCGACGCCAAGACCGCCAAGGGCCCATCGAAGAAGCCGGCTCGCTCCAGGAAGAAGAAGAAGTGATCCGCATCGCCTTGATCCGTCTGCCGCACGGCGAAGGACTGCCGCTGCCGAGCTACTCGAGCCACGGCGCCGCCGGCCTCGACGTGGTCGCCGCCGAGGACGTGATCCTCCGGCCGGGCGAGCGCCAGGCTGTCGCGACCGGCTTCGCCATCGCCATCCCGCCGGGCCATGAGGTCCAGGTGCGTCCCCGCTCGGGACTGGCGCTCAAGCACGGCATCACCTGCCTGAACACGCCCGGCACGATCGACGAGGATTATCGCGGCGAAGTGAAGGTGATCCTCGCCAATCTCGGCTCGGAGCCGTTCGAGGTGAAGCGCGGCGAGCGGATTGCCCAACTGGTGCCCGCAGTGGTGACGAAAGCCGAGTTCGCCGAGGTTGAGCGCCTGGATGAGACTCACCGGGGGGTGGGGGGCTTTGGGAGTACGGGAAGATGATCATCCTCCCCGGTATTTGCCGGGGAGGGGGACCATGCGAGGCATGGTGGAGGGGTTCTTCGTCACTAACGTCTAGAACCCCTCCACCGCCTTCGGCGGTCCCCCTCCCCACGAAATCGTGGGGAGGATGAATGACTGGCCTTTCCGATCAAGAACTCGAACGTTATGCGCGGCATATCGTCCTGCCGCGCTTCGGGGGCGCCGGGCAGAACAAGCTCAAGGCGGCTAGCATCGCGGTCATCGGTGCCGGCGGCATCGGCAGCGGCGCGATTCCGGCGCTGGCCGCGGCCGGCGTCGGCCGGCTGACGGTCATCGACAATGACCTCGTCGACCGCTCCAACTTGCAGCGCCAGCCGATCTTCCGCGACAACCAGGTCGGCGGTGAAAAGGCCAAGCTCGCGGCTGCATTCGCCATCGCCATCAACCCGCATGTCGAGGCCGTCGCCCGCGAATGCCGGATCGATGCGGGCAATGCCGAGGACCTTCTCGGCGGCCACGACCTTGTGCTCGATGGAAGCGACAATTTCGCAACTCGGCTGGCGGTTAGCGATGCCTGCGTGGGACTGGGTCTTCCGCTGGTTTCGGCCGCCGCAATACAGTTTCAAGGGCAGGTGGGGCTGTTCCGTGGGCGACCCTGTTTCCGCTGCTTCGTCGGCGACGCCTTCGACAGCGACGAGTGCGACAATTGTGCCGAATTGGGCGTGCTGGGCGCGCTGACCCTGACCATCGGCAGTTTCGGAGCGCTGATCGCGATCCGCGCCATTGCCGGCATGGGGGACGACGCCGGTAGGTTGCATTTGCTCGACGCCGACAAGCTCGCCTGGCGGGCTATTCCGCTACCGGCCGATCCCGCTTGCCCGACGTGCGGAGCGCTTCGGCAATCCGGCTGACCAGATGCGCCGCGACCGCTTCCTTGGTCGCTTCTTCCCAATCCTCAGAGCCTTCGGCGGTGACTAGCCGCACCTGGTTATGCGAGCCGCCCATGACGTTTCCGGAGACATCATTGGCAAGGATCCAGTCGGCGCCCTTGGCCTGGCGCTTGGCGGCGGCGTTGGCGGCGAGGTCATCGGTCTCGGCCGCAAAGCCGACCAGCAGGGCTGGCCGCAGCGGATGGTTCGCCAGACTGGCCAATATGTCGGGGTTGGGTTCGAACTCGAGGCGTGGCGGACCGTCGGCTTTCTTGAGCTTGGTCGGCGACGGCCGGACCTTCCAATCGGCAACGGCCGCGACCAGCACTGCAGCGTCGCAGGGCAGAGCCGCTTCTACCGCCTCGGCCATCTGGTTGGCAGTGTCGACATCTATACGGGCGACACCGCCGGGAGTTGGCAGTGCAACGGGGCCGGCGATGAGGGTCACACGCGCGCCGGCCTGAGCAGCTGCGGCGGCGATCGCGAAGCCCTGGCGGCCCGAAGAGCGGTTGGCGATGACCCGAACCGGGTCGATCGGCTCATGGGTGGGACCAGCGGTCACAAGGATATGCTTGCCGCGAAGGCTTTCCTCCCCGGCATTCGCCGGGGGAGTGGCCGTGCGAAGCACTGACGGAGGGGTTCTGTGCGGCAAGAGCCCCTCCACCGCCTTGGGCGGTCGCGCAGTGCGCTGGCGTGCCGGGGGCACGCCATGCTCCAGCGCTCCCCGAGAAAACTCGGGGAGGAAATTCAGTATCTCCACCGGCTCCGGCAATCTTCCCGGGCCATATTCGCCGCAGGCCATGTCGCCCTCGGCCGGTTCGATGACCTGGACTCCGCGCGCCTTTAGCGTCGCGATGTTCGCCTGCGTCGCCGCATGTAGCCACATCCGCACGTTCATGGCCGGGGCAACCACGACTGGCTTGTCGGTGGCCAAAAGCAGGGTCGTCGCCAGATCATCGGCGATGCCCGCCGCCATTTTCGCGATGAGATCGGCGGTCGCCGGGCAGACCAGCACCAAATCGGCGGCGCGGGAGAGCTGGATATGGCCCATTTCGCTCTCGTCCTTCAAATCCCAGAGCGAGGTATAAACGGGGCTCTCAGCGAGCGCGGCGAGAGTCATCGGAGTGACGAAATGGGCGCCGCCGGAGGTCAAGACAGGGGTGACTTCATGCCCCGCCTTGCGCGCAAGCCGGATCAGCTCGCTCGCCTTATAGGCGGCGATCCCGCCGCCGACGATCAGGAGCAGGCGTGCCATCGACGCCCTCCTGCCAAGCGGCAGGCCTTAAGTCGAGAGCGGCGCCTTATTGGCCATTGGGTGCTTCGGCCTGCTTGACCTGCTCTGTATTCGCCTGCGATTCCTGTTCGACCGGCTTGATCGGAATACGTTTGGTCGTGCAGGTGGTGCGCGGAATCGCCGAACCGACAACTTCGATCGACCGGCAGACCCGCTTGGTTTTGTATGCAACCGGGGCCGCCTGGTCCTCGCTGGCGCCTTCTCCGGAGGCGGTGGGAGCGGGGGCCTGCGCGAAGGCAGGCGATACGGCAACCAACCAAGCAACTGCAAACTTACCCAACATTCTCAATCCTTTCAGCTGACGGCGCGCCAGTCAATTTGCGTCCAGAGCCCAACTTAGCAATCCATAATTAGCTTGCAATGCGAAGTTTTTTTACTTCAGCAGCAGGATACCGGCCGCCCCGGCCGCCGCGGCCAGAATCGCGATCATCACATAGCTCCAGCCGCCCTTCGGCCTAAACATCGCGACGTCCGCGAGTGGCG
>JBKPSK010000158.1:0-5922 GCA_046734995.1 Pseudomonadota bacterium
TCCATCTCCGCTGCGCCCTCGAGCAGTTCCTCGAACGCCTGCCAGCCGAGCCCCAGCGCCGCGGAAAAGCCGACCGCCGACCACAAGGAATAACGGCCGCCGACCCCCATGTCGAAGGGCAGGATGCGGGTTTCGTCGACACCGAAATCCACCGCCGCCTGCGGATTGGCGGTGATTGCGATTACACGGCCAAAAGGGTCCTCGACGCCTGCTTCCGACTGCCAGCGCAAAGCCGAATTGAGGTTCAGCAAAGTCTCCGACGTCGCGAAGGTTTTCGAGACGGCGACGACGAGGCTCGTTTCCGGATCGAGCGGATCGACGGCGTCGTCGAATGCCTGGCCGTCGATGTTCGACAGAACGCTGACGCCATAACCGCCGAGATTGCGGCCGAGGGCATCGAGCAGCAGCTCCGGCCCGAGCGCCGACCCGCCGATACCAATGTGCAGCAGGCTGTGAATTTCGCCGAACGCCCCACCTTCAATGGCGTCGATCAGCGAGCGCATGCGCTGATGCTGCGCCCTGGCGCGCGATACGTCGCCGGGAGCGCCCTGGCCGCGCTCGGCGACATGGGTCGCGGCCCGTCCCTCACTTTGATTGACGATGGCGCCGGAGAACAAGGCCTCTCGCGCCCCGGCCAAGTCCCGAGCCTCGGCGAGCCGCTCGAACGCGTCGAGAACCACGCCGTCCAGGTGCGTCTTCGACCAGTCGAAATGGACGCCAGCGACGTCGATCGACAGGTTATCGGCGCGGTCCGGATCTGCCTCGAACAGTGCGCCGAGCGTCGCAAGATCATGCCTGTCGATTGCGGCCCAGGGATCGCCGCTCTTGGCCTTTGAGCTCATCGCCGCTCTCTTAGAGCCTGCCTTTGCAAAAGCCACCCCGCTTGACCTCGTGCCGACGGCCCGGAACAAGGCCGGGAAATGTCGCCACAGCCCGCCCGCACCCGCGCCAATCGTTCGACCGGCTCGAGCATCCGATTCTTCCTCTTGTTGGCGCTGGGCGCGTGGCTGCTGCGCAGCCTCGTCGTGGCGCCGTTCAGCATCCCTTCGGGATCGATGCTGCCGACCATGGCGATCGGCGACTATCTGTTCGTTGCCAAATGGCCCTACGGCTATTCGCGCTACAGCTTCCCCTTCCAGTTCCCCCCAGTGCACGGCCGGATCTTCGGCCATCTGCCCAGGCGCGGCGACGTTGTCGTCTTCAAGAAACCAGGCGAGAATCTCGATTGGGTCAAACGGGTCATCGGCCTTCCGGGCGACACGATCGCGGTGGACGACGGCCGGCTGGTCATCAACGGTCGCCCGGTGCCCCGCACCGATGAGGGCATGATTGCCATCCCAATCTCGCCGAATAGCCCCTGCCGGGTAGCCTCGACCGCGACTCCCGACCTCGCCGGCGGAGTATGCAAATATCCGGCCTATCGCGAGCGCCTCCCCGACGGCCGCAACTGGCTCGTCATCGACCAGGTGGATGACGCACGCGGGGACCATTTCGGCCCGATCCGGGTACCGGCCGATCACGTCTTCCTGATGGGCGACAATCGCGACGACAGCCTCGACAGCCGTTACGCGCCCGCCCAAGGCGGGATAGGCCCAGTCCCGATCGATCATCTGGTCGGCAAGGCAACATTCGCCTTCTGGTCAACCGACGGCAGCGCCAGCTATTGGCTGCCCTGGACCTGGTTCGGCGCGCTGCGCACCGAGCGGATTGGCGAGGATTACCGCCCGTGAGCGATTTTGCCGCTTTCCTGGAACAGGCTCTCGGCAGGATCCCGTCCGACCTCAGGCCGTTCGAGCGCGCCATCACTCATGCCAGCGTCGGCAGGGACAGCTATGACCGGCTGGAGTTCCTCGGCGATCGGGTTCTCGGCCTGGTTGTTGCGCGCTGGCTCTACGAGCGCTTCCCCGACGAGCCCGAAGGGCAGATGTCAAAGCGCTTCAATGCGCTGGTCTCGCGGGAGACCTGCGCTGAGGTCGGCCGCGCGCTTGGCGTCCCGGGCCAAATCCGTCTGGGCAAGCAGGCGCGCGAGGACCGCGCCAGCGAGAGCGAGAATGTGGTCGGCGACGTCGTCGAAGCGCTGATTGGCGCCTTGTTCCTCGATTCGGGGATCGACGCCGCCCAATCCTTCATCCGCTCCGCCTGGGCGCCCTATGTCGACAGCCAGAAACGCGTTCCGCTGCACCCCAAGTCGACGCTGCAGGAGCTGGCGGCGGACCGCAGCCTGGCACCGCCCCATTACGAGCTCGTGAGCCGTACTGGCCCACATCACGCGCCGACCTTTCGAATACGCGTTTCGATCAAGGGCGGTGGCGAAGCGGAAGCCGAAGGGCCGAGCAAGCAGGAGGCCGAGACGGCGGCTGCGGCGGCTTTGCTGGAGCATATGCGATGAGCCAGCGTTGCGGCCTGGTCGCTGTCCTCGGCGCGCCCAACGCCGGCAAATCGACCCTGGTCAATGCCCTGGTCGGCCAGAAGGTGGCGATCGTCAGCCCCAAGGCTCAGACCACCCGCGCCCGCCTCATGGGCATCGCCATCGAGGGCGAGGCGCAGATGCTGCTGGTCGATACGCCTGGCATTTTCGACCCCAACCGCCGCCTCGACCGGGCGATGGTTGCCGCCGCCTGGGAAGGCGCGGTCGGTGCCGACCGGGTGCTGCTGACCATCGACGCCGCCGCCAAGGTCGGACCGCGCGTCGAGGCGATGCTGGAGGGGTTCGGGCAGAGGCCGGAACCGAAGATCCTCGTCCTCAACAAGGTCGACATTGCCAGGAAGGACGACCTGCTCGTCCTCGCTGCAAAGCTTTCCGAGCGCTTGCAGCCCGAAGCCGTTTTCATGATCTCAGCGACCAATGGCGACGGCGTCGCCGACCTCAAGCGGCACCTATCGGCTGCCATGCCAGAAGGCCCGTGGCATTATCCGGAAGACCAATTGTCCGACGCGACCGATCGCATGGTCGCCGCCGAAATGACGCGAGAACAACTCTACCTGCAGCTCCATGCCGAGCTGCCCTATGCCTCGGCGGTCGAGACCGAGAAATGGGAGGACCGCAAGGACGGCTCGACCGTCATCCACCAGCAGATCCTGATCGAGCGCGACAGTCAGAAGGCGATCGTGCTCGGCAAGGCCGGGTCGCGGCTGAAGGCGATCGGCTCGGCCGCGCGCGAGTCGATTGCGGAGCACCTCGGCCGCAAGGTCCACCTGTTCCTGCACGTGAAGGTCGATCCACGCTGGGACGAGGACCGCGGGCTGTATCGGGAAATCGGGCTGGAATGGACGGAGTGATCTCCCGTCCGTGCTAAGGAGAGGTAAGAACCTCATCCGCCCACTCCGGTACTAGCTCGGCCGCCCGTCCCATCCGGCTCTCATGGAAGAAGGCGCTGCCTTGGCTCGGCTCGAGGTTCATCTCGATGCAGTGGGCGCCGCAATAGCGGGCGGTTTGGACGAAACCGGCGGCTGGATAGACCGCGCCCGAGGTGCCGATCGAGACGAACAGGTCCGCATTTTGTAGCGCCCGGTCGATCCGCTCCATCTCATAGGGCATCTCCCCGAACCAGACGATGTCGGGGCGAACCAACCCGACTCTGTCGCATTGCGGGCAGGCAGCCTCGATTCCCATTGGTCCCTGCCAACCGAAGCGCTCGTTGCAGCCCTGGCACCAGCCCTTGGCGAGCTCGCCGTGCATGTGGAGCAGCCGCTTTGCGCCCGCCCGCTCATGCAAATCGTCAACGTTCTGGGTGACGATCAGCAGCTCGCCCGGCCATTCGGCATCGAGCCGCGCCAGCGCCTGATGCGCTCGGTTCGGCTCGACCTCGTCCAGCCTCGACCGCCGCGCATCGTAGAATTGATGCACCAGCGCAGGATCGCGACGGTATGCCTCCGGCGTCGCCACGTCCTCTACCCGGTGGCCCTCCCACAGGCCGTCGGCGCCGCGGAAGGTCGCGAGGCCGCTGTCGGCGCTGATGCCGGCGCCGGTCAGTACGACGATGTTGTGGACCTCATTCATCGGTTCACCCTAGCGCATCCCGCTGGAGAGTCAGCCTTTCTACGGATTGCCAGTAACTATATTGACACTTATGTCAGTGAGAATGACGACTGCATCATGACGAGCCATGCATATCATCACCCGATCGGCATCAGGCCGGACGACATCGATCACATGGGCCATGTCAACAACAGCGTGTATTTGAAATGGGTACAGGAAGCGGTCATTCGCTATTGGGAAAGCCTCGCCCCGCCGGATGCCGTCGCCGGCCACCTGTGGGTCGCGCTCAAGCATGAGATCAGCTATCGCCGGCCGACCTTTCTCGACGACAATGTCGTCGCCGACGTCATCGCCGAGAAGGTGGAAGGCGCCAAGGCGTTGTTCACAACCGTCATCAAGCGCGGCGAGGACGTGCTTGCCGAGGTGAAAAGCACCTGGTGCTGCCTCGATGCATCGTCGCTAAAGCCGGCGCGGCTCGCGCGCGAGATTGCCGCCCGCTTCCTCAGTCAAGACTGACTCGGCTTGCGCCAAGGCGCCGGAGGTGATTGCTTCGCCCCCGCACCGACTCGTGCACGAGAAAGGGGGCAATCATGAGGACAGCGACCTTAATGGGCCTGGCATTGGTTCTGGGCGTCATCGCCTGCAAACCGGCCGGCAGGGAAGCACCGAAAGTCGACACGGCAACCGAGGAAGCGGCGATCCGCGCCAAGGAAACCGGCTGGATGGAAGCCTATAACAGGCATGACGCCGCCGCGCTCGCCGGCCAATATGAGGACAATGCCTCGCTCGCCAGCAATGGTGTCGCGCTGATGACCGATGCCGCCGGCCGCCGCGCCTTCCTCGACGGTTTCACGGCGGATCCGGCGTTGAAGGTCGATTTCGCCAGCGACCGGATCATCATCTCGGAGTCCGGCGATCTTGCGTCCAGCCGGGGCCATTACTCATTCACCTATACCGATCCAGCGACCAAGCATCCGAAGACGGAAAGCGGATCCTATCTGACCGTGTACCGCAAGGCGGCCGACGGCAGTTGGAAGGCAGCGGAAGACTTCACCACGCCTGGACCCGCGGCAGCGCCAGCACCGGCGCAATAGCATCCGCCACGCGTCTTCAGCGTTGATGCCGGCGTGAGCGACCCGCAAATTCGCGTCGGCATCGGCGGCTGGACCTTTCCGCCGTGGCGCGGGACCTTCTATCCGGAGGGGTTGCCGCAGGCCCGCGAGCTCGAATATGCGGCGAACCAGTTCGGGGCGATCGAAATCAACGCCACTTTCTACGGCCGCCAGAGTCCGAAAAGCTGGGAGAATTGGGCCAAGGCAGTACCCGACGGCTTCCAGTTCGCGGTCAAGGGATCGCGATACTGCGTCACTCGGCCCAAACTGGCCGAGGCCGGGGAAGGAATTGAAAATTTCCTCGCACAGGGCCTGTCGGCGTTAGGCGACAAACTTGGACCAATCCTGTGGATGTTCGCCGCCCGCCGCGACTTCGACCGCGAGGACATCGCCCGCTTCCTGGGGCTGTTGCCGCAAAAGCTCGACGGCATCACACTGCGCCACGCTATCGAGCCGCGCCATGACAGCTTCCGCGACGAGCATTTCTTCGCGCTGTGCCGCGATCATGACGTCGCCGTGGTGTTCGGCGACGACGACGAATTCCCGACGATCGAGGCCGACAGCGCGAGCTTCGCCTATGCGCGACTTCAGCGCATGCGCGAGGATGTACCTACCGGCTATGACGAAGCGGCGCTCGACCGTTTCGAGACCAAGGCGCGGCGCTGGGCGCGAGGCGGCCGCGAAGGCTACATCTTCATGATCAACGGCGCCAAGGAACGCGCGCCCGCCGCCGCGCTGGCGTTGCAGGAGCGGCTTGGCTAATCGCTAGCCATGCGAACCGCCGAGCAGCCGATCCGACTGACCCTGATTGCCCCGAACGGCCGCATGGGC
>JBKPSK010000159.1:0-9459 GCA_046734995.1 Pseudomonadota bacterium
GACTGGGACTGCCCTGGGACCAGCATGATCATTGCCAGCGACGCTGCAAGCGCCCCGGTCAGGCCTGGAGCAAGCCAGCCGGGCAGCCGAGTAGCCGGGGTTCGGCCGGGCGAAAGCTCTGGAAGCGCGGCTATGCGGCTGTGCAGGGATTGCGGCCCGGCGTGCCGGACTCCGTCTGTCGACATCAGGCTGCGAATGGCCTGCAGGCGCTCAAGCTCCTCACGGCAGGCTTCGCAGCGCGTGAGATGGGCCTCGACCATGGCAGTATTGGCGGCGTCGAGCTCGCCATCGAGGAGACCGCCCAGCAACAGGTCCTTATCCGCGCAGGCGGGCATTATTTGGCACTCCTAGAGGCGTCGTCCTGGCTCTTGGCGGGAGGCAGAAGCTCGTTCGCAAGCATCTGCCGACCGCGCGACAGGCGCGACATTACGGTACCGATCGGTACCCCGGTGGCTTCCGCGATTTCGGCATAGGAGAAATCCTCGAGATCTCGCAGTACGATCGCCTCGCGGAACGGCTCCGGCATCGCCTCTATCGCGGCCCGCAACCGATGGATCTCGGTCATGTGGATGACCTGGTCCTCGGGCGTCGGCGACGGATCGGATCGATCACTGAGCATTGCCGCCGATTCATCGCTCAAGCTATTTTCGTGGACAACAAGCCCGAGCATGCCACTGCGGTCGGATTGCGCGCTGCGGCAGCAATTGCGAACGATCGCGAATAGCCAGGCGCGCGGCGACGCGCCGCGAAATTGCGCGAATGCCCGGAATGCCCGGACGATGGAGTCTTGGACGACGTCTTCACTGAGCACCGGGTCTCGAGTCAGGTAGCAGGCAAGATTATAGGCGCCGTCGAGGTGCGGCAGAATGACCCGCTTGAATTGTTCGGTTTGTTCGGCGCCGGGCAGGGATGATCCCGGCGCCGAACCTTCGCTGGTCCGTGACCGCACAGTGAGGAACGGGGGGGCATGCCTCTTCACAGTCTCAAGACCAGTTCCTTGCGTCACGCCTTGACGATAATGGTCCCCGTCATGTGCGGGTGCAGGGAACAGAAATAGGCGAATTGGCCGGCCTTGGCGAACGTGAACGAAAACTTGTCGCCTGTATCGAGAACCTTGGACTTGAATGTCAGATTCTTGGCGACCACCGTGTGCGGGATATCGTCGTCGTTCACGAAGGTGACGGTCGTGCCGGCGCGGACCGCCAGGGTTTGCTGCGAGAAGGTGAAATTACCGATCCTGATGAGCGCCGTTTGGGGGGGCGCACCGGCACGGGCTTCAAAGGTGATAGCCGACATGGCGAAGGCCGCGGCGGCAAGCGTTACGCCCTGGAACGTGATCATCCGAAAGCTGGGGGTCATTGGAATATCCTTTTTTCGTTAAATGGTCAGAGTTGAATCGATGAGTGCGATCCGTTCCTTGCCGCGGACGAACATCGCGTCGGTGATGCCGAGCATGCTGTGCAGTTGCTCCGGCGGTACCTTGAGCGGGCCGGGCGACGGGGCGGTGCCAGGCGCCGGCTGCGGAAAGGCTGTCGAGCGGGCGGTGTGGAACGCGATATGCCCTTCCACCTTCTGCGCGATCTGGTGGATGTGGCCGTTGAGCATGGTGACGGAACCGAACCGCGCCAGCAGTTTCAGGGCCTCGGCCGCGTCGTCGGTCCCCCAGCCCCATTCGGCATAGACCGTCCACATCGGGATATGCGCGAACACCACTATCGGAGTGGATGACGGACGGCCCGCAAGGTCGCGCTTGAGCCAATGCAATTGTTCGGCGCCGAGGTTACCCATGCCGCCGGGCTTCAGGTCGGCGACATTGACCAGGCCGACAAAGTGCACGCCCTTGTGGTCGAAACTGTACCAGCCGGCACCGTGCGAGCCTTTGCCGAAGCGGTTGAGAAACGCCTTGCCGCCAGCCTCATCGAGCATGTCGTGCTCGCCGGGAACGAAGAAGACGGGAAGCCCGGCTTCCTTCAGCATCTGGTCGGCGTCGTCGAACTCCTCATCCCTGGAGAGCTGCGAGACGTCGCCGGTGTGGACGATGAAGTCGGGCTGGACCGGCAGCGCTTTGACCTTCGCGATAGCCTCACGGAAGGTGGCGCGGGCGTCGGCGTTGGGCGGCTTGTTGAAGCCGATGTGGCTGTCGCTGAGCTGCAGGAAAGTGAATGCATGCGCGGCCGCGGCGCCCCGCAACGGCGCGGCCAAGGCCGCTTCCAATCCGAGAGAGGTCGGCACGCCCGAATTCAAAGCGAACAAGGCGCCGGTCCCCGCCCAGGCCATGCATTTCAGGAAATCACGGCGATCGTTCTCAGTCTCGTTGGCAGGCATGGCATCGACCTTCTTTTAAGAGCGTCGATGCTGATGACTGCGCGAGCGGCCGGTTTATTCCCGATACGAAAGAAATTTGTGTTGACGTTCTACCCCCTGCGCGGCGGACTCACAGAAGTCTGATTTCCACCCAAAGCAGACATTAGAGACTTAGGCCGCCGTTACGCCGCGGCGATCACTGCCCCAAGTCCGAGGGCGTCTCCGAGCTCGAGCAAGCGGCGCTGGACGACTTCGGTGACCAGAGCCGCCTTCGACGGCGGCACCAGGAGGCGTAGGGAATTGCCGTCGTGGATCAGCCGGCTGGTCTTGAGGATCGGCGAGGCGCCGCCCGAAAAGCGCAGCGCCAGCCGCAGGGCAACCCCCCATTCGTGGCCGCGCACCAGCTCTTCTTCCGAGCAGAGCGCGGCGAGCGCCGGGTTGATCGGCTTAGTCCGGCCGAAGGAGGAGCGCAGGGCCTGGGCGACCATGACGCGGGCCGGGGCGTCGATCGCCGGCCAGGTGCCGTGCAATGCCGCCTCGATCGCCCGCTCGGCGCGAAACGGCCCGGCCGCCTTGCCGGCCGACGCAGCGATCAGGCAGGCGGCGAGCCGGATGCGCGCGCCCTTGGGATCGTCGTCGAACAGGTCGCCGATCCAGCGATCGAGCACGAAGCCGTCGGCAAATGCCTCGAAATCATGGTGGCCGCTGTCGTCGAGCGCGGCGATCAGCGGATCCTGGCGGCGGACCTTCCGCGGCAGAAGCGAATAGAGCAGGCCCTCGCGGATGCCGAAGGCGGAGGAGAGGATCGCCGCGGGCTCGAGCTCGTCGGCGAGCAGCTTGGCAAGCATGGCCGCCACCGGCAGGCTGGCGAGCCGCATCGGCGAAATGTCTCGGGCCAGCCGCGGATCATCGGACGAGGCGAAGCGGCGCAGCCGGCCAAGGCCATCCACGGGCAGCGCATATTCATGCGTCACCTTAAGCGGATAATCGGTGAGGATCATGTGCGCTCGGGCCAGGCAGCGCCATGAGCCGCCGACCAAGTAGAGCGTGCGATCGCGCGCGGCGGCACGCAGCCCATATTGCTTGAGCGTCGAGCGCAGCAGCTTGCGCGCCGCGCGCTCACCGCCCGAGCTCGCCTCGGTGCGAAGGGCGCCGAACGGAAGGGAAAAAGCGGTTCCGGTATCGCCGCCGGCGACATCACCAAGCTCGAGGCTGCCTCCGCCAAGGTCGCCGACGATGCCGTCGGCATCGACGATCGAGGAGATGACACCGTCGCCGGCCAGTCGCGCTTCCTCGTCACCGCGCAGCACCCGGCACGGCAGGCCAATCTTGCGGATGCGCCGGACGAACTCGTCGCCATTGCGCGCGTCACGCACGGCGGCGGTGGCGACGACGAGCACGTCGTCGATGCGGAATTGAGTCAGCAGCAGACGGAAGCGCCCGAGCTCGGCCAGGGCGCGCTCCATGGTGGCTTCGGAAAGGTCGCCATTGGCCTTCAAACCGGCGCCCAATCCGGCCATCACCTTCTCGTTGAAGATCGGGTCGGGCGCGCGCTCGGCACCGGTATAGACGACGAGGCGGACGGAGTTGGAGCCGATGTCGATGACCGCGGCGCGGGTGCGGGTCATTGTTTACTTGCCGCGCTCGATCTTGAGCTTGGGAACCCGGCGGCCCTTCTTCAACGCCTGGCCGCGGCCTGACAGCGAGACGTTGGTCATGAAATATTGGTGGAGGTTGAAGGCGTCGTCGGGCTTGGGCCGCAGCCGCAAATAGGCACCGTCGGGCATCAGCCGCCAGCTCTGCTCATTGTCGAGCAGATTCGCGACCATCACCTGATCGAGCAGCTGGGCGTGCACGGTCGCATTCTCGATCGGCAGCATATATTCGATGCGGCGGTCGAAGTTGCGCGGCATCCAGTCTGCCGAGCTGATGTAGACGCGGGCGTCGGCATGCGGCAGCGCCTTGCCGTTGGCGAAGCACCACAGCCGCGCATGCTCAAGGAAGCGGCCGACGATCGACTTGACGTGGATGTTCTCGCTAAGGCCCGGGACTTCAGGCCGCAGGCAGCAGACGCCACGGATGACGAGCTCGACGCGGACCCCGGCGGCGCTCGCTTCGTAGAGCTTCTCGATGATGTCCGGGTCGACGAGCGAGTTCATCTTCGCCCAAATCTCGGCCGGCTCGCCCTTGCGCGCATGTGCGATCTCGACATCGATCAGGCGGATGAGCTCGGCGCGTAGCTGGTGCGGCGAAATCACCAGCCGCTTCAGGTTGCGCGGCTCGAGATAGCCGGTGATGAAGTTGAACAATTTAGCGACGTCGCGGCCGAGCGTCTGGTCGGCGGTGAAATAGCTAAGGTCAGTGTAGATGCGGGCCGTCACCGGGTGGTAATTGCCGGTGCCGAAGTGGCAGTAGGTCCGGTAGCCCTTCTCCTCGCGGCGGACGACCATCGACACCTTGGCGTGGGTCTTCCACTCGACGAAGCCGTAGACGACCTGGACCCCGGCGCGCTCCAGCTCGCTCGCCCAAAGCAAGTTCTGCTCCTCGTCGAAGCGGGCCTTCAGCTCGACGACGGCGGTGACCGACTTGCCGGCTTCGGCCGCGTCGATCAAGGCGCGCACGATCGGCGAGGTGCGGCCGGCGCGGTAGAGAGTCTGCTTGATGGCGACGACGTCGGGGTCAGCGGCGGCCTGGCGGACGAACTCGACCACCACCTCGAAGCTTTCATAAGGGTGGTGGACGAGGATGTCCTTGGCGCGGATGGCAGCGAAGCAATCGCCGCCATGCTCGCGGATGCGCTCCGGAAAGCGCGGGTCGAACGGCGGGAACTTGAGATCGGGGCGGTCCTCGTCGACCAGTCGCGACAGTTCGCCCATGCCCAGGAAGCCGCGGATTTCCGAGGTTATGGCGTTGGCCGCGTCGAGGCCTTCGTACAGCACTTCGCGCAGGCCGTCGGGCATGCCGAGTTCGAGCTCCAGCCGGACGACGCGTCCGCGCCGCCGCCGCTTGATGGCAGTGCGGAAGTAGCGGACGAGGTCCTCGGCTTCCTCCTCGACCTCGATGTCGCTGTCGCGCAGGATGCGGAACGCGCCGCCGCCCAGCACTTCATATTTGGGGAAGAGATAATCGGTCTTGCGGCGGATCAGGGTTTCCAGCGCGATGAAGCGGGAATCCCGGCCGGGCAGGCGGATGAAGCGCGGCAGCGCCACCGGCAGCATGATCAGTTGATGGACCGGGGCGGCGCGGCCCTTGCGGATCTCGAAGATCAGCGAGAAGCCTCGGTTGGGAATGAACGGGAAGGGGTGTGCCGGATCGATCGCCTGCGGGGTCAACAGGGGGAAGATCTGCTCGCGGAAATATTTGTCGAGCCAGGTTTCGGTGGCGGCGTCGAGCGGCGTTGCGCCGACGACGCAGACGCCAACGGCGGCAAGCGAATCCTGCAGCTGGGTCCAGACCTCCTGCTGATCGGCGACCAGCCGATCGGCGTCACTGGTGACCGCCTCGAGCTGCTGGCTGGGCGTCAGCCCGTCATTCGACTGCTTCTCGATACCAAGCGTCTGGTGGGCCTTGAGGCCAGCAACGCGGACCATGAAGAATTCGTCGAGGTTGCTGGCCGAGATTGACAGGAAGCGCAGCCGCTCGAGCAACGGGTAGGCGGCGTTGGAGGCTTCCTCGAGTACGCGACGGTTGAACTCGAGCCAGGAAATTTCGCGGTTGAAATAGCGCGGCTCCGCCTCGGGAGCAGGAGCGGCCGTCTCGATCGCCGCATCGTCGATCTTCCGTTGGTGCTTCATGACGAGCCCGGTCTGCCTTGGCGGAGACGGCGGGCAAGGGCAAGGCCGTCATGGTTCTGAAACGCAATGTTGTGACCATCAAATAACGGGCCTAGGATTGCATCGATCCAAGGACGAAGCGGCTGGAGAAACAAAAGTGGCCAAGACCAAGAAGGACAAGAAGAACAAGAAGGCTGCGAAAAAGGCCGGTCAGAAGCTACAGACCAGGGCCGCCAAGGTTGCCCGTCAGGCCGGTTCGACTATCGCCGGCCATCCGGCGGTTGCCGAAGTCGTCGCCGCGGCCTTGGTTGGAGCCGCCGCGGCCTTGCGCAGCCCGAAGAAGGCGCGGGCGCTGGCCAATGCCGGCGCCGACAAGCTCGAAGCACTCGGCAAGGATGCCGCCGACAAGGGCTCGGCGCTGTGGTCGCTGGCTCTGGAGGTCGGCCGCAGGAGCCTGGAAACCCTCGACCTGATGCCCGCAGAGACGCCCGCCAGGCGCCCGGCAGTGCGCAAGGCTGCGACCCGCAAAACCGCTGTGACGCGCAAAACCGCTGCGACGCGCAAAGCTGCCGCAGCGCGCAAACCTGCCGCGACACGCAAACCCGCTGCGACACGCAAAGCGGCGGTGGCGCGCAAGCCCACGGCAAAGAGGAATCCGCCCGCCAAGAAGGCCTGAAGAAACCGGATGGCTGGTGGGCTAAGCCGGCATGACGCGGGTGGCGTTCAGGCTGCCGGACGAGCAGGGCAGCGCAGCGCCGGGCGTGCCCGGGAGTAATTCTGCCAGAAAATTCCTTGCATAAACAGGAAGTTAACAAGGGCATGGAACTCTTGACGCCGTCGTTGCTTTCGGCTGTTCAGGCGAAAGGCGAGAGCAGCGGGAGTCGTCATGCGCAAATATCGGTCATGGATCGCGTTGAGCGGGATGCTCATGATGGCCGGCTGCACGACTGCGCCGCCGCCGCCGGCTCCGGTCGCGATCACCAAGCCGACCCCGGCGCCACTGCCTTATCGCTGGACCCAAGGCAGTGCGCCCAAGGCGCATGAGGATGCGGTCGCGATGTTCGGCCCGCTGATGCTCAAGCCGGGCGACTATCGTTGGGCTGCCACTGTCCCGCAGGAGGGTGAGACCAAGGTCGTCATCGATCTCTTGAGCCAGCTGTTCTACGTCTACCGCGGCGACCAGATCGTCGGCGTCGCCACCATCTCCAGCGGCAAAAAGGGCCGGGAGACGCCACTCGGCTTCTGGTCGGTGATGCTTAAGCAGAAGCTCGGCCACAGCCGCAAATATGAAAATGCACCCATGCCCTTCATGCAGATGTACGATCCCAAGGGCATTGCCTTCCACGCCGGTCCAAACCCCGGCTATCCGGCGAGCCACGGCTGCGTCCGGCTGCCGTTGAAGTTCGCCGAAAAGCTGTATGGCTTGACGCAGGTCGGCACCAAAGTTGTGATCGAAGGCTAGCTCAGCTTCACGGCATCAGTTGCGCTGCAACCTGCGACGAGGGCGGGGCGGCGATGCTCGCTACCGCCCGGTGATGTCGGCAATCGGAATGGCCCGACAGTGAAAGAGGCGCCCGGGGCTCGGGAAACCCCGGGGCGCCACAGCCCGCGCCGAACATCGCCGCAGCAGCAACCAGCAATGCCCGTGAGCTTTTCATTCGTACCTTAGGGCGTGGATCGGGTTCGCCCGAGCCACCTTCATCGCATGGCCGGCGACCGTGACGATGGCGATGGTCAGCGCGGCCAGCGCCGCGATCACGAACGGCACCGGGCCGAGGGTGATCCGCTGGTCAAACGTGTTCAGCCAGTCGCGCATCAGCCACCAGGCGACCGGCCAAGCGATCAGGTTGGCAATAATCACCGGTCGGCTGAACTGCCAGACCAGGAGCCGGACGATGTCGCGGGTCCGGGCGCCCAGGACCTTGCGGATGCCGATCTCCTTGGTCCGCCGCTCGGCAGTAAAGGCGGCGAGTCCGAACAGGCCGAGGCAACCGATGATCACCGCGAGGAGGGCGAACATGCCGAAAATCTGAGCCCGTGCGTCTTCCTTCTCGTATGCCTCAGCGATCACGTCCTCGCTGAACTTAGCATTGAAGGGCACTTCGTGGGTGACCTGCTTCCATTCTCGCTCGAGCGCAGATCTCACGGCCCGCGGATCACCGTTGTAGCGGACCATCATCCAACCCGGTCCCGTGTGAGCCTTATGGAACATGATCGGGTCGATCGGTAGGCGAACGGTTCGGAACCGGCTGTCGCCAACCACCCCGATGATCGTCACGTTCATCAGTCCAAGGTCGTCCCCAACCATCTCGCCCTTTACGACCTTGCCGATCGCATCCTGTGGAAATTTGAATCCGAGCTTTCGCGCAGCGTATTCATTGATCACCGCGTTCATCCCGCGGTCGTGAAGGGCTTGCTCGACCGCAGGTTCGGGCGGATACGGCACCGTGAAATCGTCCGCAGGTCGATTGTCGTCGAACCAGCGTCCGGCGAGGAGTTTCAATCCCATCGCGTCCATGAAGCCCTGCCCGACATTATATTGGCCGATCAACACCTGCTTGTTGCTGCCCGGCGGGACGATGAAGTTGTTGTTGTTGTTATCGGTATTGATGCCGATATCGGTCAGGCCGGCAGCGACTACTCCCGGTATGCGCTTCGTGCGCTCGACGAGTCCTTCGGCGAGCGGCCAAAGCTGGGCTCGGCTTAGTTCCTCGACCTGCAGGATATGATCGCGCCTGTAGCCAGGGTCCACGGTGCGAGCGTAGACCGTCTGGGCGTAGACCACTGCCGTGCAGACAATGAGGCCGATCGAGACGGCGAACTGCAGCACGACAAGGGCCGTTCTCAGGCGTCCGGAGCCTGGCGTTTCGGCGGCCGAGCGGTTCGCCTTCAGCACCTGCGCCGGCTTGAAGCGGGACAGGAAGAAGGCGGGGTACAGCCCACTCGCAATCCCCACCAGCAATGTGAGGGCCACTGCCGGAAGAATGATTCCGTTCTTGCCGAAGTAGCTTAGTGAAATGTCGGATTCGAGGAACGCCGCGAAAGGCTTCACCAGGAGCTCGACTAGCGCCAGCGCCAGCAGCATCGACGCCGCCGAAATCAGCACTGACTCGCTAACGAATTGCACGATGAGCTGCTTGCGCGTCGCACCAAGCACCTTCCTCAGCGCGACTTCGCGGGCACGCTGGCTCGCGCGAGCGGTCGCCAGGTTGGTGAAGTTCACCACCGCCATGCCGAGAATCAACAGGGCAATGATCGCGAAAGTCGTTATGCTCCGCCGATCGTTGCCTGGGCGCTGAGCCCCATCCTGGGCGATCCCAAGATGAACGTCTCTGAGATTGACGAAGTGCCAATCCTCGTCCTTCCCTTGATTGTACATGAT
>JBKPSK010000160.1:0-16475 GCA_046734995.1 Pseudomonadota bacterium
TCGAGATAGGTGCCGGTGTTGGCGATCATGTCGATCCGCCCGATCTGGAAGGATGACCCGTCGTCGTAGAAGGCGGCGGAATCCTCGCGTGTCCAGAAGTCGCAGATCTGCGGGCCGGGAAAGCCCTTGTAGGTCGTCATCTCGTGCACGATTACGTGGCTGAGGTCGACGATCCTGCGTTCCTCACGATCCGCCATAACGCCACTCCCCCAATGATCATCCAGGCAATATCCAGCGCGACGGCCGGCAAGGCGCCGTGCCACCAGGCGTTGACGGCGATCCCCGCGGCGCCGAGCACATTCATCCACTGGTAGAGGCGCGACTGTCCGGTCAGCCTGTCCGCGGAGATGAGCAGATAGGCGAGCAGGATAGCGACGGCGCCTGCCCAGCCGGCAAACTCAGCGCCGAAATCGGCAAACGTCACGCTGCCAGCTTCCGCAGCACGTAGGGCAGGATGCCGCCGGCGTGGAAATATTCGAGCTCGTTGTAGGTATCGATACGGCAGCGCGTGGTGATGGTGCGGCTGTTGCCGTCCTTGTCGGTGACGATGACATCGACGTCCTGGCGCGGCTGGATATCGCCGATTCCGGTGATGGTGAAGGTCTCGGTCCCGTCGATGGCCAGCACGTTCGCGCCCTCCCCTTCCTGGAACTGCAGCGGAAGGACGCCCATACCGACCAGGTTCGAGCGATGGATGCGCTCGAAGCTTTCGGCGATGACCACCCGGACGCCGAGCAGCATCGTCCCCTTGGCCGCCCAGTCGCGCGACGATCCAGTGCCATATTCCTTGCCGGCGATGACGACGAGCGGCGTGCCGTCGGTCTTGTAGCGCATCGCCGCGTCGTAGATCGGCATCTGCTCGCCGGTCGGGGCGTAGAGCGTCAAGCCACCCTCGACGCCGCCCAGCATGCGGTTGCGGATGCGGATGTTGGCGAAGGTCCCGCGCATCATCACTTCGTGGTTGCCGCGGCGTGCGCCATAGCTGTTGAATTCCAGCCGAGGCACGCCCTTGCCGATCAGGTACGCCCCCGCCGGGCTGTCGAGCTTGATCGAGCCGGCGGGCGAGATGTGGTCGGTGGTGATCGAGTCGCCGAATACCGCCAGGGCCCGCGCGCCGGTGACGTCGGTCAGCGCCGCCGGAGTCATGGTCATGCCCTCGAAATAAGGCGGGTTGGCAATGTAGGTGGAGGCCGCCGGCCAGGCATAAGTGTCGCCGCCGGTGACGTCGATGCCCCGCCAGCGATCGTCGCCGCGATAGACGTCGGCGTATCGCGTACGGAACATGTCGGAATTGACGTGTTCGTCGATGAGGGCGCGAATCTCGTCATTGGTCGGCCAGATATCCTTGAGATAGACCGGCGTGCCGTTGCTGGACGTGCCGATCGGATCGCTGTTCATGTCGGACCGGACCGTACCTTTGAGCGCATAGGCGACAACGAGCGGCGGCGAGGCCAGGTAATTGGCGCGGCAGTCGGGCGACACGCGGCCTTCAAAGTTGCGGTTTCCCGACAGCACCGAACAGACGACCAGGTCCTTGTCCGCGACCGCCTTGGAAATCGGCTCGGCCAGCGGCCCGGAATTGCCGATGCAGGTCGTGCAGCCATAGCCAACCAGGTCGAAGCCGATGGCGTTCAGATCCTCGCTGAGACCCGAGCGGTCGAGATAGTCGGTGACTACCTTGCTGCCCGGCGCCAGCGACGTCTTCACCCACGGCTTGCTGTCGAGCCCTAGCGCGCGGGCCTTCCGCGCCACCAGGCCTGCCGCGACCAGCACCGAGGGGTTGGAGGTGTTGGTGCAGCTGGTGATGGCGGCGATGACGACGTCGCCATTGCCGAGGTCGAAATCTTCGCCCTCGACCGGCACGCGGGGGTCATGGTGCTTCTTGTAGCTGACCTCGAGTTCGTCGTTGAAGCGGTTGTCGACGTCCGAAAGCAGCACCTTGTCCTGCGGCCGCCGCGGTCCGGCCAGTGACGGCTGGACCGTCGACATGTCGAGCTCCAGCGTGTCGGTGAAGACGGGCTCGGCCGCCGACGCGTCCCGCCACATGCCCTGCGCCTTGGCATAGGCGCGCACGAGCTCGATCCGCTCCTTCTCGCGGCCCGTCAGCTCGAGATACTCGATGGTCCGCTCGTCGATCGGGAAGAAGCCGCAGGTCGCACCATATTCCGGCGCCATATTGGCGATGGTGGCGCGGTCGGCGAGGCTCAGCGCATCCAGGCCTGAGCCGTAGAATTCGACGAAGCGGCCGACGACGCCCTTGGCGCGCAGCATCTGCGTCACGGTGAGCACCAGGTCGGTGGCGGTGATGCCCTCGGCGAGCGCGCCGGTAAGGCGGAAGCCGACAACCTCCGGGATAAGCATGCTGACCGGCTGGCCGAGCATCGCCGCCTCGGCCTCGATGCCGCCGACGCCCCAGCCGAGCACGCCGAGGCCGTTGACCATGGTCGTATGGCTGTCGGTGCCGACCAAAGTATCGGGATAGGCGACCTCCTCGCCGTTCTGGTCCGCCGACACCCATACCGCCTGGGCGATATGCTCGAGGTTCACCTGGTGGCAGATGCCGGTGCCCGGCGGCACGACCTGGAAATTGTCGAATGCCTGGCTGCCCCATTTGAGGAACTCGTAGCGCTCACCGTTGCGGGCATATTCGAGCTCGACATTCTTCTCGAACGCCTTGGCGTTGCCGAACTCGTCGACCATGACGCTGTGGTCGATGACCAAATGGACCGGCACCAAAGGATTGATCTTCTGCGGGTCGCCGCCGAGGTACTTCATCGCATCGCGCATGGCGGCCAAATCGACCACGGCGGGAACGCCGGTGAAGTCCTGCATCAGCACTCGGGCCGGCCGGTACTGGATCTCGCGGTTGATCTTGCGCTCCTTGAGCCAGTCGACCATCGCCTGCAGATCGTCCTTGGTGACGGTCACGCCGTCCTCGAAGCGCAGCAGATTTTCGAGCAGGACCTTCATCGAGAAGGGCAGGCGCGAAATGTCGCCCAGCGCCTGCGAGGCCTTTTCCAGCGAATAATAGAAATAGCTTTTCCCTCCGGCCTCCAGCGTCGAGCGGGTCTTGAGGCTGTCCTGGCCGGTCGGGATCATCGCGGTTCCTTGGCTTTTCTTTGGCGGTGAGGGCGCGAGCGCCCTTAACAACCCTCAGCCGCGCGCGAAAGGGTAACGCCTAAATGGTGACAACGATCATCATGCCAACCGCCGCCGCCATGACCATCGTCGCCAGCCAGCCGAGCCAGAGAAGCGGTCCGTTGACGGTGAAGACGCCCATCACCGACTTGCGGGTCGAGACCAGCATCATCACCGCCATCACCGGCACCGAGACGATGCCGTTGATCATGGCAGCGACGATCAGTGCGCGAATGGGGTCGATCGGCGTGAAATTCATCAGCGCGCCGATGGCGGTCGCGGCGACAATCGTCCCATAGAAGGCCTTGGCACGCCTTGGCTTGCGGTCCAGGCCCACGGGCCAGCGGCGCGCTTCGCCGACCGCGTAAGCCGCGGAGCCGGCGAGCACCGGCACTGCCAGCAGGCCGGTGCCGACGATGCCGAGCGCGAAGATAAGCGACGCATATTCGCCGGCAAAGGGCTTGAGCGCCGCCGCCGCGTCGGCTGAGGTGCGGACGTTAACCACGCCATGGGCATTGAGGGTCGCCGCCGTCGTCATCATGATCGTCAGCGCGACAAAATTGGATGCAGCCATGCCGAGGACGGTGTCTAAGCCGATCCGCTTCAGCTCGACGCGGCCTTCCAGCGGATCGCATTTCAGCGGCTGTTCGTCAGGATTGTCGTCGACCTCTTCGGCTTCTTGCGACGCCTGCCAGAAAAACAAATACGGGCTGATGGTCGTGCCGAGGATGGCCACAATCATCATCAATGTCTCGGAATCCCATTGGACGCGCGGCAGAACCAGCCCCTGGCTGGCCTTTACCCAGGGAATGTGGACCATGAACAAGGTGACGACGTAGCTGAGCAGCGCCAGAGTCAGCCATTTCAGCACGCGGGCATAAGCCCGGTAGCGCATGACCACTTGGGCGGTGGCACAAAAGATGGCGAAGACGAGCAGGAAGCCGGCCGCCGGCAGGCCGGTGACGAGGGAAGTGGCATCGGCCATGGCGCCGAGGTCGGCACCGATGTTGATGGTGTTGGCGGTGAGCAGCAGCGCGACGATGACATTGGCCAGCCAGGCAGGATGATGACGAACGAGATTGCCGGCGAGGCCATGGCCGGTGACCCGGCCGATGCGGGCGCTGATCATCTGCACCGCCGACATCAATGGGAAGGTCAGGATCATCGTCCATGACAGGCCGAAGCCAAATTGCGCGCCGGTCTGGCTGTAGGTGGCGATGCCGCTGGGATCGTCGTCCGATGCGCCCGTAACCAGTCCCGGCCCGATGACGCGCCGCCAGTCGAGCTTGCGGCGCCGCCCGGGAGGTCCGTTGACGCTTGGCTTTACGGGACAGTCATTACGCGCGGTCGCCATCGGCGCGTAAACTGTTGGTGACGCTGATGGTTTCGCTCAGAGCCAGCGGCTCCGCCGGGCAAACCACAGGGGCAGGATGGCACTGGCGAGAATCAGCGCCAGGGCGAATGGATAGCCAAGCAGCCAGCGAAGCTCCGGCATGTGCTCGAAATTCATGCCATAGATGCCGGCGATCAGGGTAGGCGGCATGAACACCACGGCGAAGATCGAGAAGATTTTCATCACGAAATTCTGCTCGAGCGAAATGAGGCCGAGACTGGCGTCGAGCAGGAAGGTCAGATTGTCGGCCATGAAGGAGCTGTGATCCAGCAGCGCGTGGGCGTCGCCGAGCAGGCTTGTGACGTGGGCGTGATGATCGCTTCGGGCGCAGGCCTCTGTAGTCGAGAGATAGCCGAGCATTCGGCTGGTGCTGACCGCGGATTCGCGGATCTTGGCGAGCAGCCGTTGGACCTGGCCGATCCGGTGCAGGATTGCTTCCAGGCGCCGCTCTGTCGACTTCCGCTTCTGGCTGCCGTGGAGCGGGTTCTGGGAGAAAATCAGGCTCGACACATTTTCGACCTGCCTCCCCGTCGATTCCAGCTCGTCGGCCAGACGGTCGACAAGGGTGTCCATCAAGCGCACCAGGATCGACAAGGGGTCGCCGGCCAGTTCCGGCTCCGCGCAAAGATGCTCGTAGAAACGGATGAACGGCTTGGGATCGATGTAGCGCACGGTGACCAGCAGCCGGTCGGTGAGGATGAAGCTGATCGGATCGGTATTGGGCTCCTGTCCCGTAATCCCGTGCAGCACCGAGGCGGTCATGAACAAGGCCCCATGCCGCTCGTAGAGCCGGCTCGACGGCTCGATCTCCGCCATTTCCTCGCGCGTCGGCACATTCTGGCCGAGCGCTTTCTCGGCGAGTTTCTCCTCCTCCCGCGTGGGGTTGAGGAGATCGATCCAGAGTGTCCCTTCCGGGATCGACTTCAAGGCCGCCGCATCGACGGTTGTGGGGCTGCATCGCGGACCGAACATGCGGAGCATGGAGGCGACTGATCCTCCAAAGCCGGCACCTTGGCAAGGCGTGGGGCTTTGCTAGACCTTGACGTCGTGACCCGTAACCGCCGCGCCGCCATCCCCGCGCTCGCCATCCTCGTTGCCGCGGCGGCCGTGCTGCTCGCCATGGGACGTCCGCCGATCTGCACCTGCGGCTGGGTGGCCTTGTGGGAACCGAGCGCCGACAGCGCGCGGACGAGCCAGATGCTGGCCGACTGGTACAGCCCGAGCCACGTCATCCACGGATTGCTGTTCTACTTGCTACTGTGGCTGGTTTTCCGGCGCTGGCCCATCGAGCGACGATTCCTTGCCGCGCTGGCAATCGAGACGGCCTGGGAATTGATCGAGAACACGCCGATGGTCATCGACCGCTACCGCGAGGCGACGGTTGCGCTCGGCTACACCGGCGACAGCGTCATCAATTCGCTGAGCGACATCGCCATGATGGCGCTGGGCTTCCTTTTCGCGCGGCGGCTGCCGGTCTGGGCGAGCGTCGTCTTAGCTTTCACACTGGAGCTGGCGGCGCTGATCGTCATTCGCGACAATCTGACGCTCAACATCATCATGCTGCTTGCCCCCAGCGACGCCATCCGCGCCTGGCAGGCGAGCTGAGCTAGAGGCAGGGGGTCAGCTGCGGCGGAGCGCCGCGGGTCAATGTGAAGGGGCCGATCGGGCTTCCCTCCTCAACCGTGATATTAAGCGTCATCACGTCCTTGATGACGCGGCCCGAATAGCTCGCCCGCTGGCTCTTGAAAATCTGGCCGACACGGACTGGTCCGCCGGTGCCGGTGCGCATGCTGCCCTTGGCGGCAAAGTCTCCGTTTCTGGCCGGATAGACCGGTCCGTCGATCGTGCCCGACGCGCAATCGAACTCGGCATTGGCTAGACCCCCCTCGAACGTGATTCCGGCATGCGGCCCGCCCCAGGCGCCGATCAGATAATCAGGCTGGTCGTCCAGCGTCGAACAGGCGGCGAGGAGTAAAGCTCCGCCGATGAGGCCTCCAGCTCTCATTACAGCGACCGCAACTCATCGAGGTGATGGCGCATCGCGGGAAAAGCGATCTCGGCGACCGGCCTCAAGGTCGGGCTGCTGCCCGCCTTGGCGAAGTCGCCATGGACTCGCACGCCCTGCTCGTGGGCGGCGATCATGATCCTTTTGTAGGCGGCATCGAAATCGAATGACCCTTTCAATTCGTCGAGCATCACCTGATGGCGGGGCATCATCGTCGCCGAGGGAAGCAGGTTGACCCTGCGGCCGGCGAAGGACAATTGCGCGCTGACTCCCCGATGGTCGGTGAGCAGTCTGGCGGCGAGCTCGCGGACGCTGGCGCGATTGGCCTTGGTCTGCGCGAGCTGCGACGCCTGGATGACCAATAGGTCGATAGACGAAGCGGTCGCGACATAGTCGCTCGGCGACAGAGGCACGGCGACGACCGGCGGGGGCCGCGCAACCGGCTGGGCTGGCGGCGGCGCCTCACGCCGGGCGCAGCCGGTAAGGAGCAGAGCCGGCACGCATAGAGACAAAGCGATCAACCTAAGGCGGTGCATGGAGCCTTCCCCTCATGCCGGGCTTGACCCGGCATCTGCCTTCCTACCGAGCGAATGATCAGAAAGTAAGGCGGATCCCGGCTCGGGGCCCGGGATGACGATTAGCGGCCGAGCATCTTCTCCGGTTTCACTAAACGGTCGAACATTTCCTCATCGATCAGACCCAACTCCAGCCCGGCTTCCTTGAGCGTCTTGCCGGTCTTGTGGGCATGCTTGGCGATGGCCGCGGCATTGTCGTAGCCAATCTCGGGGGCAAGCGCGGTGACCAGCATCAGGGAGCAGTTCATCAGCTCGGCGATCCGCGCTTCGTCCGGCGCCAGCCCGTCGAGCGTGCGCTGGGTGAAGCTGTCCATGCCGACCGACAATAGGTTGATCGAGCGGACGACATTGGCGCCGATCAAAGGCTTGAACACGTTCAGCTCGAGGTGGCCCTGCAGGCCGCCGATGGTGACCGCGACGTGATTGCCCATGACTTGGGCGGCGACCATGGTCAGCATCTCGCACTGGGTGGGGTTGACCTTGCCCGGCATGATCGAGCTGCCCGGCTCGTTCTCGGGCAGCTTCAGCTCGCCGAGGCCGCAGCGCGGCCCGGAACCGAGCAGACGGATGTCGTTAGCGATCTTCGACACCGAAACGGCGATCGTGCTGAGCACTCCCGACAGCTCGACGAGCGCGTCATGGGCGGCCAGTTCGGCAAACTTGTTGGGCGCCGAGGTAAAGGGCAGCCGAGTTAGGTTGGCGACCTCGGCCGCGAACGCCTCGCCAAATCCCTCGGGCGCGTTGAGGCCTGTGCCGACGGCGGTGCCGCCCTGCGCCAGCCTCATGATCCGCGGCATCACCGCCTCGACCCTGTCGAGGTTGTCGGCCATTTGCGCGGCATAGCCGGAGAATTCCTGGCCCAACGTCAACGGCGTCGCGTCCTGCAGATGGGTTCGGCCGATCTTGACGATCGAATCCCAGCGCAGCGCCTGATCGGCGAGCCGTTCGTGCATGCGCTTCAATGCCGGCACCAGCTTGCGGCGGACCGAGATAGCCGCCGCAATATGCATGGCGGTGGGGAAACTGTCGTTGGACGACTGGCTCCTGTTGACATGATCGTTGGGGTGGACTGGCGACTTGCCACCCTTGCTGCCGGTCAGATTCTCGTTCGCCCGGCCGGCGATGACTTCGTTGGCGTTCATGTTCGACTGCGTGCCCGATCCCGTCTGCCAGATGACGAGCGGGAACTGGCTGTCGAGGTCGCCGCGCGCGACCTCGCCGGCGGCTTGCTGGATCGCCTCCGCGATGTCGGCTTCAAGCAGCCCGAGGCGGGCATTCACCCGCGCCGCCGCCTGCTTCACATAGCCAAGCGCGTGGATGATCTCGAGCGGCATTTGTTCGCGCTGCCCGAACGGGAAATTCTCGATCGACCGCTCCGTCTGCGCGCCCCAATAGCTGTCGGCGGGAACCTCGATGGGCCCGAAGCTGTCGGTTTCGGTGCGGGTGTTGCTGGCCATGGCAATCCTCAACCTGTCATGCTGAACTTGTTTCAGCATGCATCTAGTTGACGGTCGCGATGCTCGAAAATGGACCCTGAAACAAGTTCAGGGTGACGGCTTGCCTTCACTTCTTCCGCGTGAAATCGACGTTTACGACGTTCGAACCATCGTCCGGCGCCGGTGCCGGGGCGTCATTGTCGGCGTCGTCATGCTCCTCATGCTCGCCCTCAAGCACGTTCGCCTGGAACTTCAGGCTGAAATCCACCGCCGGGTCGACGAATTCGGTGACTGCTGCGAATGGCACGACAAGCGTCGTCGGCACGCCGCCGAAGGAGAGACCGACCGAGAATTCGTCGTCGTCGACCTTTAAGTCCCAGAAACGGTGCTGGATGACGATCGTCATCTCATCCGGGAAGCGCTCCGCGAGGTGCTTGGGGATGACGACGCCGGGCATGCGCGTCTGGAAGGTGATATAGAAATGATGGCCACCCGGAAGCCCGCCCGACTTCTCCACTTCGTGAAGGACCCGGCCGACGACGTCGCGCAGCGCCTCCTGGACGATCTCGTCATAGGGAATGAGACTCTCGGGCGTGTCGTCGGTCATCGATTTCGTGGTAACGCTCCACCGAACCGGGTCAAGCGGAGTATCTCATGCCGATCGATTCTAACCTTCCCTATGATGACCAGAACGTCTTCGCGAAGATCCTGCGCGGTGAACTGCCTTGCAAAAAAGTATTGGAAAACGACCACATATTGGCCTTCCACGACATTAACCCGCTGGCGCCGGTCCATGTCCTGGTGATCCCGAAAGGGGATTATGTCAGCTGGGACGATTTTTCCGCAAAAGCCAGCGATGCCGAGATCGCGGCGATGACCCGCGCCGTCGGCGAGGTAGCGCGCATGGTCGGCGCGGATGCTCAGGGCTACCGCGTCCTGTCCAACGTCGGCAAGCGCGGCGGCCAGGAAGTTCCGCATTTCCACATCCACATCTTTGGTGGCCAGCCCCTGGGGCCGATGCTCGCCAGGTAAGCGGTCTCGTTCGTGACGATTTTTTGAATTGCCCTCTCGGTTTGAGCCGCTAGGCTCCGCCGCCAACACATTACAGTTCAAGAGGATGTTGAATATGGCCACCGCCGCACCACGGAGGACGTTTCTGGGCCGGATCGGACTGCGCAAGAGCGTCGCGCAAATCCAGGAAGAAACCCGGGTCAGCGAACTAAAGCGCTCTCTGGGGCCCTGGAACCTCGTCTTCCTTGGTATTGGCTGCATCATCGGCGCGGGCATCTTTGTCCGCACTGGCAATGCGGCAGCCCTTCATGCCGGCCCGGCGGTTCTGATCTCTTATGCCATTGCCGGCGTCATCTGCGCATTCGCCGGCCTGTGCTATGCCGAGCTGGCGTCCACCCTGCCGGTTTCGGGATCGGCCTATACCTACAGCTACGCTACGATCGGCGAGTTTGCCGCCTGGGTGATGGGGGCGCTGCTGTTGCTCGAATATGGTCTTGCCGCCTCCGTCGTGGCAGTCGGCTGGTCCGGTTATGTGGTGAGCTTACTCGCAGATTTCGGCATTCACATACCCGCTGCCCTCACGGGGCCCATCGGCCACCATCTGCAAAAGGACGGGGTGGACGTGCTCGTGAATGGCGCGCCCGTTGTCTATCTGTTCAACCTTCCGGCTTTCCTGATCTGCAGTGCGCTCGCGATACTGCTCGTCATAGGTGTTTCGGAATCGGCCAAGTTCAACAATGCCATTGTCGCCATCAAGGTGACCGTCCTGGTCGCCTTCATCCTCGTCGGCGGATTCATCATCCTTGCAAACCTGCCGGCCTATGCACCGAACTGGGATCCGTTCATCCCGCCGCCGACCGGCGAAAAGGGCGAATTCGGTTGGAGCGGAATCCTGCGCGCCGCCTCGATCGTCTTCTTCGCCTACATTGGCTTTGAGGCCGTTTCGACCGCCGGCCAGGAAGCCAAGGATCCGGCCAAGGACATGCCGTTCGGCATTATCGGCTCGCTCATCGCCTGCACGGTCATCTATATCCTGGTGTCGATCGTCCTGACGCTGATCGTCCCCTATAAGTCGCTGAACGTTCCCGATCCTGTGGCGGTCGCGGTCGATGCGTTCGGACCGCAATGGGCTTGGTTCGCGAAGACCATCAAGGTTGGCGCGATCATCGGCCTGACCTCCGTTATACTCGTGCTGATGTACGGCCAGACGCGCATTTTCTACACCATGGCCCGCGACGGACTGTTGCCGAAGATCTTCGCACGCGTGCACCCGAAGTTCCGCACGCCGTGGATCAACACGTTGATCGTCGGGCTCGCCGTTGCGTCGGCCGCCGGCTTCTTCGACATCAATTTCCTGGGCGACGCGACGTCGGTCGGCACGCTGGCGGCATTCGGCATCGTCTGCTTCACTGTAATCTGGCTGCGCCGGACCCACCCCGATATCAAGCGCGGCTATCGGGTTCCGCTCTACCCGGCGCTGCCTGCGCTCGGCATCGTCAGCTGCTTCGCGCTCATCTTCACAGTCGAGAACCGCGTGCTGATCTTCTTCGGCTGGTATCTCGTCGCCGCGATTATCCTCTATTTCGTCTATGGCATGCACAATTCGGAGCTGGCCAAGGGTCACTTGGTCATTGCCGACGAGGAAACGCCTTACTTCCCGGAAGACGCTCCGCGGGACGAGAGCGGCAGGCCGGTGATCAAGCCGTAGGTCTTCGGTCGATTGCTGCGAAGGGGCGGTCCCGGCGACGGGGCCGCCTTCTTCTTATACGAGCAGGCGGCCGGCCAGCGCCTTTAAGTCCTTCTCGGGCCGGGCGCCATAATGCTGGATGACTTCGGCGGCGGCGATGGCGCCGAGCGTCAGGGAATCCTTGAGGCTCTTTCCCCGTGCCTGACCGGCGAGGAAGCCGGCAGCAAACAGGTCGCCGGCGCCGGTGGTGTCGATCAGCCGCTCGATCGGCTGGGCTGGCACATCGGCACGCTCGCTACCGGATATGGCAGTGGCGCCTTCCTCCGAGCGGGTGACGACAAGCATGGGCACGACCTTCGCAAGTCGGGCGATTGCCGCCTCGACATCATTCTCTTCCGTCATAGACGCGGCCTCGGCCTCATTGGCGAACAGGATATCGATCTTGCCGTCCTTGAGCAGCTGCCAGAAGCCGTCGCGATGGCGGTCGACGCAGAAAGTGTCGCTCAAGGTGAAGGCGACCTTGCGATCGGCGGCGCGGGCGGCTTCGATCGCTTTCTCCATTGCCGCGCGCGGCGCCGGCGGGTCCCACAAATAACCTTCGAGATAGACGATTCCCGCTTCGGCCACCTCGCCCGGATCGATGTCCGACTTGTCGAGCATCTGCGCTGCGCCGAGAAAGGTGTTCATCGTCCGCTGGGCGTCGGGCGTCACCAGGATGAGGCTTCGGGCAGTTGCGCCGACGTCGGCTCGCGCCGGGACAATGAAATCGACCCCAAGGCTCTCGATGTCATGCTGGTAGATGGCGCCCAGCTGGTCGTCGGCAACCTGGCCGATGAAGCCCGCCTTGCAGCCCAGCGCGGCCAGGCCGGCGGCGGTATTGCCGGCCGACCCGCCCGACAGCTCGCGGCCCGGACCCATCGCTCCGTACAGCCGCTCGGCCTCGCGCTCGTCGATCAGCCGCATCATCCCCTTGTGCAGCCCTTGCTCCTCAAGGAAGCGCTCGTCGGCGTCGGCGATGACTCCTAGTTTGCAATTCCGATCGCCATCACGTACTGGCGGGGTGCGGTCATGAAAGGATCCTGCAGTGGATTGAAAGAACGGCGCGCCTAGCCGCCCGCCCGCTTGCCCGCAAGCTTGGCAGCGGCCATGAACTGGCGATGCGCCACTTGCTTCTCCTCGCCGCCGTGTCGGCCTTAGCCGCCTGCGCGCCCCGGGTGCCTCAGCCTGCGCCGGCTCCGACGCCGGTTGAGCGGCCGAGCGGAATCCTCATCGGCCTCACCGCCAGCGAGCTTGGCCAGCGCTTCGGCCAACCCAGTTTCCAGGTTCGCGAGGGTCCGGGCACCAAGCTGCAATGGTCGAGAAACGGCTGCGTGCTCGACGCCTACCTCTATCCGCCCGAGAATGGCCGCGGTGTCGACCGTGTTCTGTTCGCTGACGCCCGCCGCCCGTCAGGCGCCGACATCGACGTCGAGGCCTGCATGGCGTTGCTCGCCCGCTAGCCGGCGCATCGCCCAGCTGGCGGCATCGGCGACCACCGGGTCGGGATCATCCATGTGCGTTCCAACCGGCCCGGCAAGCGCCGGATCGCCGCTGTTGCCCGCCGCGATCAGGCAGTTGCGGATGAAGCGGTTGCGGCCGATTCGCTTGATCGGGGAGCCCGCAAACATCTCGCGGAAGGCGGTGTCGTCGAGGCCCAGCAAATCGGCGAGGCGCGGCGCCGCCAGCTCAGCGCGCAGCAGGAAGGCGCGGTTGGCGGCGGCGCTCTCAGCGAACCGGTTCCACGGACAAACCGCCAGACAATCGTCGCAGCCGTAGATGCGGTTGCCAATCGCCTCGCGATACTGCTCCGGGATCGGCCCGTGATGCTCGATGGTCAAATAGGAGATGCATTTGCGCGCATCGAGCCGGTGCGGCCCGGTGATGGCGCCCGTTGGGCAGGCTGCGATGCAGGCGGTGCAGCTGCCGCAATGCATGCCCGCGCTCGCGGGTGCATCCGGTTCGAGCTCCAGGCTGGTGTAGATAATGCCGAGGAACAGCCAGTTGCCGTGCTCGCGGCTCAGGAGGTTGGTGTGCTTGCCCTGCCAGCCGATGCCGGCGGCGGCGGCGAGCGGCTTTTCCATCACCGGCGCGGTGTCGACGAACACCTTAAGCTCGCCGCCGAAGCGCTCGTGCATCCAGCGGCCGAGTGCCTTCAGGCCCTTCTTGACGGTCTTGTGATAGTCGCCGCCCTGGGCGTAGGCCGAGATCCGGCCGCGATCGCGAACATCCGCCAGCGCCAGCGGATCCGACGCCGGCGCATAGCTCATTGCCAAGGCGATCACCGATTTCGCCCCCGGCCACAGGCCGTTCGGGCTGGCGCGCTGCTCGGCACGCTCCTCCATCCACACCATCTCGCCATGTCGGCCCTCGCCGAGCCAGGCCTTAAGCTCGTCGCCTGCCTCCGCGGCCGCATCGGCCCGCGCGAAGCCGCAGGCGACGAAGCCCAGTTCGGCCGCTTTCTCGCGGATTTCCTGCTCGATGGTCATTGTCATTTAGCCATTTCGCCTTAGCACAGCGGCGATGAACGCCAGTACCTTCGCCCTCGAAGCCCGCGATCTCGTCAAGCATTTCGGGGACACGCGCGCGGTCGACGGCGTCAGCCTGTCCGTCCCGGCGGGGACGATCTACGGAATCCTCGGACCCAATGGCGCCGGCAAGACGACGCTGCTGCGCATGCTGCTGGGAATCATCGATCCGTCGTCGGGCGGGCGCCGCCTGCTCGGCCGTGAGCGCCCGCTCGAGGCGGCGCATGAAGTCGGGTACCTCCCCGAAGAGCGCGGCCTCTATCCGGCGATGAGCTGCGTCGAGGCGATCGCCTTCATGGGCGCGCTGCGTGGCCTGCCGCTGCGAGAGGGCCGCGAGCGGGGCGCGGCGCTGCTTGGCAACCACGGCCTCGGCGATTGGGCGAGGAAGCCGATCCGCACCTTGAGCAAGGGCATGGCGCAGACCGTGCAGCTGCTCGGCACCATCGTCCACGAGCCGCGGCTTATCGTCCTCGATGAGCCGTTTTCCGGCCTCGACGCCATCAACCAGGAAAAGCTCGAAGCCCTGATCCGGCGGCAGGCGGCAGAGGGTGTCACCATCCTCTTTTCCACCCATGTCATCGCCCATGCCGAGCGCCTGTGCGAGCGCATCGCCATCATTGCCCGCGGCCGCGTCGCCTTCGAAGGCGCGGTCGACGAGGCGCGCGGGCGGCTGCGGCCAATCGTCCATCTGCGGACCCGTTCGACAGATGGCCCGTGGCGGTCGGCCATCCCTGAAAGCGCGCGGCAGATCGGCGGTGAATGGGTATTCGAGCTGCCGGCCGGGGGTCCCGAGCCGCTCCTGAAGGCGTTGATCGACGGCGGCGCTGGCATCGAGACCCTCAGCATCGAGCGGCCCGGCCTTCACGATGCCTTTGTCGCCATCGCCGGCGAGGCGGCGGCCCGAGAGATGGGCGATAGCGGCACGACGGCGGAGGCGGCATGAGGCTGAAGCGATTGATCAGCTCCGCCTTCGTCATCGGCCGCCGCGATTTCACGGCGACGGTGATGAGCAAGGCCTTCCTGCTCTTCCTGCTCGGGCCCTTGTTCCCCGTGCTCATGGGGGCGACCTTCGGCGGCATCGGCGCGCGCATCGAAAACGAAGCGCAAAAGCCGGTGGTGGCGGTCGTCGCCTCCCACCAAGAAATCGCCCGCTTCGCCAAATCGCGCGACAGGCTTGCCGGCATATTGCAAGGCGAACGGGTGGTCGGCTTGACGCACGCCGAGCCCGGGGCCGATCCAGCGGCGCAGCGCGCGGCCTTGCTGAAACAGGAAAGCCCGCCGGTGATCGGCGTGCTCGAAGGCGGCCTCGACCATCCCTCCTTTACCGGAGCGGTGGTGGCCGGCGGCCCGACCGTCCACCAGCTGCAATGGATCATCGACGACGCCCGCCGCAGCAGGTTGCAGCCGGACGTCGGCGGCGAGGCGCTGGTAGTGAAGCTCACCAGCCGCTCGGCCGGTTCGGTCGCCTCGGCCCGTTCGCTGACCGCGCGCGCCGGCCAAGCGCTGCTGTTCGTCCTCACCATCTTGCTGGCCGGCATGCTTTTGTCCCAGCTCATCGAAGAGAAATCAAACAAGGTCATCGAGATCCTGGCGGCGGCGGTGCCGGTCGACGCCATCTTCCTCGGCAAATTGTTCGCGATGCTCGCCATGTCCCTGGTCGGAATCGCCGTCTGGGCGGCGGCGGGTGCCGGGGCCATCGCGCTCTGGTCGAAAGGCGGGCTGACATCGCTGCCGGCGCCGGCGGTCGGCTGGCCGGTCTTCCTGGCTTTGGTGCCGGTCTATTTCGCCATGAGCTATCTGCTGATCGGCGCGGTCTTCCTCGGCATCGGCGCCCAGGCTTCGACCGTTCGCGAAGTCCAGACATTGTCGATGCCGGTGACCATGGCGCAGGTGGTGCTGTTCGCCTTCGCCTCGATGGGCGTCGGCAATCCCAACGGCCCAGAGGCGATCGGCGCCGCCGTCTTCCCCTTGTCCTCGCCCTTCGCGATGCTCGGCCGCGCCGCCGAGGAGCCGGCCCTCTGGCCGCACCTGCTGGCATTTTTCTGGCAGGCGATCTGGGTCGCCCTGATCCTGCACGTCGCCGCCGGCCTGTTCCGGCGCAGCGTGCTGAAGTCGGGCCAGCCCTTCCGCTGGCCATGGCCGAAACGGCGAATGGCCTAGGCGATCGCCTCCCTCGCCATTTCGGTCAGCTTCTTCATCAAATCCATGTGAGGGAACGGCCCGTGGCTCACCCGGGCGATGCCGGCCTCGGCCCATTGCTGACGGCCCGGCGCACCGGGGAAATGCATGGCGTTGATTGGCAGCGGCACTTCCCGGCAGATACGCGCGACCAGTGCCAGATCGCCAAGGCCCGGGATGAAGAAGCCGCTCCCGCCGGCATCGGCATAGGCCTTGCCACGCTCGATGGCGGCGTCGGCCAGAGCCGTATCATGACTGGAGGCTTCCGCCTTCAGGAACAGATCGGTGCGCAAGTTGAGGAAGAAGCCGGTCCCGACCGCGGCACGGATGGCGCGGATCCGCTGGGACTGTTCATCGATTGAATAGAGGCCCTCGCCGCCGACCACCTGATCTTCGAAATTGCAGCCGACGGCGCCGGTCGCGGCCAGCCGCGCGACATTCGCCGCCGCTTCTTCCGGATCGGCCGCGTAGCCGCCCTCGAAATCGAC
>JBKPSK010000161.1:0-8058 GCA_046734995.1 Pseudomonadota bacterium
TAGCAAAGAGGCGTCGACGCGCCTCGGTGCACTGCCCATGGAAGTCATGCAGGCCGGCTTCTGGGCCCTCGATCCCGAGCGCACCGTCCGCAAGTTCGCCGAATTTGGCCGACTTGACCCGGCAAGCGACCAGGCCCGCCGATTCGTCGCGCTCGAAGACTGGGCGAACGAGGGAGAGCCCCTCCCCTTGCCGGCCGCGCGCGAGCTGTTCGAGCAAATGTACCGCGATGATGATCCGGGAGCCGGAAGCTGGACCGTCGGCGGAAAGCCGGTCGCCGAGCAGCCGCCCGTGCCCACGCTTCACCTGGTCGCCGGCGAGGATCGCATCGTTCCCCCGGCAAGCGCGCCGGATGGCGATCAGGAGGTCATCGAATCAGGGCATGTCGGCATGATCGTCGGCCGCAGGCGTGCGCAACTGCACCATGCGCTTAACCGATTCCTCGCCGATTGAGCGCCTTGCCGCCGCCGGAGCCCGCCGCTACATCGGCGCCCACGCACCCGTAGCTCAGCTGGATAGAGCGCTGCCCTCCGAAGGCAGAGGTCACAGGTTCGAATCCTGTCGGGTGCGCCATTTCCCGTTTTTCGCCGTTATAAGCCGCACATGACTGCGCCGCTCATCCCCACGACCGACCTGCTGCTGGCGGCGGGACTCGTCCATATGCAAACCGGCGGCGTCGGCGCCATGCCTCGACCGGTGCTCGAAGCCATGGCTGCCGCAGAGCTCGATGTCGAAGCTGACCCGGCGCGCGCGACTTATGGGCCCGGCATGAGCCATTTGGAGAAAGTCCGCGCCAAGGCCGCCGCGCTCATCAATGCCGGAGAAGAGGACATCGTCCTCACCACCAGCGCGACGGCCGGCATGTTCCTTATCGCCCAGGGACTGAAGTTCACCCACGGCGACCATGTCCTGACCACCGATCATGAACATCCCGGCGGCAGGCTCGGCTGGGACTGGGCAGCGCGGCGCTATCACATCGAGGTCGATCCCATCCCGATCGCCCCGGACGAAAGCGACCCGCAAGCGATCGTCGAGCGCTTCGCCGACCGCATCCTGCCTCGCACCCGCGTCCTTTCTTTTTCGCATGTGCTGTTTACGACCGGCGTGAAGCTTCCCGTTGCGGAGCTCTGCGCGCTGGCGCGGGAACATGGCTGCTGGGCAGTAATCGACGGCGCGCAGGGACCCGGCGCCATGCCGGTCGACGTCAAGGCGCTCGGTTGCCACGCTTATGCATCGAGCGGCCACAAATGGTTGCTTGGGCCCAAGGGCACAGGATTTCTCTACATCAGCGATGAAATGTCGGGCGCGCTCGACGCATTGCCGCTTGCCGACGGGCGCTCGCCCGGTTCCAATTCGACGGGCATCGTCAACATCGCCGGGCTGCGCGGCATGGGCGCGGCGGTGGACTATATTCAGTCGCTTGGGCCGGAACGCATTGCGGAGCATAATGCGGCGCTGCGGCGCGAGCTGCACGGCGAGCTGTCGCGCTTCAACCAGATCCACATTCCGGCGCCGGCCGATGGCCCGCTCGCGTCCGCCAACCTCGCATTCTGCCTTCCAGATTCGGCTGACCTGAACGCTATCCGCCGCAACCTGGTGATGAAGCACAAGATTTATATTCGCACCGTCGAGCTGTCGGGCTTCAAGGGACTGCGCGCGTCGCTCCACGTCTATAACGGCTCCGAGGATATCGGCCGGCTGATTGAAGCCTTGCGTGAGGAGCTGGCTGGCTAAGCAGCCGGCCAGGTTTCAATGATCTCCACGAACCTGGTCAGCCAGGCATTGGTCTGGTGGCCGTCGACGACGCGATGGTCGATGGTCAAGGTCACATAGGCCATCGGCAGTATGACGATGGCGTCGTCGCCGTCGATCTCACGAACGACCACGCGCTTCTCCAACTTGCCGACTCCGAGAATGGCGGCCTGCCCCTGGTGGATGATGATCGGCGCCGCGAGCAGGCTGCCCGAGACGCCGTGGTTGGATATAGTGAAGCTGCCGCCCGCAACGTCGGCGGCAGTCAACTGGCCGTCACGGGCGCGGCGGGTCATGTCGTCGAGCCGGGCGCCGATTTGCTCGAGGCTGAGCGAGCCGGCATCCTTGACGACCGGGACCACAAGGCCTTTCTCGCCGAGTGCCGTGCCAACGCCGATGTCGATCGTCGGCGGAATGGCGATGCGGTCCACTTCCCAGCGGCCATTGATCGCCGGCGCCACCGCCATCGCTTCGGCGGCCGCTTTGACGATGTAGGCAGTGTAGCTGAGCTTCAGCCCCCGTTCCGCCATTGCCTTTTTGTGGGCCGCGATTGCGGAGAAATCGGCCTCGAAGACTGCCGTGACATGCGGCTGATCGGTGACCGCACGAACCATGTTCTCGGCGATCTTAAGCCGCATGCGGTCGTGGGGGATGTCATGCGGAGAGAATTGCAGCGGCTGCGCGGTGGCTGGCTCACCGACGCTGACCGTGGTCGCCTGCGCGACGGCGCGGTCGACGTCTTCGCGGGTGATGCGCCCGCCACGTCCCGAGCCCTGGATGCGGTTGGGATCGATGCCATGCTGCTGCAGCGCCCGGCGGACGGAGGGGGAGAGACGGGTTTCGGTTTCACCGTTCCCCGGCGCAATGGCCGGACGGCCCTGTCCCCCAGACAGGGCCGCATGCCGGCCATGGGGACCAGGAGCGCCGGAAGACGCTTCATTTGACGTCCTCGAAGACTTCGCCTCCTGGACCCCGGCCTTCGCCGGGGAACCTTCGGTAATCCTCCCCAGTACCGCCCCCGGCACCGCCTCGGCGTCCGTGTCGAGCACGATCTCCGTCAGTACGCCGGCGGCCGGCGCCGCCACTTCCTGCGTCACCTTGTCGGTCTCGAGCTCGACCAGGGGATCGTTGACCGCAACCCTGTCACCGATTTGCTTAAGCCAGGCGCGGACGACCGCCTTGGTGCCCTCCTGCTCATCGGGAACGCGGACGTCGATCACGTCAGAACCCGACCAGGCGCTCGATCTCGGCGCGGATACTCTCCACCGACGGCACCACTGCTTCCAGCAAGCTCGGGTGATGCGGGCTGGGGATGTCGGGCATGGTCACGCGCGCTACCGGGGCATCGAGGTCAAGGAAGGCCTCGTCCGCAACCACCGCGGCGATTTCGGCGCCGAACCCCCCGGTGCGCAGATCCTCATGGACGATCAGGCAGCGCCGAGTCCGCCGCACGCTGTCGAGCACCATTTCGCGATCCCACGGCATCAGCGTACGCAGGTCGATGACATCGGCTGAAACGCCTGCCGCCGCCGATTCGCAGCGAGGCACCATTGCGCCCCAAGTGACAATCGTGATCTTGTCGCCCTCGCGCGTCTTTTTCGCGCGGCCGAACGGCAGGACAAAATCGTCCCCCGGCCACGGCCGCCGCGCCCAACTGTCGTCGAGCATGGCGCGATGTTCGAAGAACAGTACCGGGTCATGGCCGCGCAAGGAGGCGCGCAGCAGGCCGACCGCGTCCTCGGCATTGGACGGCACCGCCACTTTCCAGCCGGGATTGTGGACAAACTGCACCTCGTTAGTCTGGCTGTGCCAAGGATCGCCGCATTTGAAGAAACCGCCCGGCACGCGCAGTACCATCGGCGCCGAGAAGCGGTTGGCTGTGCGCCAGCGCATGGTGCCGATGTCGTTGATCTGCTCGGTCGCCGGCTCGGCATATTTGCGGAACTGGATTTCCGGGACCGGCATCAGCCCGGCGAGCGCCATGCCGGCGGCGCGGCCGACGATGCCTTCCTCGTTGAGACTTGTGTCGAAGACGCGCGCGACCCCGAACTTGTCCTGCAGGCCGAGCGTCACGGCGTGCACGCCGCCCTTTGGGCCGACGTCCTCGCCGAAGACGAGCAGGCGCGGGTTGGCCGCCAGCTCCTGGTCAAGCACCCGGCGGATCGCGGTGACCATGTTGATCCGCTGGCCCTCAGGCCTGGGCTCGTCGGTCGACCGAGCGTCTAAAACCGCGCCGCCGCCAACCTGGCTCGGCGCGCCGGAGAAGAACATATTGTCGCCAACCATGGCCGCGTCGAGCACCGGACGAGCCTCGGCTTCGGCGACGGCGACCTCGACTATCGCCTCGGCCTCGCGCTCCAGCCCTTCCCAATCGATATCCGGCGCAAAGGCCTTGAGCTTGGGCAGCGGATCGCGCGCCCACTCTTCCTTGATCATCTCTGCGCTCTTGTAGGCCTGCGTGTCCTGCGCACTGTGACCTTCGAGACGCGGCACGGTCAGCCGCAGCAAGAGAGGTCCCTTGCGAGCACGGACGTGGCCGATCGCCTCGGCAATCAGCGGCGCTGCCTGCTCCGGCTCGGTGCCGTCACCGTTGAGGACGGTGAGGCCTGCAAAGCTGGCGAGGTTGGCGGCGATGTCCTTGCCTGGCGTCTGGTATTCGGACGGCACCGAGATGCCGAAGCCATTGTCCTCGATGAAGAACAGCATCGGCAATTGCTGCGTCGTGGCGATGGTCAGCGCCGACCAGAAGCCGCCGGTCGCACAGCTGGCGTCGCCGCCAAGCACGACGGCGATGGCGTCGCCCGCTCCCTCGCCAAGCTCCTCTTCCTTATATTTGATCGCCTGCGCCCAGCCGGCTGCCGGCGTATATTGCGCGCCAACGCCGCCGCACATCGGCAGGGCATGGGCGCTGCCCGGATTGGGATAATTGAAGACGACGCCGATATCGCGGCCGTCCGAATAGCCGCCGGCGCGGCCCATGCCCGAGCCCAGCGCATCGGCCAGCGGCACGCCCAGCGCCAGCAGCAGCGGCCGCGAGCGGTAATAGCCGCAGGCGGCATCGCCGTCCTTCAGCTGCAAGCCCAAGAGCACCTGCGCCATGTCGTGGCCGCGCGCGGAAAATTGGTAGAGGATCTTCTTTTCCGGGACGAGCCGCTCTTCCTCGATCCGGTCCATCGCCCTGCTGGTAAGGACCAGGCGGGCGACCGTCTGCCAGTCGACATCCGCGCTGACGACGCGCGGATTCAAGTCAGCCACCGATCGCCTCTACGACGGCGGCGACGAAGCGGTCGACCGCATCGTCGGCCATGCCGAGAACATTGAACCGCCCGCTGTCGGCCATGTAGATGCCATGCCGCTCGCGCAGCTCAAGCACCTGCTCCAGGCTCAGCGGCAGCATCGAGAACATGCCCATCTGGTGGCGGATGAACTCGAGCCGCGGATCGGCCGCGGCGAGCCGCTCTCGGATACGATGGATTCGGCCGCGCATCTCGTCGAGTTCGGCACGCCAGTCGGCGGTCAGCGCCGGATCCTGGAGCACGGTGCGGACGACCGCTCCGCCATGGTCGGGCGGCATCGACCACATCTCGCGGGCGATCTGTAGAACATGGCCCATGGCGATATCGCTGGCCGTCCGGCTCGCGGTCTTGACGAACAGACAGCCGACGCGGTCGCGGTAGACGCTGAAATTCTTGTCGCAGCTCTGCGACACCAGGACCTCGTCACAAGCATCAAGGATGCCCCGCAATCCGGCGGCATCTTCATCGAGTCCCGAGCCCAGGCCCTGGTAAGCGATGTCGACAAACGGAATGAGGCCGCGTTCCGCAGTGGCGCGGGTCACCTCGGCCCACTGGTCGGCGTCGAGGTCGGCGCCGGTCGGGTTGTGGCAGCAGCCGTGCAGCAGCACGACGTCGCCCGCGCTCGCCGCCTCGATCGCCGCCATTGTCGCGTCGAAACGAATGCGGCGGCCGTCACGGTCGTAATAGGGATATTCGACGATCTCGAGCGGGCAGGCCGATACGATCGGGACATGATTCGGCCAGGTCGGAAGGCCGATCAGCACGCGCGCCGAGGGATTGGCACGCTGGACGAGCTGGAAGCCGAGGCGGATCGCGCCGCAGCCGCCCGGCGTCTGCACGCCGACGATCCTCTCGTCGCTGGCATGCGGTCCAAGCACGATCGGCTTCAGCAGTTCGGGGAAGAGCACGTCACCGGCGCTGCCGAGGTAACCCTTGCTGTCCTGCGTTTCCCACAATTTCTTCTCGGCGGCCTTGACCGCCCGCATCACCGGCGTGCGGCCCTGGCCGTCGCGATAGACGCCGACACCGACGTCGATCTTGTCCGCCCGTGAATCGGCGTTGGCGAGCGCGATCAGCTTCAGAAGCGAATCGCTGCGCACTGCGTCGAGATCAGCGATCCGCGCATTGGTCTTGGTCGTCAGCATGGCGCGGCTCTAGCGCGGTTCAGGCGTCGTAGTCCACCGCCACGCCCTCGCCCGCGGGGACCGACTGGCAGGTGAGGACATAACCGTCGGCGATCTCCTCGTCGGTGAGGCCGTAGCGCGCCGCCATCTCGACCTTGCCTTTGATGACCCTCGCCCGACAAGTGGCGCAAACCCCGGCCTTGCATGCGAAGGGCGCCGGCAGGCCGGCGGCGCGTGCACTGTCAAGGATATTGGCCTCGGTGAACGCGACTTTACGGGTGCGCCCGTCGAGCGTGACGCTGACCGTCAAACCGGCCGCTTTTTCCTGCAGGGCCTGCATCTGTGCGGCGAGCGCGGCTGACGTCCGGCCGGCAATGAAGCGCTCGATATGGATGCGCTCCTTGTTGATTCCCCGATCGAGCAAGGCCGCTTCGGCCGCGTCCATCATCGGCCCGGGACCGCAGATGAACCAGGCGTCCACCGTGGCAGGCTCGTCAACCAGGTGCTCGATCGCCTCATCGCACCGCTCGCGGTCCAGCATACCGTTGAACAGGTCGATCTCGCCTTCCTCCTGGTCGAGGAAATGGAACAGCTCGAGCCGTCCCATGTAGCGGTCCTTCAGGGCCGCCAGCGCCTCCAGAAAGATGACGGAACTTGAATCGCGATTGCCGTAGAACAAGGTGAATCGGCTGCGCGGCTCTTCGGCCAATGCCGTACGGATCAGCGACATTACGGGCGTGATTCCCGAGCCGCCGGCGAAAGCGACATAATACCGCGCGGCGCCGGGATCGAAGGTGGTCGTGAAGCTGCCGTGCGGCGTCATCACGTCCAGCACGTCGCCGGGCTTCAATTGCTCCGCCACCCAGTTGGAGAAGACGCCGCCGGCAATCTTCTTCACCGTTACCATCAGCTCATGTTCGAAGGGCGCGGTACACAGCGAATAATTACGCCGCACCTCCTCGCCGCCAATCTCGGCGCGCAAGGTCAAATGCTGGCCGGCCTTGAAGCGGAACGATTCCTCGAGTTCCTCCGGCACAACGAAGCGGATGCTCCTCGCTTCATCCGTCTCCGGCACGACCTCCGCAACGGCAAGCCGATGGAAATGCTCGGCCATTACCAGACGGCGTCGGGATAGGTGCGCGGCAGGAACTGCATGACCGCCAGCAAATGCCCGAGATGCTCGCTGTGGTGGCCGCGCCGGCCGCCGAGGATCGGGCGCTGGTCGGCCGGCACGTCCAGCTTCGCTGCACCCAGCACGTCCGAAATCGCGGCGCGATACTCGCCCTCGAAGCTGCGCGGGTCGGGCACGGTCTGGCGGGCGATCAGCTCTTCCAAAGTGGCATCGACTTCGAACAACTCCGGCACGAAGCGCCAGCACCAATCGAGACCGTCGCGCATCCGTGCCGCGCTTTCCTCGGTGCCATCGCCCAGCCGCACCGTCCATTCGCCGGCCAATTCGCGGTGGTAGGCCACCTCCTTCACCGCTTTGGCGGCGATGGCCGAGAGGAAGGTGTCGGGGCTTTCCGCCAGCTGCTGGAACAGCAAGTGCTGCCAAGTCGAATACAGCAATTGCCGGACAATTGTCCGCGCGAAATCGCCGATGGGCTGCTCGACCAGCAGGCAATTCTTGAAGTCGAGCACATCCCGCTTGAACGCCAGGGCGTCGCCGTCTCCGCTACCCGCCTGGTTGAGGATATGCGTCGCCTGGCCGATGAGGTCGAGCGCGACATTGGCAAGGCTTAGGTCAACCTCGACCGAAGGTGCGTGCCCGCACCATTCGGATAGCCGCTGGCCAAGGACAAGCGCATCGTCACCCAGCCGTAGCAAATAATCGACATAGGCGTTGTCCATCTGTGCGGCGGCCGGCTCGTCGAAAGCGCCGTTCCCC
>JBKPSK010000162.1:0-4851 GCA_046734995.1 Pseudomonadota bacterium
GTCCAGTCGATGGGGTAGCGGATGTCGCCCTGCTGCTCGAGGGCCTCCTTCTTCATCGCCTCGTTGAGCGGCCCCATCGACCACCCTTCGCCCATCACCTCGAGGGTGACGCCCTGCACGAGGTCGCTCATGCCGCGCGGGTCGGCGATGAGCGAGTCGGTGGCCCAGGACAGCATGTTGACGAAGCCGGGCGCGACGGCGAGGCCCTTGGCGTCGATCGTCTGCTTTGCGGTGCCGTCGATGCGCGGCGCGACGGCAATGATGCGGTCGCCCTTGATCGCGACGTCGCCGACGTATGGTGCGCCGCCGCTGCCATCGACGATCGTGCCGCCGCGGATGATCGTGTCGTAGCTTTGCTGAGGCGGGGCCGCGGCGCCGGAAGCGAGCAGGAATGCGAGCGGAAGCAGGAAGCGGCGCATGACAGTCCCCTATGATCGCGCGCGTTGCGTGGGCGCGTCGCTGCAACCATATGGCAAGGCCATGGCGATTCAAATCCGAACCTCGCTAGCCGAGCCGGAAACGGCCGAGACCTTCACTCCACACCGGCCGGCGCGGCCGGACAAGGCCGAGGGCGGGCGCAAGTTCGTGCTCAGGTCCGACTACACGCCGGCGGGCGACCAGCCGGCGGCGATCAAGGAGCTGACCGATACGGCGCTCGATGGCGAGAAGAGCCAGGTGCTGCTGGGCGTCACCGGCTCGGGAAAGACCTTCACAATGGCTAAGGTCATCGAAACCCTGCAGCGGCCGGCGCTGGTGATCGCGCCCAACAAGATCCTCGCGGCGCAGCTCTACGGGGAGTTCAAGAACTACTTCCCCGACAATGCGGTCGAATATTTCGTCAGCTACTACGATTATTACCAGCCCGAGGCCTACGTGCCGCGCACCGACACCTATATCGAGAAGGAGTCGAGCGTGAACGAGGCGATCGACCGCATGCGCCACTCGGCGACGCGGTCGCTCCTGGAGCGCGACGACGTGATCATCGTCGCCTCGGTCTCCTGCCTCTACGGAATCGGCTCGGTCGAGACCTATTCGGCGATGACTTTCAGCCTCAAGAAGGGCGGGTCGGAGGACCAGCGCGAGGTGATCCGCAAGCTGGTCGCGCTGCAGTACAAGCGCAACGACCAGGCCTTTGCCCGCGGCAATTTCCGGGTGCGCGGCGACAGCCTGGAAATCTTCCCGTCGCACTATGAGGACATGGCCTGGCGGATCAGCTTCTTCGGCGACGAGATCGAGACCATCACCGAGTTCGACCCGCTAACGGGCAAGACGATCGCCAGTCTCGATTACATCAAGGTCTATGCGAACTCACACTATGTGACGCCCGGCCCAACCTTGAAGCAGGCGATGGAGGCGATCCGCCATGAGCTCGCCGAACGGCTGAAGGAGCTGACCGCGGAAGGACGGCTGCTGGAAGCGCAGCGTCTCGAGCAACGCACTAACTTCGACCTTGAGATGATCGCCGCCACAGGAAGCTGCGCGGGGATCGAGAATTACTCGCGCTTCCTTACCGGCCGGCTACCGGGCGAGCCGCCGCCGACGCTGTTCGAATATCTTCCCGACAATGCCTTGCTGTTCGTCGACGAGAGCCACCAGACGGTGCCGCAGATCGGGGCGATGGCGCGCGGCGATCATCGGCGGAAGATCACGCTCGCCGAATATGGCTTCCGCCTGCCGAGCTGCATCGACAACCGGCCGCTGCGCTTCAACGAATGGGACGCGATGCGTCCGCAAACGACGTTCGTGTCGGCGACGCCGGGTCCGTGGGAATTGAATGCAACCGGCGGCGTCTTCGCCGAGCAGGTCATCCGGCCGACCGGCCTCATCGACCCGCCGGTGACCATCAAGCCGGTCGAGGACCAGGTCGACGACCTCGTCCACGAAGCCAAGGAAACCGCGCGCAAAGGCTATCGGACGTTGGTCACGACCCTGACCAAGCGCATGGCCGAGGACCTGACCGAATATCTCCACGAGGCCGGCCTCAAGGTCCGCTACATGCATTCGGACGTCGAGACGCTGGAGCGCATCGAGCTGATCCGCGATCTCAGGCTCGGCGTTTATGACGTGCTCGTCGGCATCAACCTGCTGCGCGAAGGGCTGGACATCCCCGAATGCGGGCTGGTGGCGATCCTCGATGCCGACAAGGAAGGTTTCCTCAGGTCGGAGACCTCACTGATACAGACCATCGGCCGCGCCGCCCGCAATATCGACGGCCGCGTCATCCTTTATGCCGACACGGTCACCGGCTCGATCGAGCGGGCCCTGAACGAGACCGACCGCCGGCGCGAAAAACAGGTCGCCTACAATCTCGCCCACGGCATCACGCCGGAATCGATCAAGAGCCACATCAACGACATCATGAGCGACGTGACGTTGCGTGACGGCGTGCTGGTCGACACCGGCGACGACGAGCGTCCGCACCTCGTCGGCCACAACCTCAAGGCCTATATCGGCGATCTCGAGCAGCGGATGCGCAAAGCTGCCGCCGACCTCGAGTTCGAGGAAGCGGCGCGGCTGCGCGACGAAATCCGCCGGTTGGAAGAGGACGAGCTCGGCATCCCCGACCCCGACCGCGTCGCCCCGCGTCCCAGCGGCCAGTCGAGCGAAGGAAGGCCGGGGACACGCAAGCTCCGCTACGGCAAGACAGGGCGGACGCGGTTTGGGGGCGGGCGGCGCTAGATTCCTTGCCATGACCGAAACGATGGGTTCAGGCCCACGCAACCCAAAGTCGTGCAAGGAGTTTGGTTAGGCAAAACCACATGGGGAATGCGCCGCAAACGCGGCGCAAAATTTATGCACAAGAAGCTTGGACTGATCCTTGGCGCAATTGCGTTTCTCGTGGCGACGCCGCTTTCGGCCCAGCCTCGAGGCGATGAACCGGTCGCTGTCCCGCGGTCCATCAAGCAGGGCATCGACTTCGTCTATGTCGATCCGAAGATGAGTACCGTCGCCAGGCGGAAACAGCGGCCGCAGAATTGGCTCGCGCGCCTGTTCAACGCCGACCCCGGTCGCGGCAGGCAATCGCCCAACCCGCTCTTCGTCGATCTCGGGCGAGGGTTGCAGCAATATCAGGCGACGTGGGGCCGACTGCCGCAAACCAAGATCCCGGCCGGCGCCGCGCTCAAGCGCGGCTCGACCGGCAAGCGTGTCCAATTGCTGCGGACTCGTCTCGGGCTGCCGCCGGCCGGCGGCTATGACGACCGGTTGTTCCAGCTCGTCTCCGACTATCAGCGGGTCCACGGCCTCGGCGCCCCGGACGGCATCGCCGGCAAGGCGACGATCGCGTCCCTCAATCGCGGCGCGACCTATTATGCACGGCGGATCGCGATCAACATGGAGCGCGCCTACCGGCTGCCGCCGACCCGCACGTTCGACCGCTATGTGATCGTCGATTCGGGCGCCGCTGAAACCTATCTCTTCGACCGCGACCGGGCCGTCGATCGCATGCGCGTCGTTGTCGGCACGGCGAAAACCAAGACGCCGATGATGGCCGTCCTCATGCGCACGGCGCGGGTTAACCCTTATTGGAACGTGCCCCCTGAGCTGATCCGCTCGCTGACGGCGAAACGGATTGGGGAGCAGGGCCTCTCTTACCTGCAAGACTTCCATTATGAGGTCTTGTCGGACTGGACCGTCAATGCGGATGTCATCGACCCCAAGACGGTCAACTGGAAGGCGATCGCCTCTGGCAAGCAAACGCCGACGATCCTCGTCCGACAACTTCCCGGACCCTGGAATTCGATGGGCGAGATGAAGTTCGAGATGCCGAACGATTTTGGCATCTATTTGCACGACACGCCCCACAAGGAGCTGTTCGCGGAACAAGAGCGCCACCTCAGCAACGGCTGCGTGCGCCTGGAGGATTACCGCCGCTTCGCGACCTGGGTTTTCGGCCGCGTGCCCGATGCCGCAACGCCACGGGAGCAAAGGTTCCAGCTGCCGAGGCCGATCCCGGTCTACCTGACCTATTTGACGGTCACGCCGAGCACCAACGGCGTCGTCTTCCGCCCCGACCCCTACGGGTTCGATGAATTGGCTATGCCGCAGATGTTCGGGCCGGCGACGGAGGTGGCTAGCACGGCACCGGCGAGCGTTCATATGTAACGTTCGTCGAAAGCTGTTTTGCCGGCCTCGCACCCGGGCTAAGCTGTTCACGCGAGCTGGAGGGAGCCGATGGCACGTGCTTTCGATCTCGATCCCGAAGGCCGGCGGCTGCCGGTCCGCTTCGACGGCACGTCCAACGGCGAATTCTTTCCCCTGCGGCTGACCGACGTGCAACGGCGCGCCAATGCGCTTGCGCATGCCATGGCCGGTGAAAACGCCCGCCGACTTGCGCTCGGACGACGCGCCTTTCTGACCAGTACGATGGGCGCTGCGACGGTGCTTGCCGCCTGCAACAAGGTCAGTGGCGGCAACGGCGGCTATTTCGCGCTGGACAAAGAGGCGACCCTCGACTCCGGCGCGGCGGCCGCGACCCTGGCGGGCGACGAGTTCATTTTCGACGTGCAGCTGCACACGGTCGACCCAAGCGGCAGCTGGGCGAAGGGTCGGGACGGAGAGGCGTGGCGCGCGGCGCTCGGCCACGTCTTCCCGCAGGCACAAAAGTGCGACCCGGGCAAACTCGATTGCTATGCGGCGCGGTCGCTGGTCAAGGAGGTGTTCCTCGACAGTGACACGGACGCGGGCGTCATTTCCGCTTTGTTTGGGACGACCACGCCCACGCAAATCGCCTATGCTTCCGAAGCGCGGGGACTGATAGAATCGGTGGGCGGCGGGAAGCATCGTGCCTTGATCCACGGCGGTGTCCTTCCAAATCTGCCGGGTGAAATCGAGGCGATGGAAGAAAAGGCG
>JBKPSK010000163.1:0-7776 GCA_046734995.1 Pseudomonadota bacterium
GGTGATGGCGCCGCCGGGCACCAGCAGCCGCTCGCGGCCCGAAGCGATGTCGAGGACGAAGACCCGTGGCTTGCGCGCCAGGGTGCCGGTGTAGACCAGCCGGTCGCCGCGCGGAGAGAAGCGCGGCATGGTCACGGTCGCCTTGCCTGCCGTCAGGTAGCGGTGGTTCGACCCGTCCGAATCCATGATGGCGATGCGCTTCAGGCGGTTGGTCTTGGGCCCGGTTTCGGCGACGTAGACGACGCGCGTATCGAGGAAGGCGCCCTGGCCCGACAGGCGCGAATAGACGAGGTCGGCGCACTTGTGGGCGGCGCGGCGCCAATCGGTCTGCGTGACCGCATAGCCCTGGTTGGCGAGCAGGCGGCCGGCCGTCACGTCATGGAGATAGCAGGCGACGGTCAGGCGGCCGTCGGCGCGCGACTCTGCAAAGCCGGTAACCAGGGCGCCGGCCCCGGAACTCCGCCATTCGGCATAGGCGGGTGTCGCTGCCTGGCCCTGGCCGTAGGTGCCAATCCCGCCCGGCCCGATCGGCGTGAAGCGGCCTGTCGAGCGCAAATCGGAGGCGATGACTTGGGAGATGTCGCGGCCGACGGGCATTCCGGGCATGGCTGGGACGGCGACGGTCAGCTGGCTGTTCTGGCCGCCGACGACCTCGACTTCGACCGGCGGCGCGCCCTCCTCCTGGGCAAGCGCCGACGCGGCGGGAAGGTGCAGTGCTAGCAATGCAAACAAGCGGCGCATGTCCATCCTCATGGCAGTTTGTAGGTCAGGTTGATGTTCGACCAGCCGCCCTCTGGGGTTTTGTACAGCTCAGGCGGCAGGCCGCGGAAAGGCGAGCATTCGCGGTACACGGCGACGGCGAGATCCTTTACCCGCTCCTCATAGCGAACGTTATCGTCATCGACGCCGCTCACCCGAACGATCTGCGGCGTGCCGGCAAGAGTGCCGTTGAGCCGAAGGTGCAGGTTCAGGGTGACGCGAATGCGGTTGGCGCCTTCGCCGGGATTGACCTGGCTGTCGGCGCAGGGCTGGACGAGACGCTGGAACAAGGCCGCGATGCTGGCCTTGGCGCGAGCGTCGAAGGTCGCCGCTGCGGGCTTAGCCGCTTCGTTGGACGCGCGGGAATCGGCGATACCTTTCAGGAAGTCGTCTCCGATCCGAGACACATGCGGCGCCGGCTTGGCCGGTTTTTCCGGCTGCGGTTTCGCCTGGGTCGGCTTGATGCTCGGAACAGGCGTCGGCTGGATGGCCGCGGTGGGTTGGCTTGGTTCGGCGGGGCCAATCTCCGGCGCCTGGCTGGTCGGCGGCGGCGTGGCCGGCTCGGGCGTAGCTGACTGCAAGCCGATATCCTCGACCAGCTCGACTTCCATGGACGGCGGCTCGGACGCGCGCCTGACCGACGCCAAGCTCATCGACAGCGCCGCGATCAAGGCGATGTGGAAGGCGACGGCAGCGCCCGCACCGGTCAGCTCGGCCCGGTCGAGGTTCATTGGCGCTCCTCGCCGACCGAGACCAGGGCGACCCGATTCAGGCCGGCCCGGTTCAACTCGCCCATGACGCGCATCACCCGGCCATAATCGAGGCTCTTGTCGGCGCGCAGGTAGATGCGGCGGCCCTCGGGCGGGGCGGGCTCGGCGGCGATGGCGGCAAGGCGGCCCGGCAGCGTAGCTTCGGTGACAGCCGCATCGTCGATGAAGATTCCGCCGTTCCTGTCGAGCGCGATCTGGACAGGCTTGGCCTGCTGGTCGAGCGCGCCGGCGCGGCTCTCGGGCAAATCGACCGGGACCCCGGCGACCAGGAGCGGCGCCGTCACCATGAAGATGATCAGCAGCACCAGCATGACGTCGACCAAAGGCGTGACGTTGATCTCCGCCATCGGCGCGCGCCGCGCCCGGCCGCGGCTGCGGGTGGGAAGCGTGGCCGCCATCAGGCCTCGACCTCCAGCTCACGGCTCAAAGTGGCGTGGAAGCGGTCGGCGAAGCGGCCGAGCCGCGCTTCGAGCCGGTCGAGCCCGTGGGTCAGCCGGTTGTAGGCGATGACGGCGGGAATGGCGGCGAACAGGCCGATGGCGGTTGCGAACAGAGCCTCGGCGATGCCCGGCGCGACGACGGCGAGCGAGGTGTTGTTGGCATCGGCAATGGCCGTGAAGCTGCGCATGATGCCCCAGACCGTGCCGAACAGGCCGACGAACGGCGCCACTGAACCGACCGTGGCGAGGACGTTCAGGCGATCCGACAGGCGATCAAGCTCGGTCGCCAGCGCCGCGTTCATCCGTGTCGCCAGCCGCTCGCGAGTGCCGGATCGGTCGACATTGCGGCTGCGGGTCGAGCGGCGCCATTCGTCGAGGCCGGCGGTGAGGATGGCGGCGCTCGGCAATTTCTCATTGCCGCGGCGGGAGTGAAAGGCATCGATGTCCTCCGCAGCCCAGAAATCGGCTTCGAATTTCGCCGTGGCACGGTTGATGCGGCGCAGGCGCAGGGCATGGGTGAAGATGATCGCCCAGGTCCAGATGCTGGCCAGCAGCAGGCCGAGCATCACCACCTTCACCACCGCGTCGGCGTGGAGGAACAAGGTCAGCGGCGACATCAGATCGTTGCTGGCTTGGAATTCAGGCATTCAGATTACCTTGGCCTCGCTGATCTTCTTGAAGGTCTCGACCCATGGCTTCGGCTGGCGCCTGGGCCGGTCGCCGGGGTCGAGGAAGGCAGCGGTGACGCGGGCATCGGCCAATGTTTGAGGGCCCCGCATGACTCGCTGATGAATGGCGACGCTGGCGGCGCGCACCCGCTCGACGCTCGACAGCACGACAAGATCATCGCCGAGCTTTGCGGGCTTCAGGTAGCGGATGTTGACCTCGGCGACGGCATAGACTCCATCGCCGGCCTCCTTGGCGGCGCGCTGGTCGATGCCGGCGGCGCGGAGCATGTCGGAGCGGGCCCTTTCCATGAACTTCAGGTAATTGGCGTAATAGACGATGCCGGCCGTGTCCGTGTCCTCGAAATAGACGGTCAAAGCGAAATGGTGCTCGCGGCCGACGAAGCCGCCGCGATAGGGCGTGTCGAGGTCCATTGCAGTGGCCTTAGCGGGCGTGGAATCCTTGGGCAAACCGCTAGCGCCGGGACGCGCCGATTTGCCCGACGAGGCGGATCAGATCGCCCTGCACCAGGCTCATGTCGGCAAGGTGCATGCCCCAGCCCGGCATGAACAGGCCGGCGAGGCCGACCTCGCCGCCGATCCGGTCGGTGCGCTTGTCGTTAGGATCGGCATTGGTCCTCACGGAGAAATAGCCACGGGTCCCGTCATTGACGCACTTGCCGGAATTAAGCCCAGGGACATGCAGCCAGGGCGTCGGCGGATCGCCCTCGCTCGACCATTGAATCGGCCCGCCGGGGATCGCGTAGCCGGACCTTGCGGCCCAATAGGAATCGAGTTTTTCCCAGGCCTTCGAGCCGGGCCGCGCCGGATTGACGCAGGCGACGGTCATGCCCGGCTTGCCGGCGACGCCGAAGATGGCGCCGGCCGGCGGCACGTTCCGTTCGCGGTAACTGGTCCAGGCGATGACGCATCCGGTCTGGCCCGGCGTCGAGCAGAGCGGGGTCGACTTGAAGTCGCCGCCGACCAGCCTGCCCTGCGGCACCATGACGTTGAAGCCGGGCAAGATGGCGAGCTTCATCCGCCTTGCCATCGCGGGGTTGGTCTCGATTTCCCGGGCAATGATCTGGATGAGGTGGAGAGTCCCTTGGCTATGGCCGATCAGCACGAACGGCCGTCCGTGGTTGCGGTTGGCGAGATAATCGCGCCAGGCGGCGACTACGTCGCGATACGCAATAGCCGCAGCGCTGCTGATGTCCTGGCCGGCGGAAAAAGCGACCACCGCGCCGACCGTCATCTGGCGATATTTGGGCGCATAGACCTTGCAGACCGACGAAAAGCGCGCGGCCTGGGCGGCGGCGGTCGGAATCTCCTCCGACATTTCGAGATCGCTGTTGACGCCACTGTCGCGCGATACGGTGGGGTAGACGTAGAAGCAGTCGAGCGGCGGGTCCTGGGCGGGGCTACTGTTGGATCGCTTCCCATAGCCGGTCGGCTCGACCGTCGTCGTCAACATCGGCGCCGAGCAGACGTCGGCCTTTCCCGGCAGGCAGAGCCAGCTCGAATCCTTCGAATAATCCGTGGCGGGTCGGGCGGGCTGCGCAATGGCGGGAACCGCGGCGGCGAGAGCGGCGGCCGCCGCAATCCAGAAACGCATCATTTCACTCCGTCACTATCGAACAGACCGGTTTGCGCCGAAGGAGGCGGATTGAGGCCGAGATGCTTCCAGCCGCGGCCGTTGAGACAACGTCCCCGTGCCGTACGGGCGATGAGCCCGAGCTGGATGAGGAAGGGCTCGATCACGTCCTCGATCGTATCGCGCGGCTCGCTGAGGCCCGCGGCCAGCGTCTCGATCCCGACCGGGCCGCCGCCGTAGAGATCGGCGATCATCATCAGATAGCGGCGGTCCATGGCGTCGAGGCCAAGGCCGTCGATCTCCAGCCGGTCGAGCGCCCGGTCGGCGACCTGGGCGTCGATCGTGTCCGAGCCCGAGGCGTGGGCGAAATCGCGCACCCGGCGCAGCAGCCGGCCCGCGATGCGCGGCGTACCGCGCGAGCGGCGGGCGATCTCATGCTCCCCTTCGCCGGTGGTTGGCGCATTGAGCAGCCGGGCAGCGCGGCGGACAACCTGCTCCAGCTCCTCGATTGTATAGAAATTGAGCCGCACCGGGATGCCGAAGCGATCCCGAAGCGGCGTGGTCAGCAGGCCCTGGCGGGTGGTGGCGCCGATCAGGGTGAAGCGAGGCAAGTCGATGCGGACCGAGCGGGCCGAGGGGCCCTCGCCGATCATCAGATCGAGGGCGCGGTCCTCCATCGCCGGGTAGAGCACTTCCTCGACCGCGGGATTGAGGCGGTGAATCTCATCGATGAACAGGACGTCGCCATCCTCGAGGTTCGTCAGCAGGGCCGCGAGGTCGCCGGACTTGGCGATGACCGGCCCGGAGGTGGCGCGGAAGCCCACGCCCATTTCCCGGGCAAGAATGCCGGCAAGCGTGGTCTTGCCGAGGCCGGGCGGGCCGTGCAGCAGGACATGGTCGAGCGCCTCGCCGCGGCTTTTGGCGGCGGTGACGAAGACCCGCAAATTCTCCCGCGCCGCCTTCTGTCCGATGAACTCGTCGAGGCTTTTCGGGCGCAGCGCAACGTCGGCGTCCTCAGGGGTCCGCTCGGGCGTGGTGATACGGGCGGGATCGGTTGCGCTCATAACGTCACAAACGTCGCAAAAGTCTCGTGGAGAAGTACCATTTCGTGCGACTTTAGAGTGACGTTAAGCCGCTCATGCCTTGAATGTCGATGAAAGTCCCCGCCGGTCACCCGGCCATGATGCACATTTGCCCGCCTGTAGGACAGTGGATTTCGCGCGAGGCGATGCTAGCCTGCGCGGAGACAAAGGGGGCAATATGCAGATCGACCGACGCACCATGCTCGCCGCAACCGCCGCAGTCGCGTTGGTCGGACCGGCCGTCGCCAAGACCCGCGCCGCCGCCGGGCCTTCCTGGTATGACCGCGCAATCATCATCGACGCGCTTGGCGGTACCGGCGATCCTTATGGCCCCGATGGCCAGCTGCGCTGGACCGACCGCGCCTGGGCGGAGACAGTGGCGACCGGCGTCACGATCGTCCGCGACACCGTCTTTCCGGTCGGCAACGGCACTGACAATTGGGGCGATTACAGACAAGACATCGCCAACAAGCAGAATCTGATCGCCGCCAACCCCGAGCGGCTGATCCTCATCCGCAGCGCAGCCGACATCTTGAAGGCGAAGCGCGAGAAGAAGTTCGGCGTGCTGCTCGGTACGCAGGATTCAAGCATGGTCGGGCCTGAGCTCGATCGGCTGGCGAAGATGAAGAAGGACGGGGTGATGACCGTCCAGCTGACCTACAACAACCGCAATTTGGCCGGCGACGGGGCGCTCGAGCCGGCCAATGCCGGGCTTTCCAAGCTGGGCCGCAAGACGATCGAGCGGATCGAGGCGGAGAAATTGCTGCTCGACCTCGCCCACGGCGGGGCGAAGACCATGGCCGAGGCGACTGCCCACGCGAAACGGCCGTTGGTGATCAGCCATACCGGCGCCCGCGCGCTTGCCGACCATGTCCGCAATACGGACGATGCGACGATCAAGGCCGTGGCAGACAAAGGCGGCGTCGTCGGCGTTTATTTCATGCCGTTCCTGACGCTCGACAGCCATCCCAAGGGCAGCGATTTGATTGCTCATATCGAGCATGTCGCGAATGTCGCCGGCGAGGATCATGTCGGCATCGGCACCGACAATGGCGTGCTGCCGATCACGCTCGATCCGGAAACAAAGCGCAAGATGGACGAATGGCAGCAGCAGCGGATCGATCTCGGCATCGCGGCGCCGGGCGAGGCCGTGGGTGTCTATACCTGGGTCGAGGATTACAACAGCGTCGACCGCTACCGGCGGCTGGCGATGGATTTGGCGAAACGCGGCTGGAGCGAGGCGCGGCTGGAGAAACTCTTCGGCGGCAATTTCCTGCGTGTCTATCGGGAAGCGTGGGGCGGGTAGAGATTTTTGCACGCAAAGGCGCGAAGACGCGAAGGTAACCTCAACGCCATGCCGGGCATGACCCGGCATCGGCCTAATTCATGCGGAGCAAAGGCAAGGCAGACCCCGGCTCAGGGCCGGGGTGACGGTCTTCTTCGCGCCTTCGCGCCTTTGCGTGATCAATCAGTCCATATGCTCGACGTCATCGCCGAGGATAGTGACCCAGTCGTGCTTGCGCTTCTCCCAGACGGAGAATTTGGGCTTCGGGAAATAGGGATCGTCGAAGGCGCCGAGCGGAATGGCGACCAGGCCGTCGAACTTGCCCTCGATCGAATAATGCACGGTCGAGCCGCACTCGGAGCAGAAATGATGGGTGATGCGGTTGCCGCTGTCTGCGTGGTGGGTCCAGACCTTCGACTGGCCTTCGATCGTCACCTGCTCGGCGGGCCAGCGGGCCTGGGCGGAAAAGGCGCTGCCGGTGCGCTTCTGGCAGTCGAGGCAGTGGCAGACCGACACCCGCACCGGATGGCCGGTGACCGTCGCCTTGAGCTGGCCACAGCGGCAAGAGGCGCTGTGGGTGGTCATCTCTTCTGTGGAATCGCAGGTCGCTCATTCTGAACGACCGCGCTCCAGTATCCGGAGCCTACAGCGATCATACCGAAGAGAAACATCGCAACAGCTAGCCAGCCGGAGGTTTGCACTGGCCAAGAACGTTTGAGGCTGTTTTGAACGTTGCCGATGAGTCTACCGTGTTTTTCCTCGTCGAAGTCGAGACCATGGGCCTTAGCGCCAGCCGCGCCAGCGCATCGAGCGAGGCGCCGGGGCCGGTCATCAGCTCGTGACCAGGATGTTCGAATTGACGTGGTAGCCGGCGAGGATGGCGCGGTCGCCATCCATGAGGAACACGAACTCCTCCTTGCCAGGTCCCTTCTCGAACTGCGCTTCACGGGTAAGCGTCACGTAGGTGCCTCCCGTGGTGGCATTTACATTCCAGCTGATCGTCTTGCCGGTCTTGAACGGTCCGAGCTTCTTGTTGAGGCCGTCCAGTAGCTGGATGAAGCCGTCGCGAGTGAGGGCGGACTTCATGTCCGCGGCCGAACCATCATAGATGGAGGCATGGCGTCCGGCATTCATGGCCTCGTGAAAGGCTGCGACTCCTTTTTCGGCCGCTTGCGTATTGT
>JBKPSK010000164.1:0-15692 GCA_046734995.1 Pseudomonadota bacterium
TGTGACGGGGGACCCTCGCTCCAGATCGAAGATAATTAGGGAGTTTTGAATGCGTGCTCTTATCTTGGTCGCTGGTGCGGCCTTGGCGATTTCGGCTTGCAGCAAGAACGAAGCCGCCGACAACACCATGAACGTTGATGAAACCATGACCACCAATGAGGTCATGGACAACACTGCCATGAACGCCGACGTCAATGCTGTCGACGCGAACATGGCCCTGAACGCTGCGGAAACTGCCAACACCGCTGCGGACACTGCCAATACGGCGGCCAACACCGCCAACGCCGCGGCCAACAACGCGATGTAATTGCCGCTTCGCCTCCCTTTTCGGGAGGCGTTGGCATTTTAAGAGGCTGCCGGTTATTTGCCGGCAGCCTCTTTTCACATGTGCTGCCGGAGTCCCTAGATGCGCCATCTCGTGTTTGCCCTTGCCGCTTCGTCGCTGGCGCTCGCCGGCTGCGGGAAGAAGGAAGCGACCGGCAATACCAGTGCGCTGGACCAGGCCGTCACGGCCGAAGACTTCGCGACCAACGACGCCACGGCGATCGATGCCGCTACTGGCGCCGACGCCAACATGGCGGCCGACGTCGATATCAATGTGATCGAGAATCTTGGCGGCAACGAGGAGACCGGTTCCACGGCTTCGAACGGTTCGCGGAACAGGCCCCGCGTTCAGACTGAAAAGGACGGCAACAGCATCGAACCGGCTCCGGCCGCCGTGCCTCCGCCGCCGACCGCGCCCGCGCCGGCGCCCGCTGAGTCGAACACGAACTAGGGCAGTCCGACCACCTTGTGCGCCTGCAGGCTCAGGCGCCATCTCGGCCGCTCCATTGCCAGCTTGATCGCCGCCTCGATCGCTCCCTGCCGGTCGGCACAGTCCATCGGCTGGACCAGGAAATGGTCGAACTCCCATTGCTCGAGAGCGGTCGGATCAATTCCCGCCTGCGGCCAGACAAGCTTCAGTTCATCGCCCTTTCGCTGGACGACTTCGGTGCCTGCTTTCGGGCTGACGCACAGCCAGTCGATTCCGCCGGTCGCCGCCAGGGTGCCATTGCTTTCCACCGCGACTCGGAATCCACGTTCGTGCAACGCGGCGATCAATGCCTGATCGAGCTGCAGCATCGGCTCGCCGCCGGTGACGACCGCCAGCCGATCCTCCTTGCCTTCGCCCCACAGCTCCTCGACATGCCCGGCGAGCAAATCGGCGTCCGCGAACTTGCCGCCCCCCGGGCCGTCGGTGCCGACAAAGTCGGTGTCGCAGAAATTGCACTGGGCGCTCGCCCGGTCCTGCTCCCGGCCCGACCACAGGTTGCAGCCGGCGAAACGCAGGAAGACGGCGCGGCTGCCGCTCTGCATGCCCTCGCCCTGCAGCGTGAGGAACGCCTCTTTGACGGCGTAGCTCATGCGGAAACGTAGCGGGTGGGATCGGCCAGGCCCGCTTCCTCAAAGCCCTTGGCGCGCAGCCGGCAGGCATCGCACTGGCCGCACGCCGCCCCATCGGGCGCGGGGTCGTAGCAGCTATGGCTCATGCCGGCGTCGAGGCCCAGCCGGTCCGCCTCGCGGGCAATATCGGCCTTGGTCATGTGGATAAGCGGCGCGTGTATGCTGAACCGCTCGCCCTCGACTCCCGCCTTGGTGGCGCGGTTGGCAAGCTCCTCGAAGGCGGCGATGAACTCCGGCCGGCAGTCCGGATAACCCGAATAATCGAGCGCGTTGACGCCGACGAACAGGTCGCGGGCACCGGACGCCTCGGCCCAGGCCAGGGCCAGGCTGAGGAAGACCGTATTGCGCGCCGGCACGTAAGTCACCGGAATGCCCTCGCCCACGCCCTCTTTGGGAACCGCAATGTCGGCGGTCAGCGCCGAGCCGCCGAAGGCACTCAAATCGATCGGCATGACCAGGTGGCGGTCGGCAAGCTGCGCGGCAATCCGCCGCGCCGCGTCCAGCTCGACCCGGTGCCGCTGGTGGTAGTCGACGGTGAGCGCCAGCACCTCGAACCCGGCCTCGCGCGCCAGGCCCGCGCAGACCATGGAATCGAGGCCGCCCGATAACAGCACGACTGCGGATTTCTTCGTCATTGCGCGCGACTTAGGCGGTCGCCCGCCGCATTTCAAAAAATGGGGCCGCCGAAGCGGCCCCAGGTCCGAGCGGACAAGCGCTCGATAGGGAGGAAAGCGTGCCAAAAAAACCCGGCACGAGTCTGTCCTAACCTGATTTGGTTAAACGAGGCCTTAATGAAGTCGGGCAATCGCCGAGCCGGCGCGCATGCAGCACATAATTGAAAGGATAGCCGCCGGAAATTCCCTGGGTTTCGATACGCAGCGTCCGCGGCGTGATGACCTTGACCATCGAGTGGCCGAAATCGCCGCCCGGGCAGGTGTAGTGGATGACCGCCTCGGTAGTCGTCGAGGAAATCACGACCCGCGCGCACTGGGCTCGGCGATGCTCCCACTGCGCGAGCACGACGGCCTGCGGCACGCAGCTTTTCTCGGCGCCGGTGCCGGTCGCGTTGTGGCTGACTTCCCACAGGCCGCCGGATTCGGCGATGACGGGCGGCAAGCTCGCCGCCCCAAGGGCCGCAGCGGCCGCAAGCACGGCCGCCGGCATTAACAGTTTCGGCACGCCCACAGGCATGAGTGTATATTTACTGTGCGTCTATGAACAAAATCTAGCAGTTGGACGTCAAAATTTTGCGCTCAGGCGACATCTTCCAGCGCGATCGGGAAATCGGTGGCGCAAAAGGCGCAGTCGACGCGGATGAAGCCGTCGTCGCCGACCATCGCCGCCCGTTCCTCCGGCGGGAAGCGGGCGATGACCGACTTCACATACTCCGGATCGCAGCGGCAGCCCCTGGCAAGGGCGACGGGCGACAGCGTGCGCACCTCCTCTTCCTCGTGGAACAGGCGCCAGACGAGATCGTCGAGCGGCAAGCTGGGGTCGGTCAACTCCTCGTCCTTCACCGATCCCGCAAGGACGGCGACATCATTCCATTCGGGATGGTCCAACCGTGTGTGCAGACGGTCCCTGCCCTCCTCGCCCTCAGGCAAATGCTGGAACAACAGCCCGCCGGCGACCCAACCCACTTCGCCTTTGTGCGCCGCCAGGCGGACGATGCTCGGGATTTGCTCGGATTGGCTGAAATAGCTTTGCGCCGCCTGCGCCAGGCTCTCTCCTTCGAGCGGAACGATACCCTGGTATCGCTCATCGCTCGCCGGCTGGTCGAAGGTGATCGCCAGGTATCCGCGCCCGAACAAGGCGAAGAGCGTCGGGTTCGGCCCCGCCTCGGCCAGCCGCTCGGCGTCATGGCGGACGTAACCGCGCAATTCGCCGCCCAGATAGTCGCAGACCAGCAGATCGACGATCCCGCTCTCGGTCTGCGCCTGCAGCGTCATCTGCCCGCCGGGGACCTTGAGCAACGAGCCCAGCAAAGCAGTCAGCACCAGCGCCTCGGCCAGGAACTGCTCGATGACCGGTGGGTAGGCGTGGTTGGCGAGGATGGCATCGAGCGCCGGCCCGATCCGCACCAGCCGCCCGCGGGCATGGCGCGACGGGATGGTGACGCCAAGGGCGGTGTCGAGGCTTAGGTTCGGGGAATCGGAAGGCAAACAGTCGTCCTCTGGTGCAGGGCACCCAACCTCGTTTGAAGATTTGTGAATTGCATCGTCGTCACAACTTGCCGAGGCACCAGAGCAGCAGCGACTTTTGCGCATGCAGCCGGTTTTCGGCTTCGTCCCATACCGCCGAAGCCGGCCCGTCCATCACCGCGTCGACTACTTCCTCGCCCCGATGCGCGGGCAGACAATGGAGGAAGACCGAGCCGTCGGCGGCATCGGCCATCAGCGTCCCGTCGACCCGGTACGGCTCCATGGCAGCGACCTTCTCAGCGCTCTCCGCCTGTCCCATTGACATCCAGGTATCGGTGACGACGACCTCGGCATCCGTCACCGCTTCGCGCGCGTCGCGGAGGATCGGCACGGTGCAGCCGCGCGCCGCCGCCGCCTGCAGCACGTCCATGTCGGGTTCGTGCCCGGCCGGACAGGCGACGCGTACCTCGAAATGCATCAGCGACGCCGCCTCGATCAGCGAGTTGCAGACATTGTTGCCGTCGCCCAGCCAGGCCCAGCGGCTACCCGCCAGCTTCGCCTTGCGCTCGATGACGGTCAGCATATCCGCCAGCAGCTGGCACGGGTGCGACAGATCGGTGAGGCCGTTGATCACCGGCACCGTTGCATGCACCGCCAGCTCCTCGGCCTTCGCATGATCGTCGGTGCGGATCATGATCGCATCGACGTAGCGTGACAGGACGCGCGCCGTGTCGGCGATCGTCTCGCCGCGGCCGAGCTGGCTCGAGGCGCTGTCGAGCACCAGGACACTGCCGCCCAGCTGCCGCATCGCCATATCGAAGCTGACCCGTGTTCGCGTGCTGCTCTTCTCGAAAACCATGGCCAGAACATGACCGGCCAGCGGCGCGTCGGCGTCCGCCTGTCCCCTGGGCCAACCGGCGCGCTTCCCCTTGCGTTCCTGCGCGTCGTTGAGGATCGCGGCGATCGCCTCGTCGCCGGCATCGGCAAGATTTAGGAAGTGCCTCACGCCGCTTCTGGCACCTCGTAATCCGCGGCGGCGGCCGACAGGCCGTCGATGAACTCGCGGATATGATGCTCCTCGATGTTGAGCGGCGGCAGGACCCGGAAGACGTTGTCCGCCGCGGCCACGGTCAGGATGCCGCGCGTGCGCAAATGAGCGACGAAGGCGCGGCTGTCGGACTTCATGCGGACGCCGAGCATCAGCCCCAAGCCGCGGACGCTGTCGAACAAATGATCGTGGTTCGGGATCATCTGTTCCAGCGCCGAGCGCAGCCGATCGCCGGTCGAGCGGACACGGGCCAGGAACTCCTCGTTGGCGACGACGTCGAACACGGCCTGGCCGGCGGCCATCGCCAGGGGGTTGCCGCCGTAAGTCGACCCGTGCGTGCCGATGACCATGCCCACCGCCGCTTTCTCGGTCGCCAGGCAGGCGCCCATCGGAAAGCCGCCGCCGATGCCCTTGGCCGAGGCCATGATGTCGGGCGTGATGCCATATTGCTCATGCGCATAGAGCGTGCCCGAGCGGGCGACGCCGCACTGCACCTCGTCCAGCACCAGCATGAGGTCATGCTCGTCGCACAAGGCGCGCAGTCCGTGCATGAATTCTTTCGAGGCGGGGCGGATGCCGCCCTCCCCCTGCACGGGCTCGACCAGGAAGCCGGCCGTATTCTCGTCTATCGCCGCCTTGGCCGCTGCCAGATTGTCGAACTCGACGACCTTGAAGCCCTCGAGCAACGGCGCGAAGCCATCGATCATCTTGGGCTGATCGGTGGCACTGATCGCCGCCATGGTGCGGCCGTGGAAGGCCTGCTTGAAGGTGATCAAATTGTGCTTGTGCGGATTGCCGTGGACGTGGTGATAGCGCCGCGCCGTCTTGATCGCGCATTCGACCGCCTCGACTCCCGAATTGGTGAAGAACACCGTGTCGGCGAAGGTATGGTCGCACAGCCTTTTGGCGAAGGCTTCCCCCTGCGGCGAGCCGTATAGGTTGGAGACATGCATCAGCGTCGCCGCCTGCTCCTGGATCGCCTTGGTCAGATGCGGATGGCCGTGGCCTAATATGTTGACCGCGATGCCGGCGGCGAAATCGAGATATTTCTCGCCATTTTCGCCGTAGAGATAGGCGCCATCGCCTCGGACCGGCCGCACGTCGCTACGCGGATAAACGGGCATGAGCGGCGTGATGGGCATTTGGCGGATTCCCCTTCGAGGCTGAAATGCAAAAGGCGGCCGTTTGGCCGCCTCGGCGCCTATAGCGAGGGGCATTTCAAAGCGAAAGAGGCGCTTCATTTCTGAAGCGCCTCTCCCTACGCCTACCCCGGGGCAACGGCCCCAAAGCCTAGTCGTGGTTCCAGCCGTGATCGTCCTCGAAGCGGTCGTTGCGGCCGTCGTGGTCGCGGTCCGACCAGTCGCGCTCGCCGTATCGGCGGTCGCCCCAGCGGTTGCCGTCGCGGGCCTCGCGCTGAATCTGTTGCTCGAGGCGGGCGATCCGGACCTCGACCGCATGGCGCTCCGAGTTGCTGAGGCCGTTTCGGGCGGTCTCGCGCAAGCGGTGCTCGACCGCGCGGCTGTCGTTGAAGAGGCGCGCCGCTTCCCGATCGCTCAGGATGTTGCGCTGGTCGAGCCGGCGGATCTCGCGCTGCAGCTGATCGATTCGGGCCTGCAGAGTGCGGACCTGGCCGTAATTGTTGTAGCCATAAGCATTGCCATAGGGGCTGCCGTACGAGCCGGCGTATGGCGGGTACGTCGGCGCATATTGCGCCGCGGCGGGAACGGCCGCGGCCAGCGCGGTGGCGGCGACAGCGGCGGAAATCAGGTACTTACGCATCATTGGTCTCCTTTGACCGGTTGATGACGTAGTTCTGCGCCCTTTGACTTGCCCCGATGCTGAACGCGGTCGTTATCCGCCGTTCACGCAAGTAAAAGGCCAAGTATATGGATTTCTTCGTTATTTGTTGTTCAGTTAGCCGCGGTTCAGCATTATTTTCCGCGATGCTGGCAATCGGCGGCGTCCGACTCGCAAGAATCCCTTAGGTGATTCGACTCAGTTCTTGATCTTCCAGCCGCTCCTCAGGAGCGCATAGCAGATTGCCCACAGGACAAGATTGAGCGCCAGCAGCCCGACCGCTCCGACCATCAGCGGCGAGTCCGTCACGCCGAGGAAGCCGTAGCGGAAGCCCGAGATGACGTAGAAGAACGGGTTCAAATGGCTAACCGCGCGGAATGCCGGGGCCAGCTGCTCGACCGAATAAAAGGTGCCGCTGAGCAGCGACAAGGGCGCGACGACAAAATTGGTGATCATCGCCGCATGATCGAACTTCTCCGCCCAGATCGAGGTCATGAAGCCCAGGAGGGCGAGCATCAGCGATCCCATCAGACCGAACCACAGGGCCACGAACGGGTGGCGAACTTCGACCGAGACCCCAGGCCAGAAGGCCATGGCCAGCCATACGGCGCTGCCAACCAGGAAGGCCCGGGTCACAGAGGCGCCGACCAGCCCGACGATCAGCTCGCCGGTCGACAAGGGCGGCATCAGATAATCGACGATTGTTCCCTGGATCTTGCCGACCAGCAACGAAAAGCTCGAGTTGGCGAAGCTGTTCTGAAGCATCGCCATGACGATCAGCCCGGGCGCCAGGAAATCGGCGAACGGATGGCCAAGGACGGTCCGCCCGGCGCGGCCCATGGCGACGGTGAAAATGACCAGATAAAGCATGGTGGTGACCGCCGGTCCCCAGACGGTTTGCAGCTGCACCTTGAAGAAGCGGCGCACCTCCTTGATATAAAGGGTCTTGAGCCCTCCCCAGTTGACGCCGTTCAGCGTGGCTTCGCCCGGCCGGGTGCGGACCCAGGCGGTTTGCGGCGGGTTGGAGGGCTGGTTGTTCACTGCGGCTTCGCCTATCGGCTCGGGCGGCGCCCCGCAACAAGAGTTGGAGTTTCCTTAACGATGTCCTGGACTGAAGAACGCATCGATCGCCTGAAGGCGATGTGGGCCGAAGGCGCCACGGCCAGCCAGATTGCCGACGAGCTCGGCGGTGTCAGCCGCAATGCCGTCATCGGCAAGGCGCACCGCCTTGGACTGGAGGCGCGCCCATCGCCGGTGAAACCCGGCGAAGAGAAGGAAGCGCCCAAGAAGGCGGCCAAGGCTGCGGCCAAGCAATTCCGTGCCGCGAAGGCCGAATCGTCCGCTGCCTCGCCGCATGCCGACGACGTCGCCCCCGGCGATGCGCCCGACGGCGCCGGCCCGGACTTGCGCGGACCTCCACTGAGCGCGCCGAGCCGGCCGGATTCCAACATGCAGTACCGCTCGGTTGGTCCCGGCGGTTTCATCCGTCAGGGCCCGGGCGATACCCAGGCGCCGATCCCGCCGGCCCCGCCGCGCCGCCTGGTGCCGGCCAAGCCGAGCGCCGAAGTCGCCGACAAGACGAGTCTGCTGGACCTGAACGACCGCATCTGCCGCTGGCCGATCGGCCACCCGGGCGAGCCCGACTTCCACTTCTGTGGGCAGCCGGCCAACCCCGGTTTCCCCTATTGCGTCGCCCATTGCGGGGTCGCCTACCAGGCGCAGCTGCCCCGTCGCGACCGCCGCCCGCCCCCGCCCTTGCCTTTTGGCGGCCCGAGGGTTCGCTAACGACATTCCTCCCCCCGCATTGTGGGGGAGGGCGAGGATGTTTCTCACGACCTCAAAAACGAGCGGATCTGCCGCTGGAGCGTTGGCCAGGCCGGCTCGTCGCCCAGCGGGATATGGTTGGCGCTGTCGAATTCGAAGAAGCGCGCGCCGGCTATCGCGTCCGCAACCTGTCTGCCGGCAGCCGGCGGCGCATTGCCGTCCTGGCTGGCATGGCAGACCAATGTCGGCGCTTTGACGCTGCCGAGCTCTGCGTGGACATCGATAAGCGAGGCCAGCTCGATCATCGGCTCCATGTTCTTGACCGGGCCAAGCACGTCGAAATGCTCATTATGCCAGTCGATCAGCTCCTGGCTGGCCGATGGGAAATAGAGCGTGATGAACATTTCGCCGAGGAGGCTTCGACGGAAGGCCGGCCGCTGCCGGTTCATCTCCAACAGCGATTCGCGATAGGCGATCTCTTCGGGATCGTTCCGAACGCGCCAGCCGGCGGCGAAGCTGTTGACCAGCACCAGCTTGCGCACCCGCTCGGGGTGCCGTGCGGCAAAGGCGATGGCGATGGCCGCGCCGTGGGAAATGCCCAGCAGGTCGCATTGGCCAATGCCGGCATGATCGGCGACCGTCTCCAGGTCCAAGACCAGGTGCTCGAACGTAAAGCCCGGCGGATCCCAATCAGATAGGCCGAAGCCGCGCATGTCCATTCGGACCATCCGGTTCGCCCGCGAGCATTCCTCGATCCAGTGGCCGTAAACCGGGTTCGTCCAGTCATGCTCCAGGTGCGTCATCCAGTTCGGCGCCTTGAGCAACGGAAACCCGCTCCCGCACTCCGCATAAGCCAGCTTCGCCCCGTCCCGCGCCTGGCAGGTTCGGATTTCATCCTTCGCTGCTGGTCGAATAACCGCCGGAGCCACCGCCTCGCCGTCGCCCAGGAACTGCCGCACGGCCTTGATGAACATTGGCCAGGCGGGCTCGCTTTCAATGAGTATGTGGTTTTCCCCCTCCAGCGGCACGAACGAAGCGCCGGGGATATTGGCGGCTAGATATTCGCCCGCTGAGAATGGCACCACCTGGTCCCCGCGCGCGTGCGCGATCAGGGTAGGTACCCGCACTTTCGACAGCAGGTCGCGGACGTCGATCAGCGACAAGGCGCGTTGCAGCTTCACGGCATTTTCGGGCGAGGCGCTGGCTTTTTGGACTTCCGTGAACCAGTTCGCCTGCGCCTTTGAGGCGCCGGGGATGTAGAGATTGGTGAACAGCTGGCGATAGGCGGGATTGTCCGATCCCCACCCGATCTCGCTCAACGTCACCATCGCTTCGCGGCGGGCAATCTCATTGGGCTCGCCGCGCGCTCGCCATCCTTGCGCATAGCCACCGTAAAGCACCATCCTGCGAACGCGCTCGGGGTGGCGGACGGCATAGGCGATGGCGACCGCGGCGCCTTGGCTGATGCCCAGCAGGTCGAAACGGTCGAGGCCCGCCTTGTCGACCACGCTTTCCAGATCGTCGACGAAGGCCTCGAAGCTGATCTCCGGCGTGTCCCAGTCGCTGAGGCCATTGGCGCGCTCGTCGTAGCGAATGAGGCAATGGCTGGCGATGAATTCGTCGATCCAGTGTCGCCACAAGGGGCTGTGCCAGTCATGCTCGAGATGATTGAGCCAGTTGGCGGTCTTGACCAGCGGCGGGCCCTCGCCGACCGCCGACCATGCGAGTCGGGTGCCGTCATGGGCGGTGCAGTGTCGTATCTCCTGCTCAGGCAGCTCGGCGGAGTGCTGGAGCGCCCGCGTCTCGGCCTCGATCCGGCGCCGCCAGGTGGCCGGCGGCTCGCCATATTCGCGTTTGAAGGCGCGGTTGAAGGCGGCCTCGCTGTTGAAGCCGACGGCATAAGCGATGTTCGCCGTATTCTCCTTGCCGTCGCGCAGCATATTGGCCGCGACCCGCATCCGCCAGCGCGCGCAATAGCGCATGGGCGGCTCGCCGATCAGCTTGACGAAGCGCTCGCCGAGCACCGTGCGTGAAACCCCCGCCTCCCGCGCCAGGTCCTCGACGTCGAGATCTTCGGCATAGCGGTTGTGGATGATCGACAACGCCCGCGAAACTGCCGGGTCGACGAGACCGCGCAGCCAGCCCTTTGCGTCGGGCGGAAGGCGCTCGACATATTCGCGCACGGCCTGCGCCAGGAACAGCTCGGCGAGCCGGGCAACGGTTTCCGGCGAAGGATTCTGTTCGGCAAGGAACCGCATCGAGCTGTCGAGCCACTCAGCCTCGCCACCGCGAACGTCGAGCGTGAGGAGTGGCGGGAGCGCCTGGAGTAGCGGATGCTCGCTGCTCTTCGACGCCCCCAGGAAACCGCACCAAACCTCTGCCTTTGGCCCGTCGGTACCGCTCGACACGTGATGCACGCCTTCGGCGGTGATCCAGCCGACCTCGCTCGCGTCTGCGGGCGGCAGGCCGGACCGGCTGGCGAGCGTATGCGAGTCGTTACGCGGCAAGATAGCGACCGAGCCCGCATCGAGGGTCACGGGGGGCATGCCGCTCACTTCCAGGACCAGTTGCCCGGAGCGGACGTAATGATAGCTGATCAGCTTTTCGGGCTCAGGAAAAAATGGCGCGAAATGGTTCGGCGTGAACTGCGCGAGGACGCAGAAATCGCCCGTGAACTCGCCGTCGATCACCACCCCGCCGGTCAGGCGAAGCGAGCTCAGGATGTCCGTCAAAACGTCCATGGGATTTTCCAATCCGGCGTTTCGATCAAATCATCCGGCATGCCGGTCATTTTGGCAATCGAGCGAATAACCTAGAAACTGACGGGTCAAGTCGATGGGATGATTCCTGACTTCGGAAAGTATCATTTCCGAAGAGGCCGGAGTGCGTCCTCAAGAATCAAAAGGGAAGACAATGCAGAACGTCAATTATGAATTGAAATTGCGAAGTACCCTGATGATTTTCTTCGCATTTCTCTCGGTGATTTCGGCAGCGGCCACGACAATCGTGCCGCTGGTCATCCACGCTTAAGCTCAACAGAAGGACATTCGATGTACCACGACTTCAATTATGAGGCGACGCTGACGTCGTCGCTGCGTGCCGCCTGGGTTCTCGACGACGTGCTGCGCGCGGATCAGGAGCTCGATTTCGGCCGCAACTTCCTCCCCGAAAGCCTGGCGCGCACCGCCGAGCTCGACATGCTGACGCCTAAGGAACAGCGCATCCTGAACCAGATCAACGGCCATCAATATCTGTCGATCTTCGTCGTTGTCGAGGAGTTCATCCTGCCGTTCCTTCTCGACCATGCGCGGTCGGCGCTGCGCGAGGACGCTTTCCACGTTCGCGCGCTGCTGAACTTCGCCAGCGAGGAAGCCAAGCACATCCACCTGTTCCAGCGCTTTCACGCGGCGTTTGCGCGTGGTTTCCCGGTCGAGTGCCAGATGATCGGGCCGTCGGAAGCAATCGGCGCAGAGGTCCTCCGCCACAACCCGCTTTCGGTTGGCCTGCTGATCCTCATGCTCGAATGGATGACGCAGCAGCATTACCTCGGCAGCGTCCGCGATGACGGCGATGTCGATCCTCTGTTCAAGAGTCTCTTGAAGCATCACTGGATGGAGGAGGCGCAGCACGCCAAGATCGACACGTTGATCGTCGAGGCGCTGGCCGACGGCCGGAGCGAGGCGGAGATCCAGTCTGCCATGGACGGCTTCTTCGAGATCGGCGCCTTTCTCGACAGCGGCTTGCAGGCCCAGGCCAGTTTCAACCTGGATGCGCTGGAAATGGTCATCGGGCGCAAGCTCGACAACCGCAAGCTGCTCGAAGAGCAGCAGCACCAGGCCGCGCGCTGGACCTACATCGGTTCCGGCATGGTCCACGAGCGCTTCCGCGAATCGCTTGCCGCCATCTCTTCGGGCGCCGCGCTTCGCGTCGCCGAAGCGGCGCCGATGTTCGCCTGAGCTACGAAGGAAAGGAACAACCCATGCTCAACTTTGTCCAGGCCCCCCACATCAATGGCCTCGATCTTGGCGCGCTCGGCGAAATGGTCGAAGCGATCGGCAAGGAGCCTGATCTGGCAAAGGCCGGCTTCCAGGTGACCACCCGCTGGGCCGGCCAGACCCGTAGCGAGTCGGTGGTCGAGGGCTTCACCCTCGGCGGCCAGCGCTACGAGCGGCAGCACCGCATCGTCGCCGACGAGCCCTGCGAGCTGCTCGGCACCGACAGCGCGCCCAACCCGCAGGAGCTGCTGATGGCGGCGTTCAACGCCTGCATCATGGTCGGCTATGTTGCTGGTGCGGCGACCCGGGGCATCCGCCTCGAATCCGTCGAAATCAGGACCCGCGGCACGCTCGACCTGCGCGGTTTCCTCGGCCTGCGCGACGATGTCGCGCCCGGCTATGAAGCGATCGATTACGACGTGCTCATCAGGGGCGACGGAAGCCCCGAGCAATTCGAGGAAATCCACAAGACGGTGATGAAGACCTCGCCGAACTACTTCAACTTGAACCGGCCGATCCGGATGAACGGAACCCTTCGCCTCGGCTGATCCAGCTTCCCCGGGCGCGCGCCCCAGCCCTCTCAAGTGCGCCCGGGGATTTCATCGAAAGACACTCATGACCAGACATATGTTCATGGATCCGGCCTTCCCGGACCTGGTGGCCGCCTCCGCGGCCGAAGAGGCATACGAGCTGGAGTGCTCGTCGCCCTGTCGCCCGGTGGCAGGAACCCATGAAATATCGCAGATTTTTGCCAGCCTGCTGCGGCTGCTTGCACGACTTTGGTAATTTGCTGGCTCCAAAAAGAAGGGCCGCGATAGCGCCCGCTCCCGGAACCTTCATGGTCCGCGAGTCGGCAAGCGAGCTGCGCCAATCTCGTCAGCAATCCAGGCGCGAAATGCCGCAATCTTCCGTTCATTCATGCGCTCTGGCTTACACACCAGCCAGAATGAAAAGCTGCTCGGGATTGCGACTTCGAACGGTCGCACCAGGTTGCCGGCGGCAAGATCATCGTCGACCAGCGGCGTAAGACCGAGCGCGACTCCCTGTCCCCTCAGGGCCGCCATCAGCGCCATGTGATGGCTTTCGAAGCGCGCGCCCGGAGGCAGGGTCATAGCTGGACCTCCGGCGGCCGCGAACCAGTCCGGCCACGTCGGAAGCCCCGGTGCCCGGCGGGCGATCTCGTCCTCGATGAGCGGCAGCTCAAGCAGTTCCGATGGGCTCGAAAGCGCCCGCCTGTGCCGATCCGCAAACTCCGGGCTGCACACCGGAAACGCCTCTACCTTCGCGATCAGCTCGCTGCGGAGACCCGGATAATCGCCCGCTCCATAGCGAATGCCGATGTCGGCTCCGCTGCGATCGAACGACACAAGCTGATCCTCACCGACAACCCGCATCTGATATTGCGGGAAACGATCGGAGAAACGACCCAGTCTTGGCGCCAGCCATTGGTGTGCGAAGGACGGCATGGCACTGACACGCAGCAGGCTGTTTTCCGGGCCGATGCTGGCGCTCAGCAGATGCTCCATTTCCGAAAACAGCTCGCTGAGCCGCGGCGCGAGATGTGCACCGGTTTCCGACAGCGAGACCGAGCGATGACCCCGCACAAACAAAGGGCGCCCAAGGATTTCCTCGAGCCGGCGGACTTGCAAGCTCACCGCGGACGGAGTCACCGCCAGTTCTTCCGCGGCAGCACGAAAGCTTCCAAGACGCGCGGCCGCTTCGAAGCTCCGCAGCGAATTCAAGGGCATTGGGATTTTGGCTGCCGGCACGCTTGGTTCTCACATAAGAATTTCTTATGCGTAGGTAACAATTGGTCGTTTGTGAAGCGCTGAAGCTCGGGATAGCTGGCATGTCCTCGAAGGAGCGAGGACTTGGCGACTATTTCATCGGTGGCGGAGCTGACGGAACTGGGCCGGCATCGTCTGTCCGACCATTTCTTCATGCGCGACATCCTCTACAGCGAAGTCGGCAATTTCTACGGCATTCCCAACATTCCGGAAAATCCGGGGCTGGCGATCGCCGCCGGTCAGAAGCTGTGCCAACTTGTGCTTGAGCCCCTTCGCGCCGCCTTTGGCCATATCGCGGTCCGCAGCGCCTATCGCTCGCCGACCCTCAACGCTCATTGTCATATGCTGCACGAGCAGGGAGTCGCCGAATCCTGGTGCACCTGCAACGAGGACAACATCGCCTATCACATCTGGGACATTCGCGATTCCGCCGGATATCTCGGTGCGACAGCAACTATCGTCGTTCCAGCCTACATCGAACATTTCGAGCGCACCGGCGATTGGCAATCGCTCGGCTGGTGGATCCGCGACAATCTCGAACATTATGCCCAAGTGCAGTTTTTCCCCCGGCTCTGCGCCTTCAACATCCGGTGGTACGAAGGGCCCTCCGACAAGTCCGTAGGATATCTCGACCCCCCAACGCGGATCACTCTCACCAAGGCCGGTGAACCCGGTTTCGATGGCGATCACAGCTCAATTTACGCGGCCGCCATCGTGCCGATGCTGCAATCGAAAACTGGGCGAGTCTCATGACCTTTTCGCTGGCAAACATCGATCATGTTGGGATTCGCGTGACCGATCGCGCCGTTTCCCAGCGCTTTTACGAGAGCCTTGGCTTCGTGTTCGACCCGGACGAGGATTCTCCGCGTGGCAGCTCGATCGGGCTCATCAACGAAGCGGGAGCCAGGCTCAATCTCATCTATAATGGTCATCCGCCTCCCCACGGCAACATTCTCATGGATGTGCCCGACAAATGGCCCGGCTACACCCACGCCGCATTCATCGTTGACGATCTCGATGCGCTCATTGCCTGGCTCGACAAGCAGGGCATCGCCATCACGGAGGGACCGAGCATTTTCGGCCACGGCCGACGGAAAGTCTGCTTCATCCGGGACCCTGACGGCAACGTCCTCGAGTTCGACGAGATCTTGAGCGACGAGGCGGCGGGCAACAACTGATCCTCAGCAAAGGAACATCCGATGCCGCTCACGGTCCGCCTCGTTCCCTGCCTCGAAGACAATTACGGGTTTCTTCTCCGGGACGAAGAGAGCGGAGAAGTTGCGAGCGTCGATTCGCCCGACGCGGAACCGATCCTGCAGGCGCTGGATGAGCGTGGGTGGCGTCTCACGGCAATTTTCAACACTCACAAGCATGGCGATCACATCGGCGGCAATGAAGCGCTGCGCCAGCGCACGGGGGCGAAGGTGATCGGCCCCTCGGAAGTCGCCGAGCGCACGCACGTCGACAGGATGGTCGGCAACGGAGACAAGGTGGCACTCGGCGGAACCGAGTTCGAAGTGCTCGACACCGGTGGACACACGCTCGGGCACGTCAGCTATTTCAGCCCCGGAGCGAAGGTGGCATTCGTTGGCGACACATTGTTCGCGATGGGCTGCGGACGATTGTTCGAAGGAACTCCCGAACAGATGTGGACAAGCCTCTCAAGGCTCGCTGCCTTACCCGAGGACACTCGTGTCTATTGCGCGCACGAATATAC
>JBKPSK010000165.1:0-9782 GCA_046734995.1 Pseudomonadota bacterium
TCGTTCTTCTTGGCGGAGATGAAGCGGACCGTGTCCTCGCTCAAACCCTTGGGCGCGAACTCCTGTTCGACGTCGGAGACGAATCCCCATTCGTAGTCCCTGGCGACGGCCTCGTGCGCCTCGCGGTTGCGGAGGTCGTCCATCATCGCGCCAGCTCCTGGAGCGAGACCGCGCCCAGCGCGCCACGCACCCGCTCGCCGACGACGCCCATGTGCGGCTTCACCCGGCAATAGGCGTCGAGCAGGCAGGCATGGTTCACGCCGTCGGCGCACATGGTCATGACGAATGGCCCTTCGACCGCCTCGACGATGTCGGCCAGGCTGATGTCCGCGACGTCGCGATTGAGCGAGAAGCCGCCACTTTTGCCGCGCATGCTGGCAAGCAGGCCGGCATTCGCCAGCAGGCCCATCAGTTTCTGTGCGGTCGGCAGGGGGACTCCAGTCTCTTGCGCCAGCTCGGTGGCGCTCAGCCGCTCGCCGGGCGCGCGGCGAGCGGCGGCGGTCATCAGCACGACCGCATAATCGGCAAGGTGGGTCAGGCGCATGGCTTATTCGGAGCTTTCCAGTCCGATTTAGGCGCTTTGGCGCAAAATCACAACCACAGTCGTCACCCTGAACTTGTTTCAGGGTCCAATTTCGTGAAGGTCGTGGCAGTCGTCGAAATGGATGCTGAAACAAGTTCAGCATGACGAACGGGGGTTCATGCACCTTTACCCACTCATTCGGCCGCTCATTTTCCGGTTCGATGCCGAGGTTGCGCATCGCGCGACCATCGCGGCGCTGAAGTGGGTGCCGAAGCGGCGGCCGCCGACCTTCCCTGCCTCACTGACCACCAGCATCGCCGGTCTCGGTTTTCCTTCGCCGGTCGGGCTCGCCGCCGGTTTCGACAAGGATGCCGAAGTCGCCGAGGCCATGCTCGGGTTAGGCTTCGGCTTCGTCGAGGTCGGCACGCTGACTCCGCTTGCCCAGGCCGGCAATCCCCGGCCGCGCCTGTTCCGCCTCGCCGAGGACCGAGCCGTCATCAACCGCATGGGTTTCAACAATCGCGGCCAGGCCGATGCGCTGCAGCGACTCGCCAAGCGCGACCGCAGCCGCGGCATCGTCGGCGTCAATATCGGCGCCAACAAGGACAGCCCCGACCGGATCGCCGATTATGTCAGCGGCGTCCAAGCCATGAGTCCCGTCGCGGATTACCTGACCATCAACATCAGCTCTCCCAACACGCCTGGCCTCCGGCAATTGCAGGACGAAGGCGCCTTGCGGGCCCTGCTGTCCGCGATCGGCGCGGCGCGGACGGTCGGCGGACCGCCGGTCTTCCTCAAAGTCGCGCCGGACCTCGGCGAGGGCGAGCCGGATCAGATCGTCCGCGTCGCGGTGGAGCACCACATCGACGCCATCATCGTCGCCAACACAACGACGTCACGGCCGGCGCTTAGATCGCGCCAAGCCGGCGAGATCGGCGGCCTTTCGGGTGAACCGCTCAAATCCCTGGCGCTCGACGCCCTGAGCCGCTTCCGCTCGGCGAGCGGTGGCGCTTTGCCGCTCATCGCAGCCGGCGGCATCGGCTCGGCGGAGGAAGCTTGGGAACGGATCCGCGCCGGCGCCAGCCTCGTCCAGCTTTATTCGGCGATGATCTACGAAGGCCCGGGCCTTGCCCGCCGCATCGCCGAAGGCCTTGCGCAGAAGTTGGCCGAGGCCGGCATGGCCAGCATTTCAGAAGCGGTCGGCTCCGAAACCTAGCGCGGCAGGGTCAGCGTGACGCCCTCGCGGCGCGGATCGGCGCCGCCGTCGATCTTTCCGTCGCGGATGATGACGCCCTGGACGCCCGAATCTTCACCTTGGCCCGGTTGCAGCTCAATCCCGCACTGCCTGAGCCCCTCCAACACTTTCGCTGGGAATTTCCCGACTTCGCCCTGGAAACTCGACCCGCGTGCGACGAGATTCGGTGCGGCGATCGCCTGTTGCATCGGCATCTTCCAGTCCACTGCTGCGACCAGGCTCTTGGCAACAAAGGCGAGAATGGAATTGCCGCCCGCCGAGCCCATGGCGCCCGCGAACCGCCTGTCCCTGGTCAGCAGGATCAGCGGCGTCATCGACGAGCGCGGCCGTTTGCCCGGAGCCACTGCGTTTGCCGCCAGCTTGCCGCTCGCGTCGCGCGGCTGGAAAGCGAAATCGGTCATCTGGTTGTTTAAAAAGAAGCCATCGACCATCCGGCCCGAACCGAAGATGCTCTCGACCGTGGTCGTCATCGATACGACATTCCCCGCCGCGTCTCGGATGATGAAATGCGACGTGCCGGTCGGCTCCAGCGTCTTATCCCTGGCCGGCATGATCGCGCCGGCCGGGGTTCCAGCTTGGGGACGCGGGCCTGCCGTCGCACCGATCAGCTTAGCGCGCTCGGCGATGTAGAGCGGTGCCAGCAAATCAGAAACAGGCACCCTCACGAACGCCGGATCGCCGACAAAGGCGTCACGATCGGCGTACATCAGGCGGCTGGCCTCGGCGAACTGGAACCACGCCTGCGGGTCATCTGGGCCGCGTTTGTCGATGTCCGTGCGCTCGAGCAGCAGCATCAGCTCGATGAGGCCGACCCCGCTTGCCGGCGGCGGCGGCGCGCAGAGGAGGTAGACGCGGTAGGGCCGGCACAAGGCTTCGCGCTTGATCGGGCGGTAATTGGCGAGATCGGCCAGGGTCATCGATCCGCCGAGCGGCGCGGCGCGGGTTCGGGCGACGATCTTCGCCGCGGTCGAGCCGGCGTACAGCGCCCGCGGACCTTCGGCCGCCAGCCGCTTGAGGAAGACGGCATACTCCGCATTGCGCAGCCGCTCGCCGGCGTTCAGGAGCGCGCCGCCTGGTCCCTGCCGGAAATAGGTCTGGACGTCGGGCGCGTTGCTTTCGGCGAAATGCCCGTGAATGATCCGGGCCAGCCGCGGACTGACTATAAATCCTTCCTGTGCCATTCGCTCGGCATCACCGAACAAGCTGGACCATTGCAGGCGGCCGTGCTCGCCGTGCGCCAGCGCCAGCATCTTCACCGCGCCGGGGACACCTGTTGCCCGCCCGCTGAGCACCGCCTCGCCAAAAGGCAGGGGCGTGCCGTCGGGGCGGAGGAACATTGATTCGCTGGCCTGCGCCGGCGCCACTTCGCGCCCGTCGTAGATGCTGATCTTGCCGGTCCCGGCATCGAAAAAGGTCATGAAGGCGCCGCCGCCGAGGCCCGAGCTCTGCGGCTCGACCAGCGACAGCATGGCTTGGACGGCAATGGCGGCATCGACGGCGCTGCCGCCGCGCCTGAGGACCTCGATCCCTGCCTGCGCGGCCAGCGGATTGGCGGCGACGACGAACGGCTCCGACCTCACCGAAACATCGGCCGGGCGCGGCGTCGCCGGGTCGGCGGCGCAACTGGCGAGGCTGGCGAAGGCGGCGAGACAAGCCAAGAGGCGCAACGGATGCATCGGTCTCGCCTAGCCCAGCATCTGGCGGCATCCAAGCGCGGCTGGCGCTTGGCGATGGATGGGTTAAGAAGCGCCCATCCCAGGGGGACGAATGGCACGGCAGCTCGAACACTTCCCAAACCTCGTCACCATGTTCTTCACGCGTGCCGGCGAGAAGGGCGACAGGCCTTTCCTTTGGGCTAAGCACGCCGGCCGCTGGCAGGCGATCAGCTGGAACGAGGCGGCTCGCCAGGTCGCGGCACTCGCCGCCAGCCTGAAGCAGCTCGGCCTCGAGAGAGGCGACCCGGTGATGTTGGTCAGCGAGAACCGGCCCGAATGGCTGATCGCGGACTTGGGCATCATGGCCGCCGGCTGCGTGACCGTGCCGACCTACACCACCAATACCACCCGCGATCACCAGCATATTCTCGGCAATTCTGGCGCACGAGCCGTAATCGTCTCGACCCAGAAGCTGGCGAGGACCCTGGTTCCCGCGGTGATGTTTGCGTCCGAATGCCACCACATCATCGGCATCGACGATATCCGCACCGGCCAGAGCCAGGACGTCGCCGAATTCCACCATTGGGTGGAGCTGATCGACGGGCCTGCCGACATCGGCGGTACCGCAGCCGCATGCGCCCAGGTCGATCGCGACGACCTCGCCTGCCTGATTTATACTTCCGGCACCGGCGGCGCTCCCCGCGGAGTCCAGCAGCATCACGGCATGATCCTGCACAATGTCGAAGGCTGCATTGACATCATCTCGACCGACTTCGGCTGGGACGAGGAAATTTTCCTCTCTTTCCTGCCGGCCAGCCATGCCTATGAGCATACCGGCGGCCAGCACTTCCCCATCGCGCTTGGCGCCGAGATTTATTATGCGGAAAGCCTCGAGAAGCTCGCCGCCAACATCGAGGAAGTGAAGCCGACGATCATGGTCGTCGTGCCGCGCCTTTTCGAATTGCTGCGCGCCAAAATCATGAAAACGATCGAGAAAGAGGGCGGGATCAAGGGCTATCTTTTGGGCCGCGCCATCGCCATCGAGACCAAACGCTATGCCGGCCGGCCCAACCCACTCGACCTGCCGATGGACGGATTATTGTCGCTCACCTTGCGCAAGAAGGTCCGGTCGAAATTCGGCGGTCGGATGAAGGCGATGGTCTCGGGCGGCGCGCCGTTGAATACCGACGTCGGCCTGTTTTTCCAGGCGATGGGACTGCCGATGCTGCAGGGCTACGGCCAGACTGAGGCCGGCCCGGTGATTAGCTGCAATCGGCCCAAAGCCGGGATCCGCATGGAGACCGTCGGCCCGCCCCTGCTCAAAACAGAGGTGCGCATTGCCGAGGACGGCGAGATCATGGTGCGCGGCGAGAACGTCATGCACGGCTATTGGCGCAACCCCGAGGAGACCGCGCGCGTACTTCACGATGGCTGGCTAGGGACCGGAGACGTTGGCCATCTCGACGCAAAGGGCCGGATCGTCATCACCGACCGCAAGAAGGATTTGATCGTCCTCGACAAGGGCGACAATGTCTCGCCGCAGCGGGTCGAAGGAATGCTGACCTTGCAGCCGGAGATCGCGCAGGCGATGGTGTATGGCGACCGCCATCCCTATCTCGTCGGCTTGATCGTGCCAGAGGCCGAGTTCGCTGATGCGCCTGACCTCCACCATCGGTTGGGCCGGGCGGTCGACCGGGTCAATGCTGAGCTTTCGGTCACCGAGAAGGTGCGGCGCTTCATCCTCGCCGACGCGCCGTTCACGGTCGACAATGAGCAATTGACGCCCTCGATGAAGATCCGGCGCCACGTTATCCGTGCCGCCTATGGCGAGCGGCTGGACGCGCTCTACAAGCGCTAGGCGGCGCAAGTCTGTCCGGGGGACAGACCGAGCAGCCTGGGAGTTAGCTCGGCTTGTAGGGAATGAAGTCGCCCAGCGAGCAGCTGCCGACCGCAATTCCCGACGTATTGTCGACCACCGTCGCCAAGTCGCCGCGGCACAATTGCGGACCGAAATTCTTCGTCACCAACGCGCGCCCGCTCTGGTGCAGGTTCATGCATCCACCGAGCGGATGGTTGACATACGTCGTCCGTCCGTCGCGGAACAGTATGGTGTCGTCGTCGATGATCGTCATGTCGTTCGACCGATAGGTCGGCAGGCATTTCTCAGCCTTGCCAGCGACCTTGCCGGCAAGGAGATGGTCATATTCCCGCTGGGCCTGGGCCGAGCGCTGAGCCGGTTCGCTGGCCGTCGCGCAAGCGCACAGGCCGACGACTGCGGTTGCAAGCATGAAGATGCGCATCTTCAATCCCCTAGTCTGTCCGTCGCTCCCATAACGCATGAGGCGCCGTTTATGATTAACCGAAGCTGTCTTTCAGTGCGCGCAACTCTGCAAAACGTTCAACGGAAGCGGCGCGCATGAAGGGATTGGTGGCCCGCTCTTCACCGATCGTCGTTGGCAAAGTCGCTTCGCCGCGCGCGCGTGCCCGTTCGACTTGGGCCAGGCGCTTGTCCAGCGCCTCATTATCCGGTTCAACCGTCATTGCGAAGCGTGCATTCGCCAGCGTATATTCGTGGCCGCAATAAACGCGGGTTTGGCTCGGCAAGCCCGCGAGCCGCTGCAAATTTGCGTACATTTGTGCCGCTGTGCCTTCGAACAGACGGCCGCAGCCCATGGCGAACAAGGTGTCGCCGACAAAGACCATTTTCGCCTCCTCGAAATAGAAAGCTATGTGGCCGGCAGTATGTGCGGGGATTTCCCAAACGACGGCTTCGTTGTCTCCGATCCGTAGACGGTCGCCCTCGGCCACCACCCGATCCGGCTGATAGACGCGGCGGACCTCGTCCGGACCTGTGACGGGGCTTCCCGTCGCTTCGTGAAGCGCCTGGTTGCCGCCGGTATGGTCGGGGTGCCAGTGGGTATTCAGGACCTGGGTCAGCGTCCAGCCGAGCGTTTCACACGCCTCAAGCACTGGCGGCGCGACGGACGGATCGACCGCCGCGGTTTCACCGCTGGCTTCATCGTGCAACAGCCAGACGTAATTGTCCCTGAGCGCCGGGACGGGCATAACCGACAGGCCATCCGCCATCACCATTCCCCCGTGTTCGGCATCGACGCCCAAGGCTCGGCGGGATCAAGGCTGCCGCCCTTCTGCAACAGCTCGACCGAGATATTGTCGGGTGTACGGACGAAGGCCATCCGGCCGTCGCGCGGCGGCCGGTTGATGGTCACGCCCGCATCCATCAGCCGGGCGCATGTCTCGTATATATCGTCGACCTGATAGGCGAGGTGGCCGAAGTTCCGGCCGCCGTCATATCCGGCCTCGTCCCAATTGTGGGTCAGCTCGACCTCGCCTCCCTCGTCGTCCGGGACGCCGAGGAAGACGAGCGTGAAGCGGCCCGGCTCATTCTCCATCCGCCGCCGTTCTTCCAGCCCCAATAGCTTGAAGAAGCGGATGGTCGCGTCCGGATCGGACACTCGGATCATCGAATGGAGGAACTTCATTGCTTTCCGTCCTTCTCCTGTTCGATGGGCTGGCTCGTCACCTGGTTGGTGACCTTCAGCGGCGCAACCATCATTGCCAGCGCCCGGCGGGCGGCATCGCCCGACTTTCCCTTGGGATCGGCGGCCGATGCCCGGGTCCAATATTCGCGCGCTTTCGCCTCGTCGCCGGCGAACTGGTAGACGTGGCCGGCCTCGAACAGCACTGTCGGGTCGTTGGGCTCGAGTGCGAGCGCCCGGCCGATGGCGAGCTTGGCGGTGGCGGGATCATTCTCGCGGATCGCCAGCGCCGCCGAGAAATACCAAAGGAAAGGGTCCTTGGCGATGGTTTCGGCGGCCGCGGTCACTTTGGTCCGGGCCATCTTGAGGTCGCCCTGCGCTTCGGCAGCCCGCGCCCGATCGAGCAGCGCTTCGCCGCGCTGGTCGGCGAGGAGGCCGGCCCCCGCAAGCGCCTTGTCCAGCGCCAGCGCCGCTTTGCCCGGCTGACCGGCGGCGATCCACATATTGCCGGCGGCGGCGAGCATCCGGTCGATCGCCGGATCGCCGGGCTTGAGCATCAGCGCGCCGGCCTCGAACGCGGCGGCCGCCTCAGGGAAGCGCCCAGCCTTCTGCGCCTCGATGGCGCTGCAGACATTCTGAGCGACTCCGGTCTCAGCGGCGCATTGATTCGGCGAGCCGGCAGCGAGCAAAGCGGCAGCAAGCAGGATCATGCAATCTTCTCCGCGAGCACGGCGATGGTCCGCACGATGGTCTCGATCTCGTGCGGCTTCGATAGCCGATGATCGCCCCACTTGATGATGGTCAGCTGGACATCGCCTGAATGGGCGTCCTGCAGCAGCTTGAAGGCTACCCCGATCGGCACGTCCTCGTCCTTATCGCCATGGACGAGCCGTACCGGGCAATCGAGCAGGATCGGTTTGTGCAGCAGCCGCATCTCCGCGCCCGAGGCCCAAAAAGCATGGTGGGTGATCTGCGGCTCGGAACCGTAAGGGTTGGGCTGCTCGAGCAAGCCCTTTTCCAGAAGCTCGGCCTTCTGCTCGGCGGTATAGCCCCAGTCGGTGAAGTCGGGCGCAGCGGCGATTCCGACCACTGCCCTGATCCGATCCGGCCGCTTCTGCGCTGCGTGCAGCGCCAGCCAGCCGCCCATCGACGAGCCGATCATCAGAACCGGCCCCTCGGCCACCATATCTATGGCGGAGACGACTTCATCGAGCCAGCGGTCGAGCGTCCCTTCCGCGAACTCGCCGCCCGAGGCGCCGGTGCCGGAATAATCGAGCCGAAGATAGGCCAGGCCGGCGGCCGCGGCGAAGACGTCCAGCTCCGTGGCCTTGATCCCCTCCATGTCCGACGCATAGCCCGGAAGGAACATCAGCGTCGGGCCCTTCACCTTCGGCTTGGCGGGCCTCAAGCGATAGGCGATTCGCCGGCCGTCGCCGGGGTCGAAATAGGAGAGCGGCGCGGGGTCGGGCCTGGGAACGGAGCTCATGGGCGGCCCTTAGGACTGCCCACGCTCTGGAAAAAGCCCTCAAATCGCTTTCGACTGGTGCTGGGTGGGGGAAGAAAAGACTTCCTCGATCGCCAGGCCAAACAGCTCGGCAACGCGGAAAGCCAATGGCAACGAGGGGTCGTACTTGCCGGTCTCGATGGCGTTGACGCTTTGCCGCGATACGCCAAGCCGGTCAGCAAGGTCGCTTTGGCTCCAGTTGCGCTCGGCGCGCAGGACCCTGAGGCGGTTGTTCATCAGCAGCCGCTCGCGCCAAGGGTGAGCTTGTTGACGATTCCACCGAGGCCGAGCCCAAAGAACCAGGCGATCAGGGTATAATAACCGTCGAAATGGCCGACGAGGCCGAAGTTTTCGAGGAAGCCCCAGATCGTTGCAACGCTTAGCGCAAAGCCGCTCGCCCACAGCGTCTGACGGACCATCAGCATCCGCACATATTCGTCCTGCTCCTCGATCAGATAGCGGCCGATCGCGCCAAAGATACCGATAATCGGCAAGGCCGGGAGCACGGCGATGACATACTCCAGCCCGCCGGCGAACAGTCGATGCTTGAAACCATAAACCGCCACCAACAGGAAGGCGGCGTAGAGCAGGCTCAGCCAAACGACGCGCCAGTTGTAGCGCTTCCAGGCAGGAGTGCGAGTCATGTCAATGTTCCTTTTCCATATGACAAGGAGGCTTTACCTTTAGCCACGTGCGATGTCAAGCGTGCTTTACAAGATGCGGACGGTTGAGGGAGCAGCCGCGCATCGCTACATGCGCTTGCCATGTCCGCGATGTTCCAGATCCGCCTTCCCGACGGTTCCGTCAGGCAAATGCCGCAAGGCTCGACACCGGCCGACGTCGCCGCGGCGATCGGGCCCGGCCTGGCCAAGGCGGCGCTGGCGGCGCGCGTCGACGGCGAGGTGCGCGATCTTCACCGGCAGTTCGAGGGCGATTCCGAGCTGGCCTTGATTACGTCGCGCGACGAGAAGGACGCGCTCGAGCTGGTCCGTCATGATTTCGCGCATCTGCTCGCCGAGGCGGTACAGAGGCTGTTCCCCGGCACCCAGATCACCTTCGGCCCCGCGACCGAGGACGGCTTTTATTACGATTTCGCCCCGGCGCCGGGTCGCGGTCCCTTCACCGAAGAGGATTTGCCGGCGATCGAGGAGGAGATGCGGCGGCTGATCGCAGCCGACCGGCCGTTATTGCGCGAAGTCTGGAGCCGGGCTGAAGTCCGCGACTTCTTCAACCGGACCGGCGAGTCCTTCAAGGCCGAATGGGTGATGGATCTGCCCGAGGGCGAGCCGATTACCATGTACCGCACCGGCGAGGGTGAGGACGCCTGGATCGATCTTTGCCGTGG